>JBBSBK010000131.1:0-7172 GCA_038251315.1 Rhodobacterales bacterium | reverse complement strand
GCCGCCGAAGGTGAACGGCTGCCCGTCGCCGCATCCGACAAGAAGGACTAACGCGCTCATGGCGGAAAACTTGCGGATCATCTGGGGCCCCGGTCTGCTGATATTTGCCTGACCCGCACGGTCAACAGAACTGCGGACAAAGTCAACGTGGGCAGGTGGGTTTGCACGACATCGGGCGCAAGTGGTTCCCGCGCACCACACCCACAGGATATTGAAGTTCCTGTAATCATGCCCCCCAGCTATAGTCACACCCGACTCAGCTCGCGCCTGCCGCAAAGGACCGCCCCATGCCCATCACCCCCGACCAGCAGGCCGAGATCGACGCCCTCCGCCAGCAATCCCGACCAACCCTGAGGGCGGTGTCCGAGGGAATGGAGGCGCATCTTTACATGGTCCATCCGGTGCTCGACCACGGATTCGTGCGCGTCATCGACTACATGGGCGACGACGCGGCGATCTGTCAGGCGGCGCGGGTGAGTTATGGCAAGGGCACCAAATCCGTGCAGAACGACGAAGGACTGATTCGTTACCTGATGCGCCACTGGCATTCGACCCCGTTCGAGATGTGCGAGGTCAAGCTGCACGTCAAACTCCCCGTGTTCGTGGCGCGGCAATGGATCCGGCACCGCACTGCTAACGTCAACGAATACTCGGCCCGCTATTCGATTCTGGATCGGGAGTTCTACATTCCCGAAGCCGCGCAGCTTGCGGCGCAGTCGGTGGTTAACAATCAGGGGCGCGGGGCGGCATTGACGGCATCGGAGTCTGCACGGGTGTTGGAGATTTTGAAGGGCGACGCGGCGCGGACCTATGACCATTACGAGGAAATGATTTCGGACGAAGGGAAGCAAGGCCTCGCCCGTGAACTGGCCCGAATGAATTTACCCGCCAATATCTATACTCAATGGTATTGGAAGGTCGACCTGCACAACCTTTTCCATTTTCTGCGACTGCGCGCGGACGCGCACGCGCAATACGAAATCCGGGTCTATGCGGAGGCGATTTGTGCTGTCGTGGCTGATTGGGTGCCTGCGGCCTATGGGGCGTTTTCGGATTACCGATTGGGCGGCGCGACGCTGTCGGCCAAGGCGCTTGATGTGGTGCGGCGGATGCTGAGGGGGGAAACAGTGACGCAGGAGACATCGGGGATGAGCAAGGGGGAGTGGCTGGATTTTGAGGGGGTCTTGCGGTGAGTAGATTCGACCATGTTCATTTCGAGAAGTGAAATCTGCCGTCAGAGGACCGTCGCGAAATGTAATTTTCGCAAAGGGTTCTGTTCGATGGCCATCACGAAAAGAATAGCTTTCGATATTCCGAAATCGGCAGCCAAAGCCGGCCTGACGTAAATTGCGTTTCGCGGTACTGTCGGCACCAGCGCACCACAAGGCGGCCCTCTCAGACGGCTGACAGAGGCGGCGACACGCACATTTTTGGTCGGCCTTGAATCAGGAAACTTTCAGGATACGAACAACCGCATCCTGTTGCCCGCTGGTTGGACTCCAGGCAGCAGAAACTGCAGGATGCAGGTGTCAGGCAACGATGGGCACCTCATTCAGCATCTTAGCCAGCACCATACCTTCAGAGCGACCGTCCGTCGGCGTCCCGACAAACGGATACTCAGTACCGTGAACAACTTCCAAGGGTAACTGTCGGTTTGTGATCACCAACGTTGGCCAACCAAACTCATTTCCTTCGAATTGGCAGCATTCGTCCTGAATACAACACATTTTCGCCCCGCACCCCAAAGTGTCGGTGATGCAAAGATTAGTCCCCGGATGCTGCGGTGCTTGGGCAAGACCGGCTCCACACAACATCGCGTGTAAATGTCAGGAGGTTCATCGTGTTCAAACCCTATACCGACTTTTTAACAAGTCTGCGATATCGCGAATCCGCCAACAATTACAGTGTGGTAAACTCCTTTAACTTCTTGGGCGCGTACCAATTTGGCGAAGCGGCCCTGATTGATCTTGGCTTTGTCAACCGCGACGCAAACACGAGCGACAATAAATTTGGCGGGGGATTCACCGGAAAACTCGGTGTCCGGTCGGTCTCGGATTTCCTGGCATCTCCCACCGCTCAGGACGCGGCCGCGGATGAATGGTTCCCGCTGATGTGGAGTTATCTGACCAACCTCGGGGTGAACGTCTACATTGGCCGAACCATTGGCGGCATCGCGATAACGGCCAGCGGTCTCTTGGGCGGCGCACATCTTTTGGGTCAATTCGCCGTTCGCACTTTCCTCGAAACCAACGGGGCCACCGATTTGGCCGACGCATACGGTACAACAATTTCAAGCTATATACGTCTGTTCGGCGGCTATGAGATGCCCTTTTCTACGGGTGAGGTTTACCGCGGTCAGACCATCCTTGGAACCGACGGTGCCGATATTCTGTCGGGTGACCTTGGCCACGACACGATTGACGGCGGCAGCGGCAATGACACCCTCAGCGGACATGCGGGTAACGATCTGCTGACGGGTGGGGCTGGCAACGACGATTTGCGCGGCGGCAGCGGCCGGGACACTCTGCTAGGCAACACAGGAGCGGACGTCTTGTCCGCCGATGTCGGTGATGACCTGCTCTATGGTGGCGACGGGGCTGACCGGCTTTATGGCGGTGACGGCAACGACTTGCTGATGCCCGGTGCCGGGGTGGACCTTGTGAATGGCGGCGGCGGGGTAGACATGGTCGACTTCTCCAATGCGACGCAGCGGGTCGTCGTGGATCTGTCGACGGGCATGGCGGAGATCTGGTCGGAAATCGACACACTGGTCTCGATCGAAAACATTACTGGCACTTATTACGGCGATTTTATCGTCGGCGACCCGGGCGCAAACAGCATCCGCGCGATGGCGGGGTACGACTGGATGGTGGGCTCTCGCGGCGCCGACACCTTCGATGGGGGCGCCGGTCGCGATACTGTGGCCTATCCCCGTGCTACCTCGGGGATCTCGGCCAACTTGCTGACCGGAACCGGCACCGCGGGAGAAGCGAATGGCGACCGATATGTCGATGTCGAGAACCTGACCGGGTCGGGCTATGCCGACCGTCTGATTGGCGACAATGGCCCCAATGTCCTGTGCGGGGTTGACGGCGATGACTTTATTTTCGGCTTGGGCGGCAATGATACTATCCAAGGCGGCGCGGGCGCGGACTGGATCAAGGGCGGTCTGGGCGATGACTGCTTGATCGGCGGACCCGGCAGTGACGTGATGCTCGGCGGGGCGGGCAATGACAGTTATGTGGTGGACGTAAGCGGCGACCGGGTGTTCGAGACGACCACGACGGTCAGCCTGATCGACGCGGGCGGCATCGACACGGTGCGAAGTGCGGTGAGCTTCAACCTCAACGCCAGCGCCGGGGTGCGGTTTGTCGAGAATCTTTCCCTGACCGGATTTGCCAATATCGATGGCACCGGCAACGTGCTGGCCAACCTGCTCACCGGCAATGCGGGAAACAACACCCTGAACGGTGGGCTGGGCAACGACACGATGTTTGGCGGGGCAGGCAATGACACCTTCGTCTTCAACTCCGCTCTGGGTGGCGGGAACATCGACAGGATCACCGACTTCAGCACTGCGGACGACACCATCACGCTTGATCATGCCGTGTTCGCCGGGTTGGCCGGCGGAGTGTTGGCGGCGTCGGCCTTTGCCAGCAACCTGACAGGCATCGCAACGGATGCGCTGGACCGTATCACTTACGACTCCGGGACCGGTCGGTTGTATTTTGACAGCGATGGCGCGGGAGGGGCCGCACGTGTCCAGTTCGCCGCGCTTACTGCCGGTTTGGCGCTTTCAAGCGCAGATTTCTTCGTGTTCTGAGGTGCTTGGGGTCCAACGTCGGGCCGATCAGCGTTTGCCTGCTGATTGAACCCAAGGCAGCGACGGTTCGCCCGCAGTCGCTTTGCCAACGCCAAATCGCCAGAATACTCGCCGGGAGGTTCGCAGCCAATGACGAAGACCGGTCTCACACTTAGAATATCGGAGTCATTCTGTAGTCGCGGCCCGGTTGACGACACGTCGAGACTGCTTTGGGATTCTTTCAAGAGCAGGAGACTGGAAACTGGTGTTCAGATCTCTCGAAACCGGGGCGCGCCGCTGGGTCAGACCGACCTTCCGGGTCTGCCGCCTGCCTGCCCGCCACGCCGCAGACCGTCATGCCGCCCGATCAGCCTGCAATCGACGACGACCTTCTGCCCATTCCGCTGCAACATTTTGCAGCAACACCGTGTTTAAGCCGCGCAGCCCGGAGCAACCAGAGGAGTCGCGGTCAGCGCGATTTCAGGCGCAGCGCTTCGGCCGCCAGCGGATAATTGCCGTAGCTTGCAATGAAGCCATCGAGGGCGCCGCTGTCGCCTGACAGGCGCGCGGCATCAAAGGCTTCGATGATGCCGGCGTCCGGTCCGGCCACCGCACGGGCGGTGCCGGGCGGGTCGGGGGCGCGCCGGCTGGCAAGCATTTGACGCGCAGCCGATGCATAGGGACTGTCGGGGTTGCGTGCCAGAAAGAAGATCAGCGCCGCATTGCTGTTGCCGGCCACGGCCTGATCCCAGGCGTTGCGGTCAAGCACACTGTCGGGCAACGGCGGCGGGAGTTCTTCGCTGCGCGTCATGGGTTGTCCATCAGGGCCAAAGGGTTGCACCGTTGTGGCTTGCGCCAGATCAGCCGGCGTCAGGGGCAGACAGGCAGCTGGAAGCAAAATCGTCGCAACAAATGCCAAAGCAGTCTTGCAGATCCGCGCTGCCGGGCCTGTTGCAGCCATGACGACGTTTTCCTTCAACATGTTGCGCCGTAAGACCCTGGCGGTTCCTTCCGGCGGACGTGGTTGTCGCACAATCCCACAAGTTGACGCGCAGTCTGTAAAAACTTCAAGTCGTCACGGTTGCGGCAGGAACCGATGTTAATGTTCTTGCCCGGTAGCATATTTCTTGGTATAAGTCGATACATGGGGTGAAGTTTTATTGATCCTGTTTCTCCTCATTTATTACCAATCGCAGCATTTTCAAGGGGGAATTAAAGATGGCACACGATATGATGGCGGAAATTTCAGGCCTGCCGGAACTGGCCGATATCGTTTCTGCGCCAGATGTCGCCGACGACAACGATACGGTGGCCGCGGCACTCACCCAGACGCCGCCGCCGGATGTTGTGCTTGCCGCCGACGGCGACGCGCTTCCGGCAGATGATGGTGCAGATGACGGCAGTGCCGCAGCTTCCGAATGGCACTCCAACAACGCCGCAGTGATCGCCGCAGCTTTTGGCACCAGCGCGCAGGCCACGGACACCACCGGGGCAGCGCAGGAATCTGCCGCCGGCAATGTTGCTGCCGCAACCTTTGCAGACCCCGGTTTGTTCTTTGATGCCGCTCCGTCTTTGTCCCCCTCGCTGTTTCTGCCGGCCTCTGGAGCCTCGAATGCCGGTGCCTCGAATTCTGGCGCTTCGGGCCCGGCATCCGGCCTGACCGATCCCCAGGAAAACGGGTCCGGCGCCACGACCGTCGCGGTTGTGGCCTCGGGCAATCAGGGCATCGACGGCCTTCTGGCCGGGATCCGCTGGTCCGGGTCGATCACCTATTCCGATCCCGATGCGGCGGGCGACTATCAGAGCGGCTATAATTCCGACGCCAACGGCAACGGCATCAGCGCCCAGAACGAAGGCTTTTCGCAGCTGAACGCGGCGCAGATGGTCGTGCTGCACTACACGCTGAACTCCTTTACCTACAGCCAGCCGAGCAGCTCGGGCGGATTCTCGGTCGAGGGGATGACTAATATCGACATCACCTATGCCGGGGCCGGCAGCGGTGCCGGGACAATCCGGGTCGCCAATTCGTCGGATCCGGGCACCTCTTATGCCTATTATCCCAACGGCGGCGCCTATGGCGGCGACAGCTTCATGGGCACCTCGGCGCGCACGCCGGTGGCGGGGAACTATTCCTGGTATACCATGATGCACGAAATGGGCCATTCGATGGGCCTGGCGCATGGTCATACCGGCGGTGCCTTCGGCGCGTTGCCGGCCAACCTTGATTCCCACGAATTCTCGATCATGACCTACAGGTCGTTCATCGGCGGCACGACGAGCTTTGTGACATGGGAGAGCTTTGGCGCCCCACAAAGTTTCATGATGTATGACATCGCGGCGCTCCAATACATGTATGGCGCCAATTACAGCGTCAACAGCGGCGATACGGTCTATTCCTGGGATCCAAGCAGCGGCAATACGGTCGTCAACGGCGTCGCTGCGGTGCTGCCGGGTGGCAACCGCATCTTTCTGACCATCTGGGACGGCGGCGGCAACGATACTTATGATCTGAGCGCCTACAGCACGAATGTGACGGTCAACCTCAATCCGGGCGACTGGTCAACCTTTTCATCGGCCCAGCTGGCCAACCTCAACGGCGCCAACTGGAACAACCTTGGGGCGCAATATGCCCGCGGCAACGTCGCGAACGCCCTGCTTTATCAGGGTAACCAGGCTTCGCTGATCGAGAACGCGATCGGCGGATCGGGCAACGACACACTGACCGGCAATAATGTCAACAACGTCCTGACCGGCAACAACGGCAATGACACGCTGTTTGGCGGTGGCGGGGTCGATACGCTTTACGGCGGCAACGGCAACGACGTTCTGAATGGCGGTTTGTTCACCGACACGCTTTACGGTGGCGGCGACGACGATACCTTCCTGCAGGTCGGCGGGGATTTCCTCGACGTGATCTACGGCGGTTCAGGCAACGACACGCTGGACGCAAGCGCCTATACGACCTCTGGATTTTTCGTCAACCTCGATACCGGCAGCTGGGGCTCGACCAGCAGTTCCAGCCCGCAGACCATCAATTCGGTCGAGATCGTGATCGGCACCGCCAATGCCGACATCCTGACCGGCACCTACTCCACCCAGACCTTTTATGGTGGCGGCGGCGACGACACCTTCATCTCGCTCGTTGGCCGGTTCTATGACGCGGTCTACGGCGGATCGGGCACCGACACGCTCGACCACAGCGCCCATACCGACTCGGGCAGTACCTTTGACTTCGAGACCGGGGTGACCACCGGCTTTGCCACCGGCACCGCAGCGCTGTCCTCGATCGAGATCTACTATGACGGATCGGGCGGCAACACGATCATCTCGTCGGGGAACGGCGTCTATTACGGCGGCGACGGCGATGACG
>JBBSBK010000130.1:0-7386 GCA_038251315.1 Rhodobacterales bacterium | reverse complement strand
GCAGGCGTCGCCGAGCGACAGTATCTCTTCCTGGCGTTCGAGGTGGTCAGGCAACCTGAGCGACCTGTTGCGCATCTCCCTCGTCTGGGGCGTGGCTGTGGCCTACACCGCATGCTTCTTCCTCGTCAGCTTCATGCTGACCCTGACCATGCGCCGTCCGCCGAACGCGCTGCTCGCCGCATTCATGGTCTGGCTGATGCTCGTGCTGATCACACCGCAGATCGGGGACACGCTGGACCCGGACAATCAGGTGGCAGGCGGTGTTTTTGCGCAGCTTCACATCGCCAAGCCCGATCAGGTCGAGATCATGAAACAGTTCGCAACCTTTGAAACTGTCCGCACGGGCATCGAATGGGTGTCGATTACCAAGCATTTTGAACGGTTCAGCTTCGCGACCTTGGGCATCAAGGACGCCTATGCGGGCATTCCGCTGCGTCAGATCCTTGCCGAAAAATGGAGCGACGCCCTGATCATTTTTCTCACATCCCTTGGGCTTGCAGCATTTGCGCTGCGTCTGCCCCTCACGTCCGACAGACTGACAAAGGAGTAACTGTCATGAAGAACCTCACGCTGACGACCCTCGCCCTGCTGGCAGCTTTCAGTGCCGCACCGGCCTTTGCCCAGACCGTTGTCGACACCGATGGCGACGGTGTTCCGGACACATCCGAACCGCTGCTCGGCACTGACCCGATGAATGCTGACACCGACGGCGACGGCATGAACGATCTGGCAGATATCGCCCCGGTTTTTGCCAAGAACCCGATGCCCCTCGACGGGCCACCTGCGCCCGTCAGGTTCAAAGAGGCACTGGTCGAAAACAATTACGACCGCGTCGCAAAATCTGACGCGACGGACCATCTGGAGCTGCTGTTGGAGAATACAGGCACGACCGATCTGAGCGGCCTTTCCGCTTACTACACGATCACGGACGCGGATACCGGCGCAGTCGAGGCCTACTATAAGCCTCTGGATGGTTTGAGCATTGCGGCAGGCAAAGAGCTGCGTGTGCATTTCGATGATGGCGCACTGCCGGATCATTTGCGGGCCAATCCGAACGGGATGTATGTGACCTCTCAGGCCGCAAAGACGGTTACCGTGATGATCGGTGCGTCGGGCTTTTCCGTGGTCAGCATTGACATCGCCAAGGACGCCGGTGGCCCCGAAGCCGCCGACTGATCACGCTGCGGCGGACAGGAACCGAGGGAGGATCCTGTGCGCAGCGGCATTCGTCGCTTTGGACGGACATTGCGCGGATGACATGTTTCAGACATGTCGCCGAGAGGCTTTCCAGAATATGGAGAATTGAAGTGGTCTGGCATTGGGTCAGATCAAGGATGTCAAGAGACGGACCATGTCAGAGTCAGCCACCTTTCAAGAAAACAGCGGCCACCGATCTGCAACGCCGCGCCACGCCATCGCAGCGCGATTCCTGCATGCAGGTCTCGCAATTGCGATCGTCGTGCAGCTGGCCAGTAGCCAGTTCATGAAACCTGATGCCGGCGGCGACAGCATCTTTGGCGTCCACGCTTATGTCGGGCTGATGGCCTTTGCTCTTGTGCTGGCGTTCTGGCTACAAATCGCCGTGCGCCAGCGCGGCACGCCTTGGGGCATGCTGATCCCGTGCTTCAGCAGAGCACGGCTCGCTGCCGTTTTGACCGACGTCAAGGCCCAACTGGTCGCCCTGCGGCATCTGCGCCTGCCCAAGCATGACTCGCATTCGCCGTTCGCCTCAGCGATTCATGGGCTGGGATTGCTTCTTGTGACGGCGATGGCAGCCTCGGGAACCCTGTATTACTTCGTCAACACTGGCAACCCGGATGCGGGCGGGCTTGTGGGACTTGCCATGACCGTTCACACGACGCTTGCCAATTTGGTGTGGGTCTATCTGATGGGTCACGCTATCATGGCGCTGATCGCCCATTATGGTGGCACTCTGTCACTGGGTCAGATGTGGTCCTTGCGCCGGAGCCCCAACACCCGCTGATCCCGCCAGCGGGGGAAAGACAATGCGCACGACAAGTCCGGGCGCATTGTCCCCGAGGGTCAGTCGCGCCCGGTGCAGATCACAGACCGCTGCGACCAGCGCCAAACCAAGGCCATTGCCGTCAGTCGTGCGGCTGCGTTCCAATCTGTAAAGGCGTTGCAGCACGTTGTCGCGTTCCGCCACAGGTATACCGGCGCCGCGATCTGCAACCATCAGCGCGACGCCCGAGTCATCAGCAGTCACGCGGACTGCTATGACGCCACCGTCGGCGCCATGCATCATCGCGTTCTGGATCAGATTGACCGAAAGCTGCGACAGAAGCTGCCGGTCGCCGGCGACCGTAGCCGGAGCGGCAACGTCCGCCGTCAGCGAAAGGCCCTGTGCCTCGGCATCGACCTCCAGAAAATCCACGACGTCACGCACGACCTCGGCCAGATCAACTGGTGCCAGGCGGTCCCGGACGGCACCGCCTTCGATTTGGGCCAGCTGCAACAGGGCCTGAAACGTCCGCACGATACGCGCGGTCTCACCTTGAGCCCGCAGGAGCAGATCCTCTTGCCCCTTCGTCAACTCGGTCTTGTCAACCAGCTGGTTCAGCAGGACCGATACGCGCTGGATCGGAGTCTTGAGGTCGTGGGCGATATCGCTGGACACCTGCCGCATCGAGGCGATCAACGCCTCTTGTGCCGCAGCCATGTCGTTGACCGCCTGTCCGATGCCTGAAAGATCGTCTGAACGGCCGTCCACGTCGGTCACCCGGGCTGAGATATGGCCACCCGTGATCTCGCTCAGCGCCTGCTGGATATTCTCGATCCGGTGCCGCGCCGCGCGTGCCACCCAAAACCCGGCCCCGACAGCAATCGCAATGGCGGGCAACAAACCCGTCAAGAACACCGCGAAAAAAACCTCGCCCATCTCAACGATGGGGGTGCGGGACTGCGCCACAATTAGCTGACCGGTGCCCAATCTGGTGCTGAGGGCCAGATAGCTCCCGGCCAAGTTTGTATCGGACCTGTCAAGGTCCTGATCCGACAGGATGCTAAGGCCGCTGATCGGTCCGACTTCGCCGGCGTTCGCAATCACCGCCCCCCGATCTGGAAGATAATGCAGCACGCGGAATGTGGGATCGGTTGTGGCTGCTGCCTCTACGAGACGTTCGCGCAACTCGTCCGGATCGCTGATGGACCGGAAGGTTTCGACGGTTTGTTGGAGGTCGGACAGGATCGCCGCATTCAGATTGGTGCGGACGACCAGATAGGCCGTCGCAAAGCACCCCAGAGTTGCCAACGCGAAGATGGCCAGCAAGATGACGGTCAGGCGCAGCGGGGTCGACCGTATGCGTGCCATGGGCGCGCGGGCACTCATGCCTCGTTGATCCTGTAACCCGCGCCACGCACCGTTTCGATAAGATCGGACCCAAACGGTTTGTCGACCTTGGCGCGCAATCGACTGATATGCGTGTCGACGACATTGGTCAGCGGGTCGTAGTGGATATCCCAGACCGCTTCCATCAGCATGGTGCGGGTCTGCACGCGGCCCTTGCGACGCAAAAGGTGTTCCAACAAGGCGAATTCGCGCGGCAGCAGGTCGATGATCTGTCCAGCCCGCGTCACCTTGCGGCTGAGCAACTGCATTTCCAGATCGGCCGCCGACAGCGTGACGGGATCGTCCTGCAACTTTGGTCGCCGCCCGATGGCAGCGATCCGGGCCGACAGTTCGCCGAAAGCAAACGGTTTGACGAGGTAGTCGTCGGCGCCTGCGTGCAGCCCCTCGATCCGGTCATCGACACCGCCCATCGCGGTCAGGAAAAGCACCGGTGTGGCGTTCCGGGTCGCCCGCAGCGTCTTCACCAGCGACATGCCATCCAACCCCGGCAGCATGCGGTCTACGACCATCACGTCGTATATCCCGATCGTGGCCTGCACTAACCCCTCTGCGCCAGAGGTTATTAGATCCACGGAATGACCTTCTTCCCTGAGGCCATCGGCGATGTAGGACCCGGTTGCAGCATCGTCTTCGATGACAAGAATTTTCATGTTGACCCTATTGAACGCCTGCGACCGGCAAGGCGCGTGGCCCTGCCGGTCGGGTTTAACACAAGCGGACGGTGTCAGTTACTCTCGTTCTCGCCGTCTTCGCTTTCGCCGTTGTCCATGCCGGTGCCGTCGGCCTCTTCGGCCTCTGCGGCTTTGGCAGTCACGGTGCCATTGGCAGGGTCGACCATTACGGTCGACATCGTGCCGTCTGGCAGGGCGACTTCGACTTCATATGCAGATGTCGCGGTCGACTGGTCGGTCTCGAACGAGGCGCTCATCGCCTTGCCGCCGGTATTCTTTTCCGCGGCGGCGATTGCCTCCGCAATGGAACCGGGTGCCGTCAGAAAGGCCTGCGCCTCTGCCATGTCCGTTTCGCTGCCATTCTGTTCGGCCACTGCGATGCCTGCGCCTGCCGCGGCAAGACCTAACGCGATAAGGCTCATGGCGCCGAATGATTTCAAATATGTCAGTGTCATGCTGCTTTCCTCTTGGGTTGCGGGGTGGCCACAGTGCCGCCCGCTAACAAACAGCTATGGGCCTCGCCGTTGAGTTGCTTGTCGCAGGCGTTACAAATTTTCCACGTCCGCAGGTCCTGTGATACTGCGCCGAAAGATTGCAGAAATCTCATGTTCTGCAAAAAGGGGTGACATGATTGCCGCGCACTGACGAAGCGTGGTCAGTAAATGCCGCGCCCACGTCACGAATGGATGATCATGCCCTACGGCGTCGACCAACTGCTTCCTTCGCTTACTTCCCTGGGGATGTGGACATACTGGATTCTCGCACTGTTTGCGCTGTTGGAAGCGGTCGTTCTGACAGGAGTTCTCGTGCCTGGCGCAATGGCCGTCATTGTCGGTGGCATGTTGGCCCAGCAGGGTGTGATCGATGTCTTCGATTTGGTTTGGTTCATCGGTTTTGGCACCTTTATCGGCAGCGAGATCAGCTATCGCCTGGGGCGGCTGGCGATTCATGGATTGTCCGAGCGTCCCGGTGTTGCGGGATCCCGGCACATCCAGCGTGCTGCCAAGTTCCTGCGGCGCTACGGTGGCTTTGCCATAATCATCGGTCGGTTCTTGGGTCCCATGTCGGCCTTCGTACCGTTTTCGGCTGCCATGGCAGGGATGAGCCATCGACGTTTTACCGCATGGAATGCGGCAAGCGCGGTGCCTTATGCGCTGATCCTGCCAGCCATAGGATATTTTTCAGGCAGCGCCCTGAGCACGCTCGGGGCCGCAGCCCCCCGCATTCTGGCTTTCAGTGCGATTGTAGTTTCGGCCCTCGCCCTACTGGTATTCGTATGGCGCCGCACTTGGCGCGCGCTGCCCGCATTGGTCGAGATCGTCATTTCCATTGCCTCCGGCCTGTCACGAAAGCCGCCGATCCGCCGGTTGATCAACCGTCACCCGCGGCTGATGCGCTTGGTGGCTGCGCGGTTCGGGACGGATCAGTTTTTGGGTCTGACGGCCACGGTGCTTGGAGTGCTGTTGGTCTATATTCTGGGCGCATACGCTGATTCCGTTTATGACTTTCTTGGCACGCAGGCGACCGTCACCTCAGACACCCGTATTGCAAACCTGCTTTACGCCATGCGCGACGACCAGCTGATCACAGCGCTGGGCTGGATCACAGATGTCGGTGGGCGCCACGGTGTCATCCCGCTGCTTGCAGGCGCGACGATTGCCCTGTCGATCCTGCGTCGGTTCGACCTGCTGGGTGGGCTTTGGATCGCAGCCACCGGTAATCAGATCACCGTGATGGTTTTGAAAAGCTTCTTCGCCCGTCCCCGGTCCGATCTTGGCTATTTCGTCGAAACGTCGGGCAGCTTTCCCAGCGGACACGCTGCCGGAGCGATCGCGGTCTGGTCCATGTTGTTCTATCTGGCGTGGCGGCTGCGGCTGTTGCGAGCCGACATCGCCGGTTTGGTGGCACTGTCGGTAGCCATTCTGATCGGCCTCAGCCGTGTCTATCTTGTCGAACATTATCTGTCAGACGTAGTGAACGGCTATCTTGTCGGTGGCCTCTGGCTGATCCTTGGGGTCGCCTTTTGCGAATGGCGCCGCAGCGTGCCGCACATGACACAATCGACGTTTCGGCGCGGCATGGCGTCGGGCTTTGTCGTATTGGCAAGCGTTGTGGCGATCTACGCTGCCTCCACGACCGCCAGCCCGCTGAACCCGACCGCGGCCCGCGCGACGCAAACCGTTTCGGACCCGCTGACACTGTTGTCGGAGACCGGATTACCGGTCATGACAGAAGTTCTGTCAGGTGCGCCGCGTCAAGGCATCAACCTGATCCTGACCGCTCCCGATGTTCCGACGCTGACCGTTCAGCTTGAAAAATCTGGCTGGCAGTCAGCACCTCGTCCGGGACTCGCCGTATTGGCGCAGGCGTTCTTCGATGATTGGACCGGGCGTCGATTGCCGCAACCGCTTGTGATCCCGACCTTTTGGGACAACCGGCCCATGACCGTAGGATATGCCATGCCGATTGCGACAATCGGCGACGATCAGCGGTTGCACCTGCGTATTTGGGACAGCCTGTTCCGCACCGACGGCGGGCAGACTGTATTTGTCGGCACACTGACCCAAGAGGACCCGCTCGAGTGGGACCGGGATGAGGTTGCCATGGCGGCAACCGGTCCTCGTGTCCGCGTCACACTGGTCGCGATCACTGCGGCTTTGCGCGAGGCGGGTATGGATGCCGCGATCCCCTGATTTCTGATCATTACAGCTTTGCAATGGTCGCGACAACTGGCCGCATCATGCCCCTTGCAAACCGGAAAATGACAAAGGCCGGGGCAACCCCCCGGCCCAGATCACCATCATCACTGGCCTGTGCCAGATCAATTGGGGGCATCCAATGAAAAACATTCTTCTCAGCACCGTCCTAATCGTCATCCCGGTCTGCGTTTTCGCCATAGGTTACAACATTTTGGCGCCAACACTTGCCGCGACACGGACACCACAACCGTCATCGTTGTTGGGCGACATGGGCCCGTTCAAGATCATCACGACCGATGTCCAATCAACCGTGGCATTGGGCGATCTGGCGGCGGCCCGGAACCGGATGACCGATCTGGAAACCGCGTGGGATGACGCGCAGGCCACCATGCGCCCCAACGACCCGACGGCCTGGGGCAATGTGGATGGCGCGATCGACGATGCACTGACGGCCTTGCGCGCCAAGACGCCTGACACGGCACAGGTCGATACCACACTGTCCGGTCTGCAAACGGCCCTTGCCGACCCGACAGGGTCCGGGGCACTGGGCGGCAACGTCCAGACCATCTCTGGCGTGGTTACCACCGACGCCAACGGCCGCTCCCTGCCGTGCGAGGTCATGCTGGAACAGTTCCGCACGATACGG
>JBBSBK010000129.1:0-7485 GCA_038251315.1 Rhodobacterales bacterium | reverse complement strand
CACGTCCAGCGCGGTCGTCGGTTCGTCGGCGACCAGCACGTCAGGATCGGCGGCAAGGGCCATGGCAATGACGATCCGCTGCTTCATCCCGCCCGACATCTGGTGCGGATAGCGCTCGCAGATCAGCGCCGGTTCGGGGATTCGCAGGGTACCGAGTATCTCGACCGTGCGCGCCCGCGCCTGCGCCGCCGTCATGCCCAGATGCAGCACCGCCACCGCATCGACCTGCGGCCCGATCTTTTGCAGCGGGTCGAGCGAGGTCATCGGGTTTTGCGTGATCAGACCGATCCGCCCGCCGCGCAGACGCCGATACTCCGGTTCTTTCAGGGTCGTGAGTTCCTGCCCGTCAAAGATGATCGACCCGGCGGTGATCCGCCCCCCAGACAGCGGCAGAAGGCCCATCACGCTCATCGCGGTGAGCGATTTGCCCGATCCGCTTTCGCCGACAATGCCCAGCGTTTCGCCCTTGGCCAGCGAAAAGCTGACACCGGACAGGGGTGCGACCTTGCCGAACGCGACTTCGAGATCGCGAACCTCGAGCATGGTCATGCCCCCCTGATCCGGTCGCGGATGTCCAGTGCGCGGATCAGCTCGTCGCCGAACAGGTTGACCGCGACGACGGTGACGGCGACGGCGACACCGGGAAAGATGATGACCCAAGGCGACAGGAAAAGCTGCGCTGTCCCGCTCGACATCATCGCGCCCCAACTTGGGGTCGGCGGCTGTGCGCCAAGGCCGAAAAAGCCCAAGGTCGCTTCGAGTACGATACCGTCACCGATGGCCAGCATCCCGACCACGATGACCGGGGCGACGGCATTGGGCAGCAGGTGTTTCAGCAGGATGTGCCGGGGTCGGGCGCCTAGGTTGATCGTCGCCTCGATGAAGGTTTCGCGTTTCAGCCGCACGATCTGTGCCCTGGTCAGGCGGGTGAACTGCGCCAGATAGGCAATGGCGATGGCGAACATCGTGGATGTCAGGCCGGGGCCGATGATGGCGACGAAGATGAGGGCGATCAGGATGTCGGGGAAGGACCAGGTCAGATCGACGACCGTCATCACCGCGCGTTCGAAGAAGCCGCCGAAATAGCCCGCAGCCGCGCCCAGCGTCATCCCGACGCCGACCGACATGGCGATGGCCGTGGCGCTGACCGACAGGGACGTCCGTGCGCCGTAGATCACGCGGCTCAGCACATCACGCCCGAACTGATCGGTGCCCAGCAGATGCGGCCAGCCCGGCGGAGCATTGCCGTTCAGCAAGTCCTGTGCGGCATAGTCGAAGGGCGCAATCCACGGTGCGAAGATTGCGGTCAGCAACAGCAGGATCAGAAAACCGCCGGCGATCCGGCCCAACCATGTCCCGAAGGCGCGACCAAGGGATGTCGTGCCGAACCCCGCCAGCATCCGCGCGGCGGTGCCTGTCATGCTCGTCATGTTCTGGCCTCTCGGATGCGCGGGTCCATCGCCGCCTGCGCCACGTCGCCGATCAGCGTGCCCAGCATGACGGCAAGCGCAAGCATCAGCAGGCAGCCCTGAACGACCGGATAATCACGTTGCCCCAAGGCGCGGATCAGCAGCGACCCGAGACCCGGGCGGCCAAAGACAAACTCGACCGTCACCGCACCCCCCAGAATCCAGCCGATCCGCAGCGCCAGAATGGTGACGACCGGCAGCATCGCGTGCGGCAACAGGTGGCGCGTCAGGATTGTCCGGGACGGCAGCCCCTTGGCATGCAACAGCGTCACGAAATCCTCGCGCCGCACGTCCATCAGGGCGACGCGGGTGACGCGGGCCACAAGGGCGACGCCGCCAAAGCCGATGGTCAGGACCGGCAAGACCAGCGACTCCCACCCCTTTGCCCCCGACACCGGGAACCATTGCAGTTGCACCGCGAAGAATAAAATCATCAGCAGCGCCAGCCAGAACCCCGGCACGGTCGATCCCAGAAGGATGAAGCCGCGCACGAACTGTTCGACCACCGCCGAACGGGTCGTGGCCGAAATCGTCCCAAGGACGATCCCGACGATACTGGAAAAGGCGAAGGCCAGCGCCCCGAGTTGCAGGGAATAGGGCAGGTTCTGGCCAATCAGGTCGGCCACCGGACGGCGCAGCACGATGGCTTCGCCGAAATCGCCGTGGAACATCGCACCGATCCAGCGAAAATATTGCACCAACAGTGGCTGATCGAGTCCGTATTTGGCGACCAGCGCGGCGCGGTCGTCGGGCGACGAACCGACCCGGATCAGGTTGTCGATCGGATCGCCCGGCAGCAGATGCACGATCATGAAGATCACGACCGAGATCGAAATCGAAACCGGGATCAGCATCAGCGTCCGAAAGAAGATGTATCGCAGCAGCATGGCAAAGCTCCTTCCGGCTCGCCCACCCCCGGTCGGGGATGGGCGCGGCCTGTGGCCAAGCTATTCCACGACCGTCATGTCGAGGACGGTCTGACTGCGGAACCGCGTGCCACGGATCGGATCGGGCACAGTGACGCGGTCCTTGTTGTAGGCGATATTGGTGGTCGGCTGATACAGCGGCACGAACAGATGCTGCGACAGGATGTATTCGTGGTAGGCCTTGAAATTGGCCTCGCGTTCCGCCGAATTCTTGCTTTCGGTCATCGCCACGAGGTTGAGGCGCTGCCCTTCGGGATCGTTCCACATCGAGATGTTGGGATAGCCCAGCCGCTCGCCCGAAAAGAACCAGTCGAGAATATCCGCGTTGTTCCAGTCGTAACCGCGCACCGCCAACTGGTGGCGGTTTTCCTTGTATTCGTCGCGGATCGTCGAACTGTCGAACACGGTGATGTCGGCCTGCATCCCGATCGCCGCAATCTGCGCCTGAACCACTTGTGTCAACGCCGTGAACTCGGTGCCGTTCTGGGTGAACAGCTTGACCGACAGCGGCACGCCGTCCTTCATCCGCACCGCGCCGTCGCCCATGACCCAGCCCGCCTCGTCCAGCAGCGCCTTGGCCCGCTCGGGATCGTACGAGACTTCCAGCGCCGGATCGACTTGCGATTCCGGCAGCGACGAAATCAGGAAATTGTGCGCCGCCGCACCGACGCCGTTGTAGATCGAAGCGACGATGGCGTCCTGGTCGATGGCAAGCCCGACCGCTTCGCGGACCTTGATGTCATCGAAAGGGGCCGAGGTAACGTTGATCGGCATGTAGTTGATACCGGTGCCCGGCATCTGTATGGTCGCGATGTTGCTTTCCGCCTTGAGGATTTCCAGAAAGTCGGTTGGCACACCCAGCAGCACGTCGATGCCGCCGGTCTTGAGCTCCAGAAAGGCGGTGGACTGATCGGGTACTTCGCGGAAAGTGACGCGCTCCAGATGCGCCGCACCCTGATTTTCCGACAGGTCCGAGGCCCATGCATAGTCGTCGTTGCGCACCAGCACGGTTTCAAGGCCGATGGCAAAGCTGTCGAACTTGAACGGCCCGGTGCCAACGGCGCCGGTGACGCCGTAATCATCACCCATCGCATCATAGGCTGCCTGCCCCGGTATGCCCATGAATGCAGACGACAGGTTGTAAAGCAGGTTCGGCTCGGGCCGCGACATCACGAACTTGACCGTGAGATCGTCCACCACCTCGACCGAGGCGATGGCGGCGACGAGATATTCGTTTTCGGTACCCGTGAAATCGGGGATCCAGTCGGCGACGGTCTGGGCATTGAAGGGCGTGCCGTCGTGAAAGGTCACACCGTCCTTGAGTTTGAAGGTCCAGGACAAGCCGTCGTCGGCTTCTTCCCAGGACGTTGCAAGATGCGGATGATAGGACTGATCGGCATCCTGTTCGACCAACCGGTCATAGATCAGCCCGGTGGCCGAATTGAGGTTGCTCGACGTCACCGGGTTATAGGACGTGGCACCCAGTTCGCCTGACGAAAAGGCGATCGTCGCCTCTTGCGCAAGGGCGGCGGTGGCCAGGAACCCGGCGGCGATCAACGCCGTTCCTGACAGTAGCATCGTCTTGGTTGCATAGCGCATGGCGGATGTCCTTTTGTGAATGAAATTGTCTCAGCTTCGGGTCTTGGTCTCTGCCGTCCTTGCGTCGCCCCGTTTGGCCGGGCTGCTGCCGACGTGACCGGTGAACTTGCCGTAAAGGGTCGCGATGCGGTTCATCCGGTCCTCGACTTTCGGGCCAAGTTCCATGAACACGCCGTTGACCAGCAGGTTGGCAAGGCTGGCCATCTGGGCCGTGGATTCCCAGAACAGGTTGAATTCGGTCGGCACCACGAACACTTCGTCCGCCACATCGCCCCAATCGCAGTAAGGGTCGGTGATCAGCGTCACAGGTATCCCCGCCGCCTTGGCCTCGACCGCCAGATCGCGAGCCAGCCGGGAATAGCGGCGCGCCTCGAAAATCACGAGTGCCGCGTCGGTATCGTCGCGCACCAGCACCTGCGCAAAGTTGCCGCTGGCAAGGTCCAGCAGATCGACCCGGTCACGCAGATACTGCAACTGGTTGACAAAGATCTGCGCCATCCCGCGTTCGGTCTGGAACCCGGCGGCAAAGACGGCGCCCGCCGTTGCCAGCCGTGTGACGACCCTGTTCCACGCAGGCGAGTGCGCAATTTCGTAAACCGCCACGAGTGCTGCCATCTCCAGCTCGAGCCCGCGCACAAGCTGATCTTCCCCGGCCCGGTTGCGGACCTGCAGATCGCGCAGTCGGTCGCCAATCAGCCAGGGCTGATCGCCGATGTCACTGCGCAGGTGGGCCTTCAGATCCTTGAAACTGCCGTATCCCAACGTGCGGCAAAAGCGTCCGACCGTTGGCTCGCTGACGGCAACCTTGTCGGCAATGCTGGCGGCCGTTTCGAACGGCAGGGTCGTCAGTTCAGCCAGCATGTAGCTTGCCAGGCTGCGATCCGCCTTGGATGCGGATGCCTTGGTGTCGGCGAGACGCTGTTGAAGTGGCTTCGACACGTATCCCCCCATGCCTTTCATCGAATCATGTAAGAAAACTTTCATTCTGTCAATAATTTTGTATTAACTTGCAATTCGATGGCGTTGGAGGTTTTGTGGCCAAATCGCGGTGCAGTGGTGCCGTTCCATTGGAAAGGCCCCCGCCGCATGATCCATGATGTCATCGTGATCGGCGCAGGCATCGCCGGGGCCTCGGCGGCATACGAACTGGCTGCGGACGCGCGGGTCTTGTTGGTCGAGGCCGAAACGCAGCCCGGGTACCACAGCAGCGGGCGATCGGCGGCCTTGTTCACACGCAATTACGGCACCGATCTCGTGCGCGGCATCAACGCGCTGAGCGAGCCGTTTTTTCGCGCGCCCCCCGACGGGTTTGCGGATGGACCGCTGCTGCACCCGCGCGGGGCGCTGGCCGTGGCGGGACCGGGAAACGAAACCTTGCTGGATGTCGTGCTGTCCTACTCCAGCGCCGATCATCCGGTCGTCGAATTATCGTCGGCAGACGCCATCGCGATGGTGCCGTATCTGCGTCCCGACCGCACGACACGCGCGGTTTACGAGGCAGGGGTTACAGACATCGAAGTGGCGTTACTGCTGCAATCCTACCTGCGGGGCTTTCGAAAACGCGGCGGAGAGCGAGTGACCGGGAAAAAGGTTCGCGCGCTGGTCAAAACCGGCGGCACCTGGTCAGTCACAACGGGCAGTGGCACGTATCGGGCCCGGATGCTTGTCAACGCAGCCGGGGCGTGGGCGGACGAGATCGGGGCGATGGCGGGGGCCAGACCGATCGGACTGGTCGCCAAGCGGCGCACCGCGATCATCGTCGATGCAACACCGGGTTACGACGTCGCCACGCTGCCCTGCGTCGATTTCGCCGGCTCCGAGACCTACATCAAACCCGATGCGGGCAAGCTGATGGCCTCGCCCGGCGATGCCACCCCGACCTTTCCGCAAGATGTCCGGCCCGACGAAATGGACGTCGCCGTATTGGTCGACTGGATCGAACGCGAGACGCTGATCCCGGTGCGGCGCATCGCGCATAGCTGGGCGGGTCTGCGATCCTTCGTTGCTGACGACAGCCCTGTGGTCGGGCCGGATCCCGACATCCCCGATTTCATCTGGCATGCCGGACACGGCGGCTACGGCATCATGATGGCGCCGGCGCTTTCAAGAGCCGTCGCGAACCTGTCTTTGGGTCAAGATTTGCCAGCCGATTTCCAGTCAGCCGGGATCGCATCCGCCGATCTGTCGCGCTCGCGCCTCGGATAACGACAGGTTGAATGCGAAGATCCCGCTGAAGGGGCGCGGTCCAAGACCCGCCTGACATTTCGCGACCCGTCCCGTAGGGTGGACAAAACCGAACCGAAAGGCCCGCCATGCACGCCCTGATCGTGATCGACGTCCAGAACGATTTCTGCCCAGGCGGGGCGCTCGCGGTCGGCGGCGGGCACGATATTGTCGCGGGCATCAATGCCGCGATGGCGGGCTTTGACGCAGTGATCCTGACGCAGGACTGGCACCCGGCGGGGCATTCCTCGTTCGCCTCCAGCCACCCCGGCGCAACGGCGATGAGTCTGATCCGGATGCCATACGGCGCGCAGGTACTGTGGCCCGATCACTGCATCCAGGGGACGCAGGGGGCGCAATTCCACGCTGACCTGAACACTGACAGGGCCGACCTGATCCTGCGCAAGGGGTATGACCCGGCGATCGACAGCTACTCGGCCTTTTTCGAGAACGACCATGCGACGCCGACGGGTCTGGCGGGCTATCTGCAAACGCGAGGTATCGACCGGCTGACGCTGGTCGGGCTGGCGACGGATTTCTGCGTCAACTATTCGGCGGTGGACGCAGCAAAACTGGGGTTCGCGGTGACGGTCGACCTGGGGTTGTGCCGGGCCATCGACTTTGACGGTTCGCTTGCGGCGGCGACCGCAGGGATGCAGGTGGCAGGGGTCACGCTGACCTGATTCTTGCCAAAACCCTCATTCCCGGCCATGCAAAGACACCCAACCGCAAAGGCCCCGCCATGCCCCACCTGACCCTGCTGAACGGCCCCAACCTGAACCTGCTGGGCCAACGCCAACCCGACATCTACGGCCACGACACGCTGGCCGATGTGGAACGCATGGTGACAGACGCAGCCACGGCGGCGGGCTGGACCGTGACCTGCCTGCAATCCAACCACGAAGGCATCCTGATCGACGCCGTCCACACCGCGCGGGACACGTCGCAGGCCATCATCATCAACCCCGGCGGGCTGACACATACATCAGTCGCGCTGCTCGACGCCCTGAACGCCTTCGACGGCGTGGTGGTCGAGGTCCACATCTCGGACATCCACAAACGCGAGGCGTTCCGCCACCACTCCTACGTCAGCCTGCGGGCGGATCACGTGATCTGCGGGGAAGGAGTGAAGGGGTATGTGATGGGGGTGGAGAAGATTGTCGGCTAGAAACTCTTGAAGCAATTTGCATTGCGTGAAAGGGTCAAGCGAAGCTTTCGAAGCAAGAGTGCATGACAGACAACTTTGAAATAGATGCGGCACTCACCCT
>JBBSBK010000128.1:0-7494 GCA_038251315.1 Rhodobacterales bacterium | reverse complement strand
GTCGGACGCGGGCAACCACGCGAGCATGATCGAAGGCATCCGGCACAGCCGCGCGGCCAAGGTTCTGTGGAAACACAACGACGTGGCCGACCTCGAGGCTAAGTTGCAGGCACTGCCCGCCAACACGCCCAAGATTGTCGCCTTCGAATCGGTCTATTCGATGGACGGCGACATCGCCCCGATCCGCCAGATCGTCGAAGTGGCCGAAAAATACGGCGCGATGACGTACCTCGACGAAGTGCACGGTGTTGGCCTCTATGGCCCGCGCGGTGGTGGCGTCAGCGAACGCGATGGCGTGGCCGACCGGATCACCCTGATCGAGGGAACGCTGGGCAAGGCCTTCGGCGTCGTCGGTGGCTACATCACCGGATCGGTGGCCTTGTGCGACTTCATCCGCAGCTTCGCCTCTGGGTTCATCTTTACGACGGCCCTGCCACCCGCCATCGCCGCAGCGGCGCGGGCGTCGATCGCGCACCTCAAGGTCAGCGATGTCGAACGTCAGCAGCAACGCCGTCAGGTCGCGCGGTTCCGCGCCGCCCTTGACCGTGCAGGCATCCCGCACATGAAGAACGACAGCCATATCGTGCCGGTCCTGATCAAGGATCCGGTCAAATGCCGGATGCTCGCCGATTACCTGATGGACCAATTCGGCATCTACGTGCAGCCGATCAACTATCCCACGGTGCCCAAAGGGACCGAACGGTTGCGCTTCACCCCGTCGCCGCTGCATTCGGATGCCGACATCGACCATTTGATGAACGCGCTGACCGTGCTGTGGAAACAATGCGCCGTTGCGCGGGCGGTGGCCTAGATCGCTCACCTTTCGGTGCAGGGGGCTGGACGGCCACAAGCGTCGGGCTAAACTCCATCCAGACGCGGCGCGACCTGCCGCAGGACAGAATCGGGAGAGAACTCAATGAAGCTTACAGGACTTGCCACCGCGATGACCCTGCTGGCCGTGCCAGCCTTCGCCGAAGGCGACGCCGCCAACGGCGAAGCGATCTTTGGCCGCCAGTGCGTGGCCTGCCACGTGATCCAGAACGAGGCGGGCGATGTTCTGGCCGGACGTAACGCCCATGTCGGCCCTAACCTGTTTCACGCTGTGGGCCGTCAGCCCGGCACATATCCCGAATTCAATTATGGCGAGGATATGGTCGCCTACGGTGAAACCGGTGTGGTCTGGGAAGAAGAGAATTTCGTGAAATACGTCCAGAACCCCACCGATTTCCTGCGCGAGGTGCTGAATAACCGTCGCGCCCGCGGCAAGATGGCATTCCAGTTGCGCGACGAGCAGGATGCGATCGATGTCTATGCCTTCCTTGCCACCTTTGCGACGCCTGCCGAGGGCGACTCAGCGATGGGCGCCGACGCAACCACCGAAGAGGCGCCGGCCAGCAACTAAGCCGCTTTGACAGTTCAGATCAGGCCGCGCATCGGTGACGATGGCGCGGCCTTTTCACTCATCTCGCAGCGGCTTCTGGCGCGCATCGTCAGGGCAAGGGAAATGGGCAAACTCGGACATGACTCGTTGCCGATGCTATATGAAACAAGCCAGCGTCGCAACGCTTCGGTATACTTCTACAATGACATTCGATCGAGACGTCTCCGACTCGAGACTGTCCTGACAGATAAGCCTCGTTTTCAAGACCACATTGTTTTCGCGCCTTGGATACCGCCGAGTGTAACAATCGAGGCAGCCGAGGGGCATCAAATCATTTAAGTATCGGATAAACCTTAGGCTGGCTGGGGCGGTAGGATTCGAACCTACGGTACACGGTACCAAAAACCGATGCCTTACCACTTGGCCACGCCCCAGCAGCGAGCCGTTGTCTAGGCGGAAAGGCAGGGCGGTTCAAGCCCCTTTTGGGCCCCTTTAATGGCCGTTTTCCGGCTATTCCTTGGCGACGGCACGATCCAGAAGGTCTTCGTTCTGTGGCTGATCGCGTTCGTCTTCGATCATCCTTTCAAGTGCGCTTTCGTTTGCGGCATCGACGGTTCCCACGTCATCGGTTTCGGTTTCGGCGGGGTGGTGCGGGGTCGGGGGTTCCGGCCTCGCCTTTGGGAGTGCGGGGGTATCGATACGCACAGTCCGACTGGTATCGTGGATCCGCACCCCGGCCTTTTCGATCGCCAGCTTGACCTGTCGCAACGCTTCGCCGCGGGACAGGTCGATGCTGGTCTGGGTCTGGTCGATCCATCCCGTCGTCACGATCTCAACCCCGCGGTCGGTAATGTCGGATATCCAGGATTGGGCGGGCGGGTTGCTCAGGATGAAAGGCAGGGCCTGCACTGTATCCGCTGCGAGCGTCCGCATCGCGGCGATGTCCGCGCCGGGATCGACTGCCATCACAAACTGGAACCGTCGCTCGGCGTTCTGGGAAAAGTTGATGATCCGGCTCTTGAAAACGGTCGCGTTCGGGATCCGGATATGGTTGCCGTCGAAACTCAGCAAAATGGTGGCACGGCTGGTGAGGCGGATCACCTTGCCCTGATCGCCGTTGATGTCCACCGTATCGTTCGGCCGAAACGGCTGGCGGATCGACAGCATGACCGAGGCGATGTAATTTTCGACGGTATCGCGCACCGCAAAACCGATCGCCAGACCGATGATCCCCGCCGCCCCGAGGATTGTGCCGAGCAGCGCCGTTGCGTTCAGGATATCGAGCGCCACGACCAGCCCGCCAATCAGAAACAGCAGCTGCACGATCTGCCGATACAGGTCAGCAATAAAAGCGTTGGGGGCCAGCCTGTCCCACGGCCAGCGCTGCCCCGCGATCAGGTTGCCGGCAAAGGCGATGACGGCGAAAATACCGGCGGCGATGCCGGCGATCGGCAGGAATGCGACGATCTGGTCAAGCCGGGCGCGAAACCGCGCCATCGCCGGGTCGAGGCGGCGGCCGATGTCGGCGGTTTCGGTGACGTTGTTCTTGACTGCGACGACCCCTGCTACCCGCCCGGTCAACTGATCGAGGTCGCTCGCTTCAGTGATCGAGGTGGTGGTGCCGCGCAGGGTGACGATCCCATCAACCACCTGCACGGTCACGTCCTCGTAGCCGCCCAGTCCGGCCAGAATGTCACGGATGCGCGTGGCGATCGCAGCGTCTTCGGTGGGCGAGTTGTCAGTTGTGATGGTGCCTGTCGGGCCGGTCGCTTCCTGCGCGGTGGCAGGCACAGCCAGCGTCAGCAGCAGCAGGGCAAGGGCAACAATGCGCATCGGATCATCTGGTTAGATCAATCCATCCAACTTTAGGCGCCTGCTCGGCTTTCGCAAGTCTAAAGCCTGATCGGGTCGGTCTTGGCCAGTTTGTCGAACGCCATCAGGGTGTCGATCAGGCGGTCCATCTGATCCAGAGGGATCATGTTGGGCCCGTCGGACGGGGCGTTGTCAGGATCCTGATGGGTTTCAATGAATACCGCCGCGATCCCCAGACTGACGGCGGCGCGGGCCATAACCGGTGCGAATTCGCGTTGTCCGCCCGACGATCCGCCCTTTCCGCCCGGTTGCTGCACCGAATGGGTGGCGTCCATGACCACCGGATAGCCCGTTGCAGCCATCTGCGGCAGGGCGCGCATGTCGGCGACAAGGGTGTTGTAGCCAAACGATGTGCCTCGCTCGGTCAGCATGATCCGGGTGTTCCCTGTGCTTTCGATTTTCGAGATGACATTGGGCATGTCCCAAGGTGCCAGAAACTGCCCCTTCTTGACATTGACCACGGCCCCGGTTTCCCCCGCGGCGATCAACAGGTCGGTCTGACGGCACAGAAAGGCCGGGATTTGCAGGATGTCGACGGCGGCGGCGACAGGCGCGCATTGGTCGCGTTCGTGGATGTCGGTCAGGGTAGGGCAGCCGATCGCGGCCTTGACCGCCTGCATCACCTTGAGGCCCGCGTCGATCCCGAGACCGCGCTTGCCTCCAAGCGACGTGCGGTTGGCCTTGTCATAGCTGGCCTTGAACACGTATTGTGCGCCGGCGCGTGCGCAGACCTCGGCCATGTGGCCGGCGATCATCTGGGCGTGGTCCAGACTCTCCAGCTGACACGGTCCCGCGATGACCAGCAGCGGACGGTCATTGCCGACCGTCAGGTCGCCGACCTGCACGTCACGCATCACGAAGATACCTGTTCGCGCAGGATCGACGCGGTGAGCGAGATCATCAGGTAGATGCCGGCGAAGATCAGGAACGCCAGTGCCGTATTTTCAAAGGCACGTGGATAAGTCGGGCTATCGGGCGCTGTCGGTGCGACGCCCATCGACAGATAGCGCACCTGCCTGTTGGCCTCGAGCCGGGCCGTTTCCATCATGGTCTGGGCCTGCTGGACCATGACGACCTGAAACTGGTAATTTTCTTCGGCCAGCCGCAGTTCGGTGGTCTTTGAAGCAAGGGTAGCGCCGCTGCCGCCCGATTGGGTCATCTGCTGGCGCAATTCGCTGATCAGATCCTCGAGCCCGGCGATTTCGTTTTCGACAGCGGACACGCGGCCAGCGTTGGGAACGCGCGCGCTGCGCATGGTGTTCAGTTCCAGCACCTTTTGCAGACGCTGCGCCTCGAGCGTGGAAATCTGCCCCAAAACCGCGCCAATTTCGCCAGGGGCGTCGATCACCGCCACGTCGTTCTGGATATCCAGCAGGTTCTGCAACGCCTCGGCGCGGCGAGTTTCGGCGCTTTCATAGCTGACCAGCGCGCCATCCATCTGGTCCTCGCGCAGTCTCTGTGTCAGTTGGTCAACCCGTTCTTCGGCGTATCCCACCAGCGCCTCGGAAAACGCCTGGCTTTTCTGCGGATCGGCGGCGACCACCTCCATCTTGAGGATGCCTTCGGTCGGATCATAGCTGATCTTGACGTGGCTTTGGTAGAGTTTGAACGCCTCTTCGTTCGTGCCGTTCACCGAAAGCCGCTGGATCGGGTCGATGTCGGGTTGACTGAAATGCGCCTTGAAACCGTAATCGGCGTCAAGTCGCAGCATCGCATCGCGCGATGTCAGATAGGACTGCACCGTGATGCTGTCCTGCTGGGTCGCCATCGAGGTGCCCTGAAATAGCCCGCCCAAGCCTCCGCCAAGGCCCGAGCTGGCCTGTGCCTGCTGGATGACGAATTCGGTCTTGGTCGCATACATCGGGGTCGCGATGACATAGAAATACCATCCCGCAAGCAGGGCGGGCAGGAACACGAAGGCCGCAAGTCGGGTGAACAGCAGGATCAGTTTGCGTTTGCGTCGCTTGGCGATGTCGCGCTGGATCTGCAGGATTTCGCTGGCACGCCGTTGGGCTGGTGCGGTCACGTCGACCGAGGGCAGGTTGCGTTTGCCCGCGGGGACCGTCTGCGGTAACTGAATGCGCCCGAAATCCTGCCCAGCGGTCTGCGGCAAGGTTTCACCGTTTTCGCCAACCATCGGCAGCAGACCGTTGCCGGCGCTGCCGGGAACAACGAGTTCGAGGATAGTCGAGCGTTGGAAAGGGTCGATACCGCTCAGTCGCAACTGCCGTACCGCGTCGAAATCAGATGTTACCGCCAGCCCGTTCTTCTGGGCGACACGCCGGGCCATGCGCAGTTGCCGACCGGTCAATCCTTCCTGGCGGATCGCGTCGATGTCGGTTTCGGCGGCGACAGTCGCAGGGCTGGACAGATTTGCGTTGGCGAGTGTCAGTGTCTGGGGCGTGGCAATGGTATCGCTGGTCTTGTCAGGCACGCCGCTGATGTTGGCGCCGACGCCATCCGCAACGTTGTCAATGCCCTGATCCTGCCCGGGACCGTTACGGCGGATACGGAATTTCCTAGCCTTGGGTTTGGTAGTCATAAAGCTGCTTTGCCTCTTCCAAGGTGTCAAACATGATGAACTGGCCGTCGCGCAAGACGGCGGCAGAATTGGCGAACCGTTCCAGCGTCGCGGCCTGATGCGACACGATCACCACGGTCGTTGTTTCCAGACGTTCGCGCAGCACCTCGCCCGCCTTGCGGTTGAATTCGGCATCGGTGGTCTGCGGCATCCCCTCGTCGATCAGATAGATGTCGAAATCCAGCGCCAGCATCAGCGAAAAGTTCAGCCGGGCCCGCATACCGGCACTATAGGTGCCGACCGGCATGTCGAAATATTCCTTGATCTCGCACATCCAGCGGCAGAACGATTCGACATAGTCGGGGTCAAGTCCGTACAGGCGGGCAATGTAGCGGGTGTTTTCCATGCCCGTGTGTTTGGGGACAAGGCCGCCCATGAACCCCAGCGGAAATGAAATGCGGCAGCCGCGCCTGATTTCACCTTCGTCGGGCTTTTCCAACCCGGCCATCATGTTGATCAGCGTCGTCTTGCCGGTGCCGTTGGGTGCCAGAATGCCGAGGCTGCGCCCGAGTTCGACGCGAAAAGACGCGCGGTCAAGGATCACCTTGCGCTGCTTGCCGGTCCAGAACGATTTGCTCACATTCGTGAATTCGAGCATCTGCTTTCCGATTTGTCCCGCTCAGGCCCCGCCAGAGTGTGACGGGTGTTTCTTAACGTCCGATGACCGGTCGTCTTTTCGGCATTATGTCGGATGACAGGGTGCAAAGACAACGGTTTCCGACGTCTGGCACCCTTAATGCTTCGCAATCGTGAGAAAATTGTGGTGTTTCATGCGCAATGGGGGCGCGGACCGCAACCTTGATCCAGGGGCGTGAAGGTGTTGCGCAATCGGATGGCGCACACTACCAGTCCATGGACGATTTTTCGGCTTGGCGGCAGGGCGGCCGGTCCTCGGGATCGTCGTACGACAGCAGGGCCATTTCCTAAGGAGATTCATCGTATGCGTCTGGCACTATCCATTCTGGTTCTGTTCGCCTCGGCCCTGCCAGCACTTGCAGAGGGCGAGATGCAACCGAACCTGACCGCCAGCCCGCTGTCGACGCTGGTTCTGATCGCGCTGGTCACCTCTTACGCCTTCGTGATCTGGGGCGAGAAGAAAGAGCTCAAGAAATCCATTCCCGTCCTGATCGGCGCAGGAGTGATCTGGGCGATCGTGGGCTATGAATACAAGAGCCTGGGCGACGAGGGTCTGACCGAGGTGATGAAGACCGGGTTCGACCATTCTCTGGTCGAAATCGGCGAGTTGACGTTCTTTCTGATCACGGCGATGACCTACGTCGTCACCTTGCAAGAGCGCAATGTGTTCGAGGTGGTCCGCTACAAGCTACTCGGTGCGGGCCTGTCGCAACGGGCGATCTTTTGGGCAACAGGTCTGGCGGCGTTCTTCTTGTCGCCGTTCCTGGACAACCTGACGACGGCGCTGGCGCTGGTCAGCGTGGTGATTGCGGTCGGCGCGGCTACCCGCGACAAGACGTTCGTCACCCTGTCGGCGATCAACCTGGTAGTGGCCGCCAACGCAGGCGGGGCGTTCAGCCCGTTCGGCGACATCACCACGCTGATGGTCTGGCAGGCCGAGAAGGTCGAGTTCTTCGAATTCTTTTCGCTTTTCATCCCGTCGGCGGTCAACTGGCTTGTGCCCGCGCTGATCATGTCATTTGCG
>JBBSBK010000127.1:0-7582 GCA_038251315.1 Rhodobacterales bacterium | reverse complement strand
GTGCAACGTGGTGCTGCCAGTGCCGCCATCGTCGTCTCCAACGTGGGCTGCGCCCCGGCCAGCCCGACCCGCGCCGGACTTGACCGATTCATGCGCGACCATCCCGCGCCCGCCTGAAAGGCCAGCCCATGCACATCCCCCCCTTTGATAACCACAACCAGCCCATCGTCGATGTGGACCATAGCCATGTGCCGCTGACCTATTTCAACATCGTCAAACTGGCGGCCGGGGCGCATTTCGACTACCGCGTGCCGGGATACGAAACCTGCGTCGTGCCTGCCACCGGGACGGTGAAGGTCGAGACCGCGGGACAGACGTTTGCCGACATCGGCAACCGCGGCGTCGATGTCTGGGATGGCGAACCCGAGGGCGTCTATGTCCCGACAGACACCGCCGCCCGAATCACGGCGCGCACCGATACCGAGGTGTTCATCGCCGGGGCGAAGTTTGCCGAAACCTTGACCCCTTTTGCCGTGCGGGTCGCCGATCTGGACGGGGTGCAATACGGATCCGACGACACCAAGACACACCGCAAGATCAAGCATATCCTTGGGGCGCAATACCACGACCGGGTGGGCCGCCTGCTGGTGTCCGAATTGTTCACCGTCGGGGCGGGCGGCTGGTCGGGGTTTCCCAGCCACAAGCACGACAAGGATCGGCTGCCGGACGAAACCCGGCACGACGAGACCTATAATTTCCGCTTTCGTCCGCCGCGTGGGTCGGGGTTGCAAATGCTGCAACGTGAGGACGGCAAGCCGGGCGATGCTTACCATATCGTTGATGGATCGACCGTGTGCATCGACAAGGGCTATCATCCCTGCGCGGTGCTGCCGGGCTACGAGATGTATTATTTCACCATTCTGGGAGGGCTGAGCCAGCGCAGTCTGAAACAGTATTTCCAACCGTCGCACGCCGACCAGGTGCACACGATTCCGGGGATCATGGATATGGTGGCGCGGTTCAAATGACCCGCGCGACGCTGGCCGAGGTTCTGGGGCCTGCGCGTGCCCGTGGCCATGCGGTTGCCGGGCTGGTTTGCCTTGGCTGGGAAGATGCGCGTGCCTATGCGGATGCGGCCAGTGTTGAAGGATTGCCGGTGATTTTGCAGGTCGGCCCCGGTGCGCGCGCACATATGCCGCTGGCCGTCTGGGGGCCGATGCTGGGGGCGCTCGCCGATGCGGCGACGGTGCCGGTGGTGATCCACCTCGATCATGCGGCGACGGTCGCAGAATGTGCCGAGGCGATTGCCCAAGGCTTCACATCGGTGATGATCGACGGGTCGCGTCTGCCCTTGGCCGACAATATCGCGCTGACCGCTCGCGCGGTGGATCTGGCACATGCAAGCGGGGTGTCGTGCGAGGGCGAGATCGGGGTCGTCGGCTATGCTGATGGCGCCGCCAGCGCCGGGACCGACCCGGTCGAGGCGGCGCGGTTTGCGGCGGAAACCGGGGTTGATGCCGTGGCGGTTTCGGTCGGCAATGTGCATTTGATGCGGAGCGCGGGGGCCGGGCTGGACGCGGCGCGACTGGCCGCGATCGCCGCGCTGACCGACGTGCCGCTGGTGATCCATGGCGGATCGGGAGTTCCTGCGGCGCAGCGGCGGTCGCTGGCGCGGGCGGGGCAGGTCAGCAAGTTCAACATCGGGACCGAGCTGCGACAGGTGTTCGGGCAGGCCTTGCGCGACAGTTTGGCGACCACGCCGGATCAGTTCGACCGGATTGCGCTGTTGGGGGCTGTGGAACCGGCGCTGGTGGTGGCGACGCGGCGGATTTTGCGCGATTTAGCGCCATCCGGAGCTGAAGGGTAGACCCCCTCATCCCGCGTCGCGTATTGCGATCCAGTCGTGATCGGGGTGGTTGATGAATCGCCAGTTGCGCCGTGGCCCGGCCATGACGTTGAGGTAATACATCTCGTAACCATAAGGCGCGGCGCAGGGGTGGTGGCCGCGTGGCACAAGAACAACGTCGTGGTTGGACACGCTCAGCGTTTCGTCAAGGCTGCCATCCTCGGTGAACACGCGCTGATGGCCGTAGCCTTGGGACGGGTTCAGGCGGTGGTAATAGGTTTCTTCCAGATAGGTGATGTTTGGAAAATCATCCACGTCATGTCGGTGCGGCGGATAACTCGACCAGTGCCCGGCGGGCGTAAACACTTCGGTCACCAGCAGGCTGCCCGCGACGTCGCGATTTTCCATCGCGATGTTGTTGATGTGCCGGGTGTTGGTGCCCTTGCCGCGCGGCGTCAGGGTGATGCCATCGGGGCCAAGGCGGGACGCCGGGTAATCGCCTGTCGCTGGGGCGCTGCAAACGGCAAGGGTGCAGGCGGTCGTTGCCGTGGCGGTCCAGTTCTGACCGCCGGGGACGTACAGGCAATGCGGCGCCGTCTTTTCAAACACATCCATCCGGTCGCCCATCTCGCCCCAGTCCTGCCCTGCGGCCTGGACCTGCGCCCTGCCCTCGACCAGCACCAGAATGACCTCGCGATCACCTGTCTGTTCGGTCACTGAGCCGCCCGCCGCCAGCCGATACAGGCCGAACCCGACATAGCCCCAATCGGGCGACAAGGGCCCGCGTGCCGACGCGACGGTGATGTCATGCACCTTGCCCGACGTGCTGACCGGTTTTCGCAACAATGGGCTGGTCATGGCACGTCCCTGTAGTTGGCCGGATCGAAGGCGATGAAATACTCCCAGATGCACCACAGCGTCAGCACTCCGAACAGCAGCGCCCAGAATGGGCCGCCATAGATCAACTCCATCGTCAGCCACAAGGCGCAGACGGCGGTCGTCAGGATGCGCCGGTAGAGCGGCAGAAAGAACGGGTGGCGCAGGTTCAGGAACCGACCCATCAGGCGCGCCGTTTCGCGGTTTGCGCAGTCAGTGCGGTGCCGAATGCATCAGCAGTCCAGCCTTCGGCCAATGCCCGGCGCAGCACCCCGGCCTGACTTTCGGGTGCAAGGCCACCCACCGGCGGGTCCGTATCCATATTCGTCGGAAACGGATAGCCTTCGGCGCAGGCGGCGATGGCGGCGTTGCGCGACGGCCCCGGCGACATGCACGCAAGCGCCGGATAGACAGCGCGGCACATCGCGTCGCGGTCGATGGTTTCCATCGCCCGGCCAAAGGCTGATGAGACCTGCAACAGGTTGACCAGCCGCATGACGTCCCCCGTGTGATTCGCCCCGGCAGCATGGAACAAGGCGGGGTTGAAGAAAAGGTAGTCGCCCTTGGACAAGGGTATTTGCACCGCCCGCTCTTCGAACAGGTCACGGAAAGCGGGGATGTGATAGGCGAGGAAGCCGGGGCGAAAGGTCTGCGAGAACGGCAGCAGTTTCGTCGGCCCGGACTCGACGCTCATGTCGATATGCGCAATTGCGCCTTGCAACGTCAGTGTTGCCGACAACTCATGCACATGCCCCGGAAACCGCGCCGCCTGATCGGCGGTCTTGAAACCCATGTGATAATCGCGGTGCGCCGTCTGTGCCGCCCCGCCGGGGCGCACCTGATTGACCTGCGCCGTCATCTGATAATCGGGACCAAGCCACGCCTCGCATACGGCATCCATAGTCGGATTACCGTGGTAGGCGACAAAGGTTTCGGGGTCGGCAAGGCACAGCTTTTGCAGGCTGTTCCAGACCCGGTCGTTGGCTCCGCCCGCAGCGAAATGGTCGGCCCCGCCGGATTGAGCCGCGATCAGGTCACGGAAGATAACGGTTGCACGGTCAATAGGCCCGGTATCGGTGTAGGCCTTGCGCAGCACCACGATGCCCGTCCCGTGCAGCATCCCGGTCGCCCATTCAGTCTGCAACGGGCGGCGCAAGTCCGGGTCGGCCAGTTCGACCCCGGCCATGTCATAGACCGGGACGTTGCGGATGATCTCAGCCGCCAGCGGCACCTGATCGGGGCGCAGGGTTTGCGCGGTCAGGCGGTCGAACGCCGCCAGATCGCAATCGCCGGGGTTTAGCCAGAATGGGCCCGCTGCCATCTTAGCCCGCCTTGTCCAGCCCGGCGGCGCGGGCCATCGCCTTGAGGGTTTTCAGCCCCAGCGACTGATATTCAAACGGGTCGCGAACTGCCGGGTCTTGTTCGGCTTCAATTACCAGCCATCCTTCGTAGCCATGCGCAGCAGCACTGGCCAGAACGGGCGCAAAATCCACCGCACCATCAGGATCGCCGGGCACGGTAAACACGCCACGCCGCACGCCTTCGAGAAACGACAGACCCTCATCGCGGACCTGTTTCATCACGTCGGGGCGGACGTTCTTGGCATGGATATGGGCGGTGCGGGCCATGTGTTTCGGCCCCATGACAGCCGGATCACCGCCACCGAAATAGCAATGCCCGGTGTCGAATGTCAGTTTGGTCATCGGCCCGGTGTGGGCCATCAGCAAGTCGTATTCGGCAGGGGATTCCACCACGGTTCCCATATGAGGGTGATAGACCAGTTGGATACCCTGATCGGCCGCGAACGCGGCCAGCGCCTCGATCCCGGCCCCAAAGGCGGGCCATTGGTCGGCGGCCAGCACCGGCCGATCGTTCAGGGCGACGGCGTCGTTGCCATGCACAGTATTGGAGGTTTCGCAGACGACGATGATCTTGCTGCCCATCGCCTTGAGCATATCCAGCGCCGGCTGCATCGCCGCCTTTTCAGCCGCGACATCCTGCACCAGCAGGTTCAGCGAATGCCAGCCCGAAACATAGCGCAACCCCCGCGGGTCCAGTTCGGCATGGAGTGCAACGGGATCTTTGGGAAACTTGTTGCCCTTTTCGATCCCGTCGAAACCGATTTTCGCAGTGTCGTCCAGACATTGCGCCAGCGTGATGTGGCCACCCAGATTGGGATCATCATCGTTGGACCATGCGATGGGGTTTGTGCCGTAAAGGATCATGTGCGTTCTTTCAGTTTCTGTTCGTATCCTTTGCGGGCCGTGTTGACGGCGGGGCGGGTGCTGACTTCGGGCACCGCAACCTCCCACCATGTACCGCCTTCTTCGGTCGATGGACCGGGGTCGCTGTCGATAACGATGACATAGGGCCCTTTGACCGATTTGGCCGTCACCAGCGCGGCCTCAAAGTCGGCGATACTGGTCACATGCACCGCGCTCGCACCCATCGACGCAGCATGCGCGGCAAAGTCGATCTGCGACGGTTGCGCCTGCCGCGTATCGGCCAGCAGATTGTTGAACGGCGCCCCGCCCGTCGCCATTTGCAGCCGGTTGATGCAGCCGTAACCCCGGTTGTCGGTCAGCACGAGGGTTATCTTGATCCCCATCATCGCGGCGCTCGCGAGCTCGGAATTGGCCATCATGTAACTGCCATCGCCGATCATGCAGATCACGTCGCGGTCGGGCTGCGCCATCTTGACGCCGATCGCCCCGGCAATCTCATAGCCCATGCAACTGAACCCGTATTCCATGTGATAGGCACCGGGGCGGGGCGATTTCCACAGCTTGTGTAGTTCGCCCGGCATCGTCCCCGCCGCGCCCATGATGATGGTGTCGGGCCCGGACGCCCGCTGCACCGCGCCGATCACCTGCATGTCGGTGGGGAGGGCATTGCCGTCTTTGGGGGCGGAAGTCAGGGGGTCGACGGCGGCGAACCAGTCGGTTTTCAACTGTGGGTCGGGGGCGGGAAATGTCATTTCGCCCAAGGCATTGCACAACACCTCCAACCCGTGATCGGCGTCGGCACACAGCGGCACCGCGCCGTGTTTCATCGCGTCATAGGCGGCGACGTTCAGGCTGATCAAGGTCCGGTCCGGGTTGGAAAACAGCGACCACGACCCGGTGGTAAAATCCTGAAACCGTGTCCCGATGCCCAGCACCACGTCGGCCTTGGCGCAAATCGCGTTGGCGCTGGTCGCACCCGTCACGCCGACCGGGCCAAAGTTCATCGGGTGATCCCAGGGCAGCGCCGATTTGCCCGCCTGCGTTTCCACGACGGGAATTCGGTAGGTTCGCGCGACCAATTCCAGCGCATGCGTCGCGTCGGAATAATGCACACCGCCACCGGCGACGATCACCGGGGCCTTGGCGTTGCGCAGGATGTCCACGACCGCTGCAACCTCGGCCGGATCGGGATGCGGACGGCGGATCGTCCAGACCTTGGGGTCAAAGAACGCCGTCGAAAAATCATACGCCTCGGCCTGCACGTCCTGACAAAAGGCCAGTGTCACCGGGCCGCAATCGGCGGGGTCGGTCATCGTGCGCATCGCGCGGGGCAGGGCGGTCAGCAGGTGTTCGGGGCGCGAAATCCGGTCGAAATAGCGGCTGACAGGACGGAAACAATCGTTTGCCGTCACCGTGCCATCGCTAAAGTTTTCGACCTGCTGCAGGACCGGGTCAGGGCCACGGCTGGCAAACACGTCGCCGGGGACCAGCAGCACGGGCAGACGGTTGACATGCGCCAGCGCCGCCGCCGTCACCATGTTTGTCGCCCCCGGCCCGATTGAGGTCGTCACCATCATCGCGCGGCGTCGTCCCAACTGCTTGGCATAGGCAATCGCCGCATGCGCCATCGTCTGTTCATTGTGGCCGCGCCATGTCGGCAGAGCGTCACCGATCCCGTGCAGCGCCTCGCCGATGCCCGCGACATTACCGTGGCCAAAGATAGCCCAAGCTCCGGCAATGAACGGTTCGCCTTCGGGCGTCATCTGCACCGACAGATAGCGCATCATCGCTTGGGCGGCAGTCAGGCGGATGGTCTTGGTCATGGCGCTTCTTTCCTAGATAGGGTGCGGGCGTCGTCCCAAAGGGCACAAAGCCGCGCAAAGGTGTCTGCCATCATATCGGTCGCCGCCGCGCCGTCCAGCGTTCCGGCCATGTAGGCGGTGGCGGGTTCGGCGAAAATCGTCCGGCCGACGGCGAAACCCTTGACCAGCGGGTAACGGGCGGCGATCTTGAACGCCTCGGCCAAATGGCTTTCGGTCGATCCCAGCCCCAGCACCACGATACCCCGCGTGTGCGCGTCATTGCGGGTGATCGCGTCGCAGGCGGCGTCCCACGCGGCGGCGGTTTGCATCGGCTCCAGTTTCCACCAATCGGGGAAGATGCCGATGTCATAGAACCGCTGGATGACCTGCGCGGTTGTGGTGTCGTCGACCGGGCCAGCCTTTGAGGGGATGACCTCGAGCAGGAATTCGAGCCTATTGCGCCGGGCAGCGTAGAACAGGCGGGTGACGGTCGCCTCTTGGTCCGCCTGCATCGCCGCGTCGTCGTCGGGGTGGTAAAAGCACAGGACCTTGACCACATGGTCCAGCGGCCATTCGGCCAGACCGCCGTAGTCGGGGCCGATTTCGGGTTCCAGTGTCAGGGGGCGTGACCCCGGCCATTCGACGGGCCGTGCGATCCACAGACCCTGGCCTTCGGACCGGTAAAGTGCGTCGCGTCCAAGCCGGGAATCGCAGAGCAGGCCATTACCGGGGCGGCCAGCGGCGACCTGTATGCATGCATCCAGACAGAGATTCTTGAATGCGACAATTTTGGTGGATGTGGCTCCCGGCAAATCCTCAAGCTGCATCCGGTGGTCAAACGCGAACACCCGCAGGTCGGGCCATTCGCCGCGCCGATTGGTCGACCAGTGGAG
>JBBSBK010000126.1:0-7716 GCA_038251315.1 Rhodobacterales bacterium | reverse complement strand
TGGCGGCGGCGACCCATAACACTGTCACCGCCACGCCGATCAGCAGCGCAAGCCGCGCCTGAATCGAACGTGGCATCCTCATGCGGTTCCCAGCCGATACCCAAGACCGCGTTCCGTGGTGATCACCGCCGCCCCCAGTTTCTTGCGCAGACGGCTGACATGCACCTCGATCGTGTTGCTTTCGATTTCTGAATCAAATGAATACAGCCGTTCCTCTAGCTGCGCCTTGGACAGCAGTTGGCCGGGCCGTTGCAGAAACGCCTCGAACAGCACCCATTCACGCGCGGTCAACGCGATGGCGTGGCCATCCTTGCGCAGGCTGCGGGCGGCAAGGTCGATGTCCAGCGGCCCCAGCGAAATGATCGGGTTCGGGTTGCCCGAATAGCGCCGCGCAACCGATCCGATGCGGGCGGAAAGTTCGGCCAGATCAAACGGTTTGACCAGATAATCGTCTGCGCCTGCATTCAACCCCTCGATCCGGTCCGAGATTTGATCGAGGGCGGTCAGGATAATAACCGGCATCACGCTGCCCTGTGCGCGCAGCCCGCGCAGAAACGGAATGCCGCGCCCGTCGGGCAGCATCAGGTCAAGCAAGACCAGATCATACGCCACGACCGCCAGCGCATCGCGGCCTGCGTCCAGCCGTAAAACCCAGTCGAGCGAATGCCCGTCCGCCGCGATCTGGTCGCGCAATGCGGCCCCCAGAACGATGTCGTCCTCGATCAGCAGGATGCGCATGGGTCCGGGTCCACTTCCATTTCCTGCATTGTCTCACCTTTCAGGCTGACGGCAAGCTGAACCGCCCCTTGGCCCGGCTTCAGGCTGGCGTCAGGTTCGATCGGCAAACGGGTGCCATGACACGCACCATGCAAAAGGCAACGCCATGAAAACCTCGGTTCCCGTTCTGGCCGTGCTGGCATTTCTTGCGGCCAGTGGCACCGCTTTGGCGGACGATGACGATTGCATCGTCCCGATGGCACAGTGGCAGCCGCGCGCGGCGGTGCAGCGCATGGCGATGGAACACGGATGGACGGTCGCCCGCATCAAGATCGACGACGGCTGTTACGAGATCATCGGCCGCGACGCCCAAGGCCGCCAGATCGAGGTCAAGATCGACCCCGGCACACTGGCGATCATTGCAAGCGAATTCGAGGACTAAGGCCGCGTGTTCCTGACGCCCGGCTGAAGCGGAAACCGCGGGCGCGTCAGCAAGCGATCAGGTCGCCGTGCGATTCCCCCTTCATCGGCGCAACCACAGGAGACAGCCATGACCACCACCCACACTCTTCTTGCCTTGACCACCGCGCTTGCGGCACTGGTCGCCATTCCGGCCATCGGGGCCGTCCGCAGTGCGCAAACCCTTGCCCCGTCAATGGCCGTCGCAGCGGACAGGGATGCCATGCTGATCCTTGCCAGCGGCGAAGATGACGACGACGACGATGGGGACCACGCAAGTCGACGATCCGCAGACGACGACTGCGAAGATGACGACGAAGGCGCAGGGTACGCTGGCGCTGCGAACCCGGCCCCGGCAGGCACTGTGGCCCCACCGGCCAACGGGCTGTTCGGCACCGGCACACTGCCGCAGGTGCAGATGAACTGACCGGTTTCACGCGCAACGATCCCCCATTTGACCCCATCATCGGAGACAAACCATGAAGACCCTTCTAGCCGCACTGGCCCTTTCGACAGCACTTGTCATGCCCGAACTGGCGCTGGCGCGTCCCGTGACCCTGACAACCACGATGAATGCCTATGGCGGCAACCCGGCCTACCTCGCGCTTTATGTGACCGATGCGCAGGGGGCCTATCTGGGCAGCCTGTGGATGGCGGGCGGCAGGTCGCAATACTACCAACATCTGAGTGATTGGTATCAGGCCACCGGCGGAAACCCGTCCGAAATCAACGGGATCACCGGCGCAAGCGTCGGGTCGGGGCGGTCATTGACGGTGACGCTCGACCTGGCCGATGCGCTGTTCGACGCAGGCTATGTCCTGCATATCGACGCCGCCTCCGAGGAAATGCGCAACAGCCCCAATGAAATCGCGGTGCCGCTGACCACGGCGGGGGCAGGTCAGGCCACGCCCGGTCGGCGCTACATCGCCGCGTTCGCCTACGCCATGTGAGGGTGTGATGCTGCGTTCCCTGCACCGCTGGCCCGGTCTGATAGCTGCCCTGTTGCTGGTGGTGCTGGCCCTGTCGGGGGCCGCGCTGTCGGTCTTTCCGGCGATCGAATCGGTCCGCACCCCGGCGCAGGCCGAGGAGGGGCTGAGTGTCGCCACGCTGGCCGCCCGGATCAGAACGGTCTACCCCGGTGTCGAACAGATCCGGCGTGCGCCGTCAGGTGCGATCACTGCCTATTGGTTCGAGTCCGGCACACCGGGCGCTGCCGTCATCGACACGACTACCGGGGCTGGTGTTAGCGGTGCGGATGCATCCGTTGTCGAGCGCTGGCTTAAAAATCTGCATCGGTCGCTTTTTCTTGATGACACCGGGCGGTTCGTGACGGCGGCGGGTGCTGGCGCAATGCTGCTGCTGTCGTTTTCGGGCATGGTGTTGGTCGCGCGGCGCACGGGTGGCTGGCGGCGGGTGCTTGCCCGCCTCAAGGGGCCGCTGCCCGGACGGCTGCATGTCCAAATCGCCCGAATTTCCGTGGCCGGATTGCTGTTGTCATCACTGACCGCACTGTGGATGACGGCATCGACCTTCGGGTTTGTGCCCGAGGGTGCCGGTCCGCCGCCGATGCCCGCCGTCAGTGGCCAGACCGGGGTGCCTTTGTCCGACATGCCCGCGCTGCGGGACACGCCGGTTTCGGCCCTGCGTGATCTGACTTTTCCCACGCCCGACGATCCGACCGATGCCTACACGCTCAAGACCGCTGCTGGCGAAGGTTACCTCGATCAGGGCACGGGCCAATTGGTCGCCTGGAACGATACCGGGGGATGGGAAAAGGTGAATGAAACCATCTACATGCTGCACACCGGCCGCGGGGCTTCTGTTTTGGGGCTGATCCTGGGACTGATGGCCCTTGGCGTGCCTGTCATGGCCGGAACCGGAGTCTGGATGTGGCTGGCCGGGCGGCGCGGGCGACCCCGTCTGCGCGGTAATGTGGCCGCCGGGCAGGCCGATACCATTCTGCTGGTTGGCAGCGAAAGCGGCAGCACCGGGGGGTTTGCCGCGACGCTGCAAGCGGCGCTGACGGCAGCCGGACAGCGGGTGCATGTTGCACCGATGCAGGCCTTTGCGCCCGCCCGCTATGGCCGCGCAAAACGCATCGTGGTGTTGGCCGCAACCTACGGCGACGGGGCGCCACCGGCCTCGGCCAGGGGGTTTCTTGATCGGCTTGCAGCGGGATCGCACGACAGGATCCCGCTGGTCGTGCTTGGGTTTGGCGACCGCAGCTTTCGCGCCTTTTGCGCCTATGCGCATGATGTCGTCACGGCCGCCACGGCGTCAGGGTGGCCGCTGCTGCTGCCGCTGGACACCGTCGATCGCCAATCGCCGCAAGACTTTGCCCGCTGGGGCCGGGAGTTTGGCGCAGTTGTCGGGGTGCCGCTGGAATTGAACCACCAGCCCGCAATGCCGGCCAGCGTCGCGCTGACCCTGATATCACGCCGCGACTATGGGGCCGAGGTGCAGGCACCCACTGCGATCCTGCGCTTTGCCCTGCCACGCCGCCCGCTTTGGCGCCATCTGACAGGGCGTGGTTTGGCGGGCTTTGCGGCCGGCGATCTGCTGGGGGTCCTTCCCGAAGGGTCGCCAATCCCGCGCTTTTATTCGCTGGCCTCGGCGCGCCGCGATGGGTTTGCCGAAATTTGTGTCAGCCGATACCCCGGCGGCCTTTGTTCGGGACAACTGCTTGATCTGACACCCGGCGACGCAGTTCGTGCCTTTATCCGGCGCAATGCCGATTTCCGGCCAAAGCGGGGGCGTGCGCCGGTCATCCTGATCGGGGCCGGAACCGGGATCGGGCCGCTGGCAGGATTTGCGCGCGCAAACGCAGCGCACCGCCCGATGCACCTGTGGTTCGGCGCAAGGCACGCTGACAGTGACCTGCTATACGGAGACGAATTGGCCGCGTGGCAGACCGATGGTCGGCTTGCATCGGTCAGCACGGCATTCTCGCGCACTGCAAAGCGAGCTTACGTTCAAGATGCACTGCGCCTCGATAGTGCGCGGATCGCGCAACTGATCGCCGACGGGGCGCAGGTGCTGGTCTGTGGTGGTCGTGACATGGCCGCAGGCGTGGCCGATGCGCTGACGGATATTCTGGCGCCGCAAGGCCTGACCCCTGCGATGTTGAAAGCAAGGGGTCGTTATGGCGAAGACGTTTACTGACCTGCGCCGCCACGCGCTGAACGGCCCGACGATGGGCACGCGCTGGTCGGCTTTGTTCCATATGCCGACCCGTTTCGATGCGGCCCCGGTCGCGGCGGCGATGCAGGCAGCGGTGGCCGAGGTGGACACCCAGATGTCCACGTGGAAGCCCGACAGCGACCTGCTGCGCCTCAACGCGGCGGGGCCGGATATCTGGGTCGATGTGCCGCCCCGCCTGATGGTGGTGTTGGCTGCCGCACTGGAGATTGGCCGTGCATCGGGCGGGGCCTTGGACATCGGGATGGGTGATGTGGTCGCCGCCTGGGGCTTTGGGCCAGCGAAGGCCAATGAGGCGGCCATTCGCACAGCACTGGCCTGCAAACGCCGCCCGGCGCATGCGATGCTGGAGTTGGACGTGAGCATGGGCCAGGCCCGCAAACATGGCCCCCTGACCCTTGATCTGTCGGGCATTGCCAAGGGATACGGCGTCGACCGTCTGGCCGAAATTGCAGGCACCTTTGGCATCGCGGACGCACTGGTGGGCATCGACGGCGAATTGCGGGCCTTGGGCCTGCAACCCGGTGGTGCGCCCTGGACCGTCGCGATCGAGCGGCCCGATCATCGAGAAAGGGCCCCGCACAGCATCTTGGCTCTGCACGACGCCGCCGTCGCCACATCCGGCGATTACCGACACTGGGTTGCGGTGGGCGCGCAAAAACTGTCGCATACGATGGACCCCGCACGCGGCGGCCCGCTTGCCACGCCGCCCGCATCGGTCACGGTCGTTGCCGAAACCTGCATGGCGGCGGATGCCTGGGCAACGGCGCTGATGGTAACAGGACGCTTGGACGGCGCGGCATTGGCGCGTAGACATAATCTGGACGCTCTGTTCCTTGATCGAGAGGGCGAAAATCTGCTTGAAACCCGCGTCGGCCATCTGTTCGCGGGCGTTCCAGGGCCAGACGCCAAGGTGCAAACATCGTGAAACCCTTGCTGCATGATCGATTGAATGTGGCCTTAATGGCCATTGCGCTGTTGGGCTTGGTTGTCGGGGTGGGCCTGTGGCTAGGGTCGCGGACAGACCTCGCCACCCTTGTCTGGGCGGCGGGCGTCATCCCGGTTCTTGCGGCCCTTGTCGTCGAGATCGTGCGCAGCCTTTTACGGGGCGAGGTCGGGCTTGATATCGTGGCGGCGCTGTCGATGTCGGCCGCGCTGTTGTTTGGCGAAGAACTGGCAGCGGCGGTGGTCGCGCTGATGTATTCGGGCGGCACCTTTCTTGAAAGCTTTGCCCAAAGCCGCGCACGGCGCGAGATGAGCGATCTGTTATCGCGTGTCCCCCGGACCGCCACGCGGCACCACGACGGTGCGCTGGACGAGGTGCCGCTGGACGACATCGCGCCCGGCGATCTGCTGCTGATCCGCCAGGGCGACGTGGCCCCGGTCGATGGCACGGTCGCCAGCACCAGCGCCATGCTGGACCAGTCGGCTTTGACCGGCGAATCCATGCCCGCCCGGCTTAGCCAAGGCGACGAGGTGATGAGCGGATCGACCAACGCCGGCGATGCCTTCGATCTGCGGGTCACCCGGCGGGCGGCGGACAGTACCTATGCCGGGATCGTCCGGCTGGTCGAGGCGGCGCAGGCATCAAAGGCGCCGATGGCCCGGTTGGCCGACCGCTATTCCCTGCTTTTTCTTGTGGTCACGGTCGTACTTGCGACCGCCGCGTGGTGGTTCACCGGCGATCCAATCCGCGCGGTGGCGGTTCTGGTCGTGGCAACACCCTGCCCACTGATCCTTGCGGTGCCCGTGGCACTGGTCGCAGGCCTGTCGCGGGCGGCGCATTTCGGCGTGCTGATCAAAGGCGCCAAACCGCTCGAAGCGCTGGCGCGGATCAAGACGCTGATCCTCGACAAGACCGGCACGCTGACCGACGGGCGGCCACAGATCGTATCCATCGACCGGCATGGCGACATGTCCGACGACGACATCCTGTATTTCGCGGCAGCGCTTGATCAGGCCTCGAAACATCCCATCGCGCAGGCGATCGTCACGGCGGCACAGGGGCGCGGGGCCACTTTGCCGGTGCCTGAAAACGTGGTCGAAACGCCCGGCGAAGGTGTCGCAGGCACCATCGCCGGGCGGCAGGTCTTGGTCGGGGGCACCGCCTTTGTCGCCGCGCAGGTTGGGGCTGACGCCGCCGAAATCGCCACGGTCGCGGCAGGGTCGGTGGTCGTGTCCTTGGGAGTCGATGGAAAACTGATGGGTCATATCGTGATGGCCGACGCGCTGCGCTCGGGCACCGCCGACCTGCTGGCGGGGCTGCGCCGATTGGGGATCGGGCGCATCCTGCTAGCAACGGGTGACCGACGCGCGGTGGCCGAGGCGGTGACACAGGGTCTGGGTCTGGACGCCGTCCGCGCCGACCTCACCCCCGATCAAAAAGTACTTCTGGTCCTGACTGAGCGCAAGAACGGCCCGGTGATGATGGTGGGCGACGGCGTGAACGACGCGCCCGCCCTTGCGGCCGCAGATATTGGCGTCGCGATGGGCGCGCGTGGTGCGGCAGCATCGGCCGAGGCGGCGGATGTGGTGCTGTTGGTCGATGATCTGAACCGCCTGCTGCCGGGAATCGAGGTAGCCCAACGCGCCCGCCGGATCGCGCTGGAAAGCGTTGCGGCCGGGATCGGCCTGTCGATCCTTGGCATGATCGCCGCCGCGTTCGGCTACCTGACGCCGGTGCAGGGTGCGCTGTTGCAGGAACTGATCGACGTCGCGGTGATCCTGAACGCGCTCAGGGCGCTGCGGATCAGGCCGGGCGGGGTGGCACCGTCGCCTTCGGTAATTCACAGGTTACCCGAATTGAACGCACCCGACACCTGAGCAGGCTGTCCCATTCCGAATCGGCCTCGGCGCATCAGCGGGAGGCGCGGGCATTCTGAAGGGGAAATTGCGCGTCACCTTCTGGGGCGCGCTTGCCAATGAATAGCCCGCCACGGCTACGGTCGGACCGGTCGTTGGGGTTGCCGTCTAAAGCGTTTTGCGTTTGATCTGAATCGCAAGTCGCTGCCTCTCCCTTCGGACGAACGCGATTTGCGATACCTCTGTTTCAGATAAAACGCAAAACGCGTTAGCCACGGATCCGATCCAGCAGACGAGACAAGGTGAGACGAGGGTCCATTCTACCTTTGCCAAAAACCCGTTGCGGCCGGGCTTTGACCGATGCCGGTCAAGGTAAAGCGCAAACGCTTCAAACGGAGTGTTTACCAGCGGTATGTGACGCCCGCAGTCAGGCTGTTGTCGCGGGCGCCGTCGTGGAAGCGGCCGATATAGTCGATCCGCGCCTCCATCCCGTCACGCTGCCATGCGAGGCCCAGCCCGAGGTCGATGCCGGTGCGTCCT
>JBBSBK010000125.1:0-7919 GCA_038251315.1 Rhodobacterales bacterium | reverse complement strand
TTGTCGAGCATCTTCCAGCGTTGCAAAGCTGACACCGGCAGCGGGTGGCCGAAAAGGAACGGCAAAAGCTGCCAGTCGCCCCGCGCCCAACGGTGCTGCCGCGCCACTTCGGCCTCATAGCGGATCGGAAAGTCCTCGACCAGTTCCACATCGGTGACGAGGGCGCAGCGGACAAGCCCACCTTCGAGCAGGTCGTGGCTGAGAACCGTGTTTTCGCCGATCCGCTCCTCCAGCATCTCCCGGAAGGTATCGACGTGATAGAGGCCCTTGCCGGTGAACGATCCCTCGCCCGCGATGTCCTGATACACGTCCGAGACGGTGAATGCGTATGGATCGAACCCGCGATTCATCGAGAATACCCGCTGAAAGATCGACGCCTCCTTGCCCGTGGTCAGCGAAGGCGTGACCCGCGGTTGCATCACACCATAGCCGTGCTGCACCGCGCCAGTGGCGGCGTCGATCTGCGGCCGGTTCAGCGGATGCTCCATCTTGCCCACAAGCCGGGTCACGGCGTCCCGCGTGATCCGGGTGTCGGCGTCGAGCGTCATGATGTATTTCACGCCTTCGGGCAAAGGCGTGTCGGTGGGCAGAAAGGTGGTGTCGGTATCTCCGCGCAGCAGGGCATCCAGTTCCATCAGTTTGCCGCGCTTGCGTTCCCATCCCATCCAGACGCCTTCTCCGGGATTGAAAAGTCGCGACCGATGCAGAACAAAAAACCGCGTCCGCCCGTCATAGGCGTAGCGGCGTGAAAGGTCGGCGATCTCCTGCCGGGCATGAGCGAGAAGGGCTTCGTCCCCGTCGTCGCGCTCGCGTAGACTGTCCGGCCAATCGCTGAGCAGAGCGAAAGTCACTGCACCCCGGGGATTCGAGAGATAGTGGACCTCAAGTGCGCGGACGAGATCGTCGATGGTGTCGCGCGATTCGATCAGGCAGGGCACGACCACCATCGTCCGCGCGGCTTCGGGTATCCCGTCGTCGTATTCGTAGCCGACGAACCGAGTGGGTGCGGTGAACATGGTCACGAGTGTGTTGAACAGCCCGGTCGCCGCCTCGCTGGCGGGAAGCAACGCCAGCAGCGTCAGGCAGACGGCGGCGGCAACGCTGGAGGGACCGCGTTCGAGCGCACTATACGATGCGGCGACCATGGCCAGAGTGATCAGGCAAATCGGGCCTGCGATCGCCAGCCAGCCCAGCGACCCGATGCGTCGCGAGAGCCGCACCCCAAGTGGCACCCGCGCAGACAGCGTCCGCTCCAACGTTGGCCGGTCTGGCCCGACAAAATAGGAGCCGACGTCGCGGATTGCGGTATCGTCCCGCGCGGCATCGACGAGGTCCAGCGCCGCCGTCGCGACATCGGGTTCGTCGCGCCCCGACCAGCGCGACAGATCTTCCACCGCGCGACGATACTGACTTTGCGATCCGGAATCGAGCGTTGCGAAATCGGACCGTTCCCGCAGCCGCGCATCCACGACGCCAATCGATACGAGCCATTTTCCCCAGTCGATATTGTCGATCGTGCGAAGACTGCGGATCACGTTGCCGATCTGCACATTGGCCGCAGTTTGCCGGTTCTGTTCGGCGATCAGCACCTCTTCGGCGTCGCTGTCGCGCTCTTCGAGTTGCCGTTCCAGCCAGTTGATTGTGTCGAGCGTCCGGCGACCGCCGCCATTGAGGCGATACAGGAGTTGGCCGGCGAAGGCATCTTCGCCCAAATGCATGCCGTATGCCGAAGCTAGGATTGGTCCGCTTGCGGTCGTATCCGTCCGGTCCAAGCGATCCGCAAGCGAATTGGCCTCATGGCGCATCCGCCGCGACCGTTCGATCTCTTCGGCGATACGGGCAAGCTCGTCGATCAGGACGAACCGCAACATCGCCGGGGTTGCCCAGATTTCACCGATCGTCAGCGGCGTCGTTTCCTGATGTCCGTCGACGATTGCGCTCAAACGCTGCCGGGATACGTCGAACAGCGAATGCTTCCCGCATTGCAATGCGATTTGCATGACACGGGGCGATGTCGTTCCATCCGAGTCCACGACGGGAAGTTGATTGTAGAAACGGGCGGGCAGGTCGCGGCGGACCTGCGCGATACTTTCTGCGATCAGGAGAAAGTTGTCGAGAAGCCATTCAGCGGCGGGTGGGATGAGGTCGCCTGCGGCATTCGCGGCAAGGCTTGTGCGATAGACGTCCGAGACAAGCTGCCGGTTGCGTTCCAGTTGTCGACTGAAAATTTTATGTCCGGCGCGCGGCAGGGAACCGCCTGCCAGCGCAGCAAGCTGCCGCCCACATTCGGTCAGTCGTTCTGTCGAATAATACGCGACTTCGACACTTGCCAGCCCGGAAGGGCCCCGCGATTGTCCGGAGTTGAATGCGGCGAGCCTCTGCATGCGAATAATCTCAAGTGTCATTTCGGAGGTCAGTGCCGCGCTCTTCAGGTGTCGACGAGATTTTTTGACCCAGCTGCTGTAAATGCGCTTTTTGCTGAAGGATAACCGGGCTGGCGACTAATCGTTCCGCCCGGCGAAGGGTTTATGGTCGCTTGGCGCGCGGTGCCGACGGACGCGACGCCTGAAAGAGTTATCGGTCGGATCACGATGGTCGTTGTCGGTTGAACTGCAGCAAAAATAGCGGTCATTCATGGTGCCCGTTTCGTCCGTAGGGCGGCGTCGGTGAAGCGGTTGGTTGGCAAGTTCCGCATGGTTGGGGCGGTGGAAGGGCTGGTCTGCAAGACTCGTGGACCTTGTCGTAACCGCCGGATCCGGTCAAGCCTGCCGTCCACAAGGGACTGAGTGGCCGTAGAGCAGAATTCCTGAAACACTCAAGGCAACGTGCGACATTTCAGTCGCTCACATTCGCGCAAAAAACCTACCTGTCAGTCGGGCATCCTCCAGGCGCATTCATTCCCGGCACAAGCGGTCCTTTGCCCGGACCTGCGAAAATGACAGCAACCGTTTGGTTTGTTCGTCCCACAGATGCAACCTGGCGTTGTGAAAGCTTTCCCGGATTGTCATGCGATTGCCTTCGGCAAGAACAGTGTGATCTCGCAGCACTTCAGGCAATCGATAGAACGGAATGCGACTATGGACGTGATGCACGTGGTGTATTCCGAGGTTGGCACTGAGCCATTGCAGCCAGGACGGCAGCACATAGTACGAACTGCCCTTCAGGGCCGCGTCATGCAATTGCCAGTCGTCCTCGGCCGCCCAATGGGTGGTCTCGAACTGGTGCTGGACATAGAACAGCCAGACCCCCGCAGTCGCTGCAAGCAGCGTCGAAGGCAGGAAAATCAACAAGATCGGCATCAGGCCGCCACAATAAAGAATAAGGGCCAAACTGGCGAGAGTCGCGGCATTTGTACACATCGCGCTGACCCAGTATCTGGCCTTGCCCATAAGGCCCAGAGGCAACCGGTTCTGCAGGAAAAAGAGATATCCCGGCCCCAGACCAAACAGGACGACGGGGTGTCGATAAAGCCTGTACATCAGACGATTGAGTGGCGTCAGTGCGCGATACTCGGTGACCGTCAGGGTGTGAACATCACCAATGCCGCGTCGGCCGAGATTTCCGGCCGAGCTGTGGTGTATGGAATGCGATCGCCGCCAGACATCGTAAGGCGTCAAGGTGAGCACGCCGAGTACGCGTCCAAGCCAGTCGCTCGCGGTCCTGTTGTTGAAGAACGCACCGTGTCCGCAATCGTGCTGAATGGCAAACAGGCGCAACAAGAATCCCGCATTGCACAACGAAATTACCAGCGTCAGCCAGTAACTGAAAGACAAGGACCACCACGCCAGGAACCACAGAAAAACGAACGGCCCCGCCGTGACTGCAAGTTCATAGGAACTGCGCGCCAGACTGGGTTCGCGGTATTCTGAGAGTATGGTGACCCACTCTTTCGCGGCCATTGTTTCAGGCGGCTGCGGATGGGATTCGGAATGATTGCGCATGTGCCTTCTTTTTTGCTGTCTGACTGCATAGACGATCCGCAGGTTTTTGCAAATATCCCATGACGCAAACCTTCGGAAAATTGATCCGTGGGTGAACGAGTGCAGAGGGCCCGGGAATGCTGGCAGGATCAGCGGATGTCGCATTGCCAGTCGGACGGCTGTCGACTTGCGATTACCCATGCCTTGTAGATGCGGCCCAGACTGGGAGTTGCTCGTTTTGGAACATGGTGATGGTGCTGATCGAACAGTAGTTCGATCTTGTGTGTGGCTGCGCTGACCGGTTCGTCACCCTTGAACGGGGGCGGGTCAAACGGGAAAGGAACCCGGCAGAGGTAAGCTGCGCGGCGCCGCTGGCGGCGTTTCGGATCTGACGATCGGGGCCTGTGCTTAGAGTCCCAGCGCCGCGATCCCGCCAAAGACAAGGGCGACACTGGCCCATTGCGCCCGGCGCATGCCTTCGCCCAGCACCGCCCAGGCCAGCACCACAGTCAGCATCCCGAACGTCGATGCGGCGACCGCGGCATATTCCGGGTTGGGCAATCTCCCTGCGAGGGTGACCAATCCCAGGGCCGTGGCGTCCAACGCGCCCATCAGCGCCAGCACCGGCCAAAGCCGGCGGGCCGGGCGCATGCCAGCGCTGGCCACCATGGCGACGATCAGGACCGCCAGAAACGCCGCGGCGCGCGCTGCCACGATCACCGGAAAATCCGCGCCCGCCCGCGTTGCCGCCTGCCCAAGGGCAAACGCAAGCGCAAAGCCCAACCCTGCGACCAGGGATGCGACAATAGCACGGCCCCGTCGCCCGGCCGAAGCTCCATCGTCGGCCAGAACCGCAACCAGCCCGACCCCGGCGACGATCGCAAGGACAGCCAGCATGTCGGCCAACCCGACAGGCGCGCCGCGCAACCATGCCGCCAGCACCGTCAGAATCGGATACGCCCCGATGATCGGCGCGACCAGCCGCACCGGTCCGATGGCAAAGGCAGCATACAAGGACAAAGACCCAAGCCCGAACACCGCGCCCGACGCCACCGCATAGGCCCAGGCCGCGCCAGTCATCTCTGCCCAGCCACCAAAGAACAGCGAAACCGCCAAGGTCGGCACCGCCCCGAACCCAAGCACAGCCAGCAACGCCGCATGAACCCCGGTGCGTTGGCTGACCAGCCGCACACATAGGTCATGCACCGCCCATGCGAGTGCTGCAATCAGACCGAAGATCAGCGCGTGCATGGAAACCCCTTTGTGAGCCGCTGCCGGTCATACGGCACGGCGCCGTCCGGTCAAGTGCGCGTCAAAGGATTCGGGTGCTGACGGGCCATTTCCCACACCTAAGAAAAGATCCCGGCTCAGCTAAGCGACTTTCAACGCCCGCTGACCGGTTTCGATGCTGTTGAACCGGTCCGGTCGCCGCATGGACTGCTGCCCGCTGTGGCAGGGCCGACGTCACTCGGTGCCCATCACCAGCCCTTCGATGTCGTGCTTCTGGGTGACCGGCACCAATGCGTCCACGACCCGGCAGGTCAGGTGATCGCGCACGACCAGGGGCAGCGCGTCAAGAAAATCACGCGTTACCATCAAGTCATGCAGCGCGTCATGCCCGGCGCCCGGGGCATCTACCCCAAGAACAAGAACCGGTCGCGCGATGGGCGAGGGATGCGCCGTTCCGCGATGCATCGTCAGCGCCGAACGGCAGGAGATGTCGCCCATCTCGGGATACTTCTTGACGCCGCGTTCGGCATAGGTGGGCCAGAGTGCCTTGTCGGGAAACATCTCGTGCGACCAGTCGCGACCATCGTCGAATTGCGTGCCGGGTGCTACTTCGAAAGGCCCCATGTCGGGGGTCACATCGACACCGGTCAGGTTGAACGCCAGCGACGTGATGCGTCGGTCACGCCACGTGTCGGGAGGCGAGGGGAAATCGCGGTGCCAAGGCTGATTCCTGGCCCCTTGGAAGGGGGTGTCAAAGCCGATCTCGACAATGCGGTAATCATTGCCCAGCACCGCCCGGCACATCCCCGTCACCCACGGATGCGACGCCAGTTCAGCAAAACCGCCAAATTCCTGCGGATGGATTTCGACATACCAGCGGCGGGGCCCTCGCCCGACTGCACCACCGGGGCGCTGGATGGCCTGCCAGAAGGCGGTCATCATGTCTTCGCGCATTGCCTCGGCAAAGTCGCGCGAAAATGCTCCCTTGCGGCCCACGATTCCGTCGCGCTGCAGGGTCTCCGTGGCGCTGTCGATGTCGATCGGCGTGGCAGGCTGAGATTGCAGCATCGTTGCGGAACTCCTGTGGGTCGACCAGTTGACAAATAATTATTAGCATATTGCCGGGTCGCCGGCAAGTCTGCGAACGACTTGCAGCTATTGCGTATTCCTCTCGGAACTCAAATTTAAGCATTTGGTTGCGCGGTCAGAACGCGTCATTCTGTGCAGACCTTCCTGCCATCCGGACTCGGATTTGGTGCGGCCGGGTTGTCCGATCCTTCGCCGGGCATTCTTGCCCCACTTGCCGCGTCCGAAATCCGATGTGATGATCTCGGACCTTCAGCCATATGTGCAAATTAAGTTGAAAATCGATCATTCGGCATGTCGCTCAGACGTTCCCGATGGCAACCTCGGAACCGTTCTGCGGCAAAATGGAATCAGCTTCTAGCCGGTCTCATCGGGATCATCCCGGAAGCACGGGCTCCTGACCCTCATGCGTTTTCGACATGTAAACGACGATTGCAACAATAGCGGCCAGGAAAAGGGCGCTTGTCACGATGGTGCCCAACCCGAACCCGCCATATTCCGCAGGCTGCGACAGCAGGTCGCCGAATGAAGCGCCCAGCGGCCGAGTGAATATATAGGCGATCCAAAAAGCCCAGACTCCGTCGAGCTTTAGCGCATAGTAGCCCGCGGTGATCGACGCGATGATCATGCCAAACAGGATGCCGGTGGCGAGGTATCCCAGTGCGAAGTGTTCAGCGACCAGATCGCCGGCTGCGGTCCCAAGCGCGAAGGTGAAGAGGATTGCGAGCCAATAGAATGCCTCGCGCCGGGTTGTCTTGACCTCGTGAATGGAGAGCGTTCGTTCGAATACATACCACGCGGCAAAAGTTGCCCCGAGAAGTACGGTGAAGAGGATGGTCGTGGTCACCAGCGAGACGCCAAAGTTGTCCACGAGGTTGTCGGTCACCAAGGTGCCAACGATGGAGATGAGCACGACTGCCAACCAGTAAGACCACGGCACGTAGGCCCGCTGCCGAAATTGCAGCGCCAGCGCGATGAGCAGGATCGCGGCCATCAGCAGGGACGTCGCGGTCAGGCCGAGGCCGAGGTTGACCGCCAGAAAATCGGCGGCGGTTTCGCCCATGGTGACGGCCATCAGCTTGATCAACCAGAAATCGACGGTCGCTGTTGGGACGCGGTTTGGCTTCGAAGGCGCCTGCGCGCTCCGACCATCGACCTCGGCGGAATGAATATCGGAAAGGGATGTCATTATTTTTCTCCGGTTTGCGTGGGTCAGTTGGTCATCAGGGCGATGCCCTGCGCAAAGAGGTCGTCAGCGCGGGTGTCGTCGTCGGCATTGCACCGCTCGGTCCCCTTGGCCTGAATTGTGTCGATGGTGGAGCGGTCGGCGCCCGTTGCATTTGCGCCCGCCCGTATCGTGCGGAACTGTTCCAGCATGACCTCGCACGGCAGGGAGCGGCCGTTGGCGTCGGTGGTAACCACGCCAGAGATGGTCTGGACGTTGCCGCCCAGGGCCCCGGACCCTGTCGGGTCGGCAAGGGCCGTTTGCAGACCGGACAGTGTGGTGTCGACCTGTGCCGTGTCAGGCGTCTTGGCGCGCAAGGCCGTCAGTGCATCGTCGATTGCGCCATCCACATTGCCCCAGGCCGTCGGGTCGTTGGGGCGCATGGTGGCCTGCGCGTCATCCCACGCGGTTTCCAGATCGGTCATCCGGTTCCGGGCCGCCGCCAGATCGCCCAATGC
>JBBSBK010000124.1:0-8028 GCA_038251315.1 Rhodobacterales bacterium | reverse complement strand
TCGGTGTTTGACCGGGTAGCCAACGTCACCACGCTGACGTCGATTTCCAGCCCCGAGTTTTTCCTTGCCTATGTCCTGATCCTGTTTCTGGCGGTGCTGAACCCGATCCTGCCGTCGCTGTCCAACATCTATGACGGCATGTCATTCGGAGACCGGCTGGAGAAAACCCTGTTGCCCGCGCTGACTCTGACGCTGGTCGTCATCGCCCATATGATGCGGATGACACGGGCGGCGATCATCAATCTGCTGGCGTCCCCCTATATCGAAATGGCCCGGCTCAAGGGGCTGTCGCCGATGCGCGTCATCGTCCGCCATGCCCTGCCCAACGCACTGGCGCCGATCATCAACGTCATCGCCCTGAACCTTGCCTATCTCATCACCGGGGTCGTCGTGGTCGAGGTGGTGTTCGTCTATCCCGGCATCGGGCAGTTGTTCGTGGACGCGGTGAAAACCCGCGATATTCCCGTGGTGCAGGCCTGCTGTCTGATCTTTGCCGCCGCCTATATCCTGCTGAATCTGACGGCAGATATCCTGTCGATCCTGTCCAACCCCCGGTTAAGGCATCCGAAATGACGTGGTGGATGTGGATCATTGCGGTTTTGGCCGGGGCGGCTGCACTCGGTTGGGCGTTTCGCGCTGGTGGGCAGGCGGCGACGGGCAAACCTTATTTCCGCGACATGCCGTTTGGCGTGGCTTTTGGTTATGCGCTGGCTGCGTTCTTGATGATCGCCGCTGTGTTCATGTATGTCCGGTCGTATAATGCTGACCCGACAATCGCGAACGATTATTTCTTCTTCTGGGTGCTGGTCAATTTCGTCATCCTTGCAGCTATTGCCGCCTTCCTGTTCCGCTTTTTGGGCCGCACTGTGGGGACGCATGGCAGTCGCAAGCTGTTCCGGGCGATGCCGCTGACCGCGTCGTTCGGGGTGCTGACGATCATCATCTACGCGATCCTTGCCATTTTTGCCGGGGCCATTGCGCCCTATGGGCAGGAACAGATTCTGGGGGCCGCCAACGTCGTGCCTGGTGGCATCGTCGAACTGGGCGGCGATCCGGCCTATCCGTTGGGGACCGATCAGATTGGCCGGGATATCCTGTCGCGGCTCATTTACGGGGCGCAGAATACCGTTGGCATTGCCTTTGCGACGACGTGTCTGGCGTTCTTTCTGGGCGCGTCGCTGGGGTTTCTGGCGGCGACGCTAGGCGGGTGGCTGGATCAACTCCTTAGCCGCGCGGTCGATGTGCTGATGGCGATTCCGTCGCTGATTTTTGCGCTGCTGCTGATGACCATCGCTTCGGTTTGGGCGGGTGGCGATAAGTGGCTACTGACCCTTTATATGGTTCTGATCATCGCCCTGATCGACAGCACGCGGGTCTTCCGCCTTGCTCGCGCCGTGGGCCAGAACATCGTCGTGATGGATTATATCGAGGCCGCAAAACTGCGCGGCGAGGGGCTGGGATACCTAGTCTTCAAGGAAATCTTGCCCAACGCCACCGCCCCGCTTTTGGCCGAATTCGGGCTGCGGTTCTGTTTCGTATTCCTGACCATCGCATCGCTGTCGTTCCTTGGCGTCGGCATCCAGCCGCCCTTGGCCGACTGGGGGACGATGGTCTCCGACCTGAAGGATTTCATCAACTTTGCCGCTTTTGCGCCGCGCGTCGCTGCTGCGCCCTTGCTGGCCGCAGGGGCCATCGCGGTGCTGACCGTCGCCGTCAATTTCGTGGTCGACTGGATGCTGCAACGCAGTTCGGGGTTGAAGGAATGAACGCGCCGCTAGTCAAAATTCGCGGGCTCAAGTTGGAAGGGCGCAGTGACGAAACTTGGACCCCGATCATCAACGGCGTCGATCTGGACCTGCAAAAGGGCGAAGTGCTGGGGCTGATCGGCGAATCCGGTGCGGGTAAATCGACCCTTGGGCTGGCCGCGATGGGATTCTGCCGCGACGGCGTGCGAATCTCGGCGGGCACGGTAGAATTCGACGGGATCGACCTGCTGGCCGCATCCGCTGCGACCAAACGCGACCTGTTGGGCAAACGCATCGCCTATGTCGCGCAATCTGCAGCGGCGAGTTTCAACCCGGCGCACCGAATCATCGACCAGCACACCGAAGGTCCGGTGCAGCACGGCGTCATGGGCCGCGCGAAGTCCGTCGAAGATGGCATCGTGCTGTATCGTCGCTTGCGTCTGCCTAACCCGGAAGAAATCGGGTTTCGCTATCCGCATCAGGTGTCGGGCGGACAGTTGCAGCGGGCAATGACGGCGATGGCGATGTCCTGCCGTCCCGACCTGATTATCTTCGACGAACCGACGACGGCGCTGGACGTGACGACGCAGATCGAAGTCCTCGCGTCGATCCGCGATATCGTCAAACAATTCGATACCGCCGCGATATATATCACCCACGACCTTGCCGTGGTCGCGCAAATGGCTGATCGGATCAAGGTGCTGCTGAAAGGTGACGAGGTTGAAGAATCCGACACCCGCACGATGCTGTCGGCCCCGACGCAGGAATATACCAAATCGCTTTGGGCCGTGCGCAGCTTTGAACGCCCGACCAAACCCCCGGTGGCGGAAACGGCCGTGCCGGTTGTGTCGGTGCGCGGCGTCACGGCAGCCTATGGCAAAGTGACCGTGCTGCACGACATCAGTTTTGACATCCACAAGGGGCGCACCGTCGCCGTAGTGGGCGAAAGCGGTTCGGGTAAATCGACCGCCGCGCGCTGTATCACCGGACTGCTGCCGCCCAGATCGGGCACCATCGCATTCGACGGTCAGGTGCTGCCCGCCGATTACCGCAAACGGACCAAGGACCAGTTGCGCCAGGCGCAGATGATCTACCAGATGGCCGATACGGCGCTGAACCCGCGCCAGCCCATCGGCCAGATCATCGGGCGGCCCGTGCAGTTTTACAGCGGGCTGACCGGGGCCAGGAAACGCGAGCGGGTGGACGAGTTGTTGGACCAGATTGAACTGGACCCCAAGCAGTATTTCAACCGCCTTCCGTCCGAACTGTCGGGCGGGCAGAAACAACGCATTGGGATCGCCCGTGCGCTGGCCGCTGACCCGAAATTCATCATCTGCGACGAGGTCACATCGGCGCTCGATCAACTGGTCGCCGAGGGTATTTTGCGGCTGCTGGCCAAACTGCAGGACGACCTTAAACTGTCCTACATGTTCATCACCCACGACCTTGCCACCGTGCGGGCCATTTCGGACGAGGTGGTGGTGATGAAGGACGGGCGTGTGGTAGAACAGGGTGAAAAGGCCGATATGTTCAGCCCGCCGCACCACCCTTACACTGACCTTTTGCTGTCATCGGTGCCGGAAATGGACCCCGACTGGCTGAACAACCTGCTGGCCGAACGTGGAGTTGATAACATCGGCGATGCAGCAGTTGATAAGATGTAGGCGAATCACCTGACCCTGCCGGGGTCGTGAAACTGGCGCGGTGCGCCGAAAAATGAAAAAACAGGGAGAACGACAATGACAATTCTTAGCAGACGCGGATTGCTTAAAACCGGGGTCGCCGCGGGCGTCCTGGGTCTGACGGGCATGCCCCTTTTGGCCGAACCGACACGCGGCGGGACACTGCGCCTTGGGGTTGCCGGGGCGAATACCTCGGACACGTGGGATGGGCGGACCCATTCCGACACCTACATGATCGTCGTCGCCCACGGCGCGGTGTTCGATTGTTTGACCGAGATTGCCGCCAACGGCGAATTGATCGGCGAACTGGCCACCGATTGGGAGGCGACAGCCGACGCCAAGACCTGGACGTTCAATCTGCGCCAAGGCGTCACGTTCCACAATGGCGCGCCGTTTACTGCCGATGACGTGATCGCCTCGCTCGAAATGCACACCGCCGAAGGGTCGAAATCGGCGGCCCAACCCATCGTCGCCGCGATCACCGAGATGAACAAGATCACCGATTATCAGGTGCAGTTCGTGCTGGAGGCCGGCAACGCCGACTTCCCCTTCCTAATGTCGGATTATCACCTGCTGATGTATCCGCACGGCAGCATCGACGAGGCGATTGCGAACGGCATTGGCACTGGCATGTACAAGGTCGAGGCGTTCGATCCGGGTGTGCGCACGCTGCTCAGCCGTGTCGATTCGCACTACAAGGACGGTCGCGCCGGTTGGTTCGATCAGGTCGAATCCATTGCCATCAACGACGGGTCGGCCCGGATGACCGCGCTGATGACCGGGCAGGTCGATGTGGTCAACAACGTCGTGTTCCAGACCGAACCGCTGATGAAGGCCAACCCAAAGATCACGATCCTCGAAACGACTGGCAACCAGCACTATTCGTTCCCGATGTTGGTCAACCTGTCGCCGTTCGATAACCTCAAGGTGCGTCAGGCGCTGAAGTTCGCGGTGGATCGTCAGGAAATGGTCGACAAGATTCTGCAAGGGCATGGTGCTGTCGCCAACGACCACCCCATCGGGCCGGCCAACCAATATTGGGCGTCCGACCTGCCGCAGAACAGCTATGACCCCGACCGGTCCAAGGCGATGCTGACCGAGGCAGGGCTTGATGGCCTGTCGGTCGATCTGTCCGCGTCCGATGCGGCGTTCGATGGCGGTGTCGATGCCGGGTTGCTGTATCAGGCGACTGCCAAGGCCTGCGGCATCAACATCAACGTGGTGCAGGAACCCGCAGATGGCTACTGGTCGAACGTCTGGCTGAAAAAGCCGTGGTGCCAGTCGTATTGGTCGGGCCGCGTGACCGAGGACTGGATGTTCACGCTTGGCTATCAGACCGGCGCGGCATGGAATGACACGAACTGGGTCGACGACCGGTTCCAGTCGTTGCTTTTGGAGGCACGCGCCGAGCTGGACAGCGCCAAACGGCGCGAGATGTATCACGAGATGCAGGCAATCTGTTCGTCCGACGGCGGCGTGGTGATCCCGATGTACGCCAACGCGGTCGACGCCCATTCGACAACGCTGGCGCACCCCGACAAGGTCGGCAACGTCTACGACCTGGACAGCAACCGCGTGATCGAACGGTGGTGGGTGGCGTAAGCCTTCCTGTCTAACGGAACAAGAACGCCCTGCCGAAAGGTGGGGCGTTTTTGTGTCTGAGGATTCGCTCTTGCAGACTCGGTCCTTCCCCTCTATATCCCCTCTCAACAGCGGCGTGCTGGCCTCCACCCCCAGCGCCCAACCGGAAGTGAAAACGGGCCGCGCGCCCGTTTTTTTGTGTTTGAAAGACCTATGAACGACCTTATCGCCAAAGCTGCCATTGACCGTCGCATCGCCGACATCATCGGCCCTGTCATCACCGACATGGGGTTCGAACTGGTGCGCGTGCGTCTGATGACCGGCAAGGAATCGCATTTGCAGATCATGGCGCAGAGGCCCGACGGCACCATCGAGGTGGACGATTGCGGCCAGATCAGTACCGCGATCAGCGCGGTGATGGATGTCGAAGACCCTATCTTGGATGCCTATACGCTTGAGGTATCCAGCCCCGGCATCGACCGCCCGCTGACCCGGCTTAAAGATTTCGAGCGCTGGGAAGGGTTCGAGGCCAAGATCGAGACCGAAGAACTGATCGACGGCCGCCGCCGGTTCAAGGGCGAGCTGGCCGGGATCGAGGGCGACGAGGTTTTGATCACCATCGAAGAAGGCACCATCGGGCTGAAATTCGACTGGCTGTCGGATGCCAAGCTGGTGCTGACCGATGATCTTATCCGCGACGTGTTGCGCGGGCGCAAGGATGCGGGCCAGATCGACGCGGCCCAATTTGACGAAATCGAGACCATCATAGATGGCCAAGAAGGGGACGACTAATGGCGATTACTTCTGCGAACCAACTGGAACTGCTCCAAACCGCCGAGGCGGTGGCGCGCGAAAAGAACATCGACGCCAATCTGGTGGTCGAAGCGATGGAAGAATCGCTCGCTCGCGCGGCCAAGTCGCGGTATGGCGCGGAAATGGACATTCGCGTGGCCATCGACCGCAAGACTGGCCGTGCGACGTTCACCCGGGTGCGTACCGTGGTCGCCGATGACGCGCTTGAGAATTATCAGGCCGAATTTACCGTGGCGCAGGCCAAGGAATATATGGAAAACCCCGAAGTCGGGCAGACCCTGATCGAAGAAGTCCCGCCCGTCGAACTGGGCCGGATCGCCGCCCAATCGGCCAAGCAGGTGATCCTGCAAAAGGTCCGCGAGGCCGAGCGTGACAAGCAATACGAAGAATTCAAGGATCGCGCCGGGACCATCATCAACGCGCTGGTCAAGCGCGAGGAATACGGCAACGTCATCGTCGATGTCGGCGCTGGTGAGGCGATTCTGCGCCGTAACGACAAGATTGGGCGCGAGGCCTATCGCCCCGGCGACCGCATCCGCTGCTATATCAAAGAGGTGCGCCGCGAACCGCGCGGGCCGCAGATTTTCCTGTCGCGGACTGCCAACGAATTCATGGCCGAACTGTTCAAGATGGAAGTGCCCGAAATCTACGACGGCATCATCGAAATCAAGGCCGTCGCCCGCGACCCCGGCAGCCGCGCCAAGATCGCCGTCATTTCATATGACAATTCGATCGACCCGGTGGGTGCCTGCGTCGGTATGCGCGGATCGCGTGTGCAGGCCGTTGTGAACGAGTTGCAGGGTGAAAAGATCGACATCATCCCGTGGAATGAGGATATCCCGACGTTCCTTGTGAACGCCCTGCAACCCGCCGAGGTGTCCAAGGTCGTGCTGGACGAAGAGGCCGGCAAGATCGAGGTCGTCGTTCCCGAGGAGCAGTTGAGCCTTGCCATCGGACGGCGTGGTCAGAACGTGCGTCTGGCCAGCCAGTTGACGGGTTTGGACATCGACATCATGACCGAGGAAGAAGAGAGCAAGCGTCGGCAGGCGGAATTCGAGACCCGCACGAAATTGTTCATGGATACCCTTGATCTGGACGAATTCTTTGCCCAACTCCTAGTGGCCGAAGGGTTCACCAACCTTGAGGAAGTCGCCTATGTCGAGGCGGACGAACTGCTGGTCATCGACGGCGTCGATGCAAGCACTGCGGCCGAATTGCAGGCACGTGCGCGCGACTATCTGGATGCCCAGAACAAAAAGGCGCTGGATCATGCCCGCGAGTTGGGGGTCGAGGATAGCCTCGTCAACTTTGAGGGTCTGACCCCGCAGATGATCGAGGCACTGGCGCTGGACGGCGTCAAGACGCTGGAAGATTTTGCGACCTGTGCCGACTGGGAACTGGCCGGTGGGTGGACCACGGTCAAGGGCGAGCGGGTCAAGGACGATGGCGTGCTGGAACCCTTCGAGGTGTCGCTGGAAGAAGCGCAGACAATGGTCATGACCGCCCGCGTCATGCTGGGCTGGGTCGACCCGGATGATCTGGTATCGGATGACGATGCTGCAGAGGAAGAGGAGGCCGAGGCCTGATCGCAGGCCTCGGACCCAAGACATGACACGCGGTGGCCAGACCAAGGACCGGGACGCAGACCCCGAACGCAAGTGCATCGTCACGGGCGAGGTGCAGCCCAAGGCCGGGCTGATCCGGTTCGTGGTTGGCCCCGATGCGCAGATTGTTCCCGACGTCCTTGGCAAACTGCCGGGGCGGGGCATCTGGGTGACGGCGGATCGCGGCGTGCTGGAACAGGCGAAAAAGGGCCAATTCGCCCGGTCGGCCAAGCAGGCGGTCAAGGTGCCCGATGGTTTGGTCGACGAGGTCGAACGCCAGATCCTGCGCCGTGTTGTCGATCTGATTTCGCTGGCCCGCAAGGCGGGGCTGGCAGTGTGTGGGTTTGAAAAGGTTAAAGGCTGGTTGGCGGGCGGCGAAAACGTCCGCGTGTTGATGCAGGCCAGCGACGGTTCGGAACGAGGCAAGACAAAGTTGTGGACGCCGGAAGGCGCCCGCTATTTTGGCTGTCTGACGGCTGCGGAATTGGGTTTGGCATTCGGGCGGCAAAGTGTGATACATGGCGCGCTCGCGACTGGCCAACTTAGCAACCGTGTTGTAGAGGAAGCCGCAAAGCTGAAAAGCCTGCGCGAGATTGACGGCGA
>JBBSBK010000123.1:0-8256 GCA_038251315.1 Rhodobacterales bacterium | reverse complement strand
TCCAGAACCGCATTGCGCAGGATCACCTCGGCCCCGCGATTGCGTGCCGCCGCGGCGAACGCATGGGTCGTGCCATAGGGGTCCATATAACCGTCATTCGGATCCCACAGGCCCCCGATGACGCCGGTCGTATCGACGATGGGACACAGCTTCTTGATTTCTTCTGGCGTGATGAGGCAAGGGTCGGTCAACCCGATTGTGCGAAACCCCGACAGCGCGCCCTGCAGCCATTCCCACCGTTCAGGTGAACTGGCGTAAGTGATGGCGCCGCGCACCTTCATGCCGAGCGAGTGCGTCGATTCGGCCTGAAGCTCTTTGTATAGCCTGATGGTATAGGTCTGCAGTGCGGCAATGTTGGGGTCGGCGTTCACCGCGTGGAACCCGCCAGCCGCATGCCATGTCGACCCGGCGGTTAACTCGCGCCGCTCGATCAGGGCCACGTCGGACCAGCCCAGCTTTGCCAGGTGGTACAGCACACTTGTCCCGACGATTCCGCCGCCAATCACCACCGCGCGATAATGCGATTTCACCAAGGCACCCTTATTGATTGCTGTTTCTGGCACCGAATCTAGGGGATTGCCCCTAGATTCGATATTGAATGTTTCTCAACACTCAGTTGAGTTATCGTCGTTCATAAATCGCGAAGGGGAACAGAATGGCCTGGCACATCACGACGCGGATGCTGCGAACAATCGTTGCGGTGGCAGATGCCACATCAATGACGGCGGCGGCGTCGCTGCTGAATGTGACTCCATCCGCACTGAGCCATCAGGTGCGCGATGCCGAGGCCGCGTCCCGCGTGGCCCTGTTCAACCGCACCAAGCGCAGGCTAACGCTGACGCCGCTGGGCCACCAGCTTCTTGCCTCGGCCCGGATCATACTCACAGAGATCGACCGCGCCGAAGAGGTGCTTGAGCGGTCGCGCAAGGGCGAGCAACCGGTGATCCGTCTGGGGGGCGGGGCCTACCCGATCCATCGGTGGTTTCTGACAAAATCCAAGGCTATGGCCGACACCCAAGTCGATTACATCTCGCGCACCAGCAATTTTCCAGTGGCCCGTGCGGTCGCGCAAGGCGAACTGGACATAGCCTTTGCGCCCGGCGAGACGCATGAGAGGGGCGTGATTGCGTTGCCGTTGTTCGCGGATGATCTGGTTGCGGTCGTTTCGGCCAAGCATCCCATGCGTGCCAAATCCTATGTAGAGGCAGCCGATTTGCGGCACGACAGCTACATCACCTATTCACGCGTGCTCGAATACGGGCTGGAAGACGATCTGTTGTTTCGTCCCGCCCAGCACGCGCCGAATCGAATCGTAGAGGCAAGCAATATCGATGCGATCCTGGATCTTGTGGCCAACGGAGCCGGTTTTACGATCCTGAGCAGTTGGGCCGTCGCAATGTCGCCCGGACGATCCCGCCTTGTCACTGTGCCCCTGACCGCGAACGGGTTGCGTATCACATGGTCGGCTCTCGTCCGCGCCTCGGATCTACGCAGCGCCACATTCAGGAGTTTCATCGCGCGCTTTTGCAGGCCGCTGCCGCCCGGCCTTAGATCGGCAAAAGCCTTGTCAGCTTGCCCGGATCCAGAAACGACCTGACACTTCGTGCCGGAGTCAAAGGCACGACTAGCGGCTAATTTATCTTGATGACCTTGAGCGCCATGTCTCGCATTGACCGACACACTGCTTGATTGACAACTTGTATTAACAAGAATACAACCCGAGCGAAGCAGGTTCGGTTGATTAACTCCGGCGCGTCGTACATCCGGGCTGCGGTCAGACTTCGAGGTGCAAACCCGCACAGTTAACTTTGGCAAAACGGTCATTTGGCCGTGATGGTTGAACAATCGGTCACGACGGCCACAGCAACTAACCAACTTTCAGGGGAAGCGATCATGAATTTTTCACGAAGGACGACACTGAAAATGGGCGCAGGCGCGCTCGCCCTTTCCACCGTACCGAGTCTGCGACCTGCGCGCGCTTCGGCGGGATCGGGCCCGATCCGGATGCTTTTGTGGGATGGCTATGCCGACAAGGACTGGGTCGATGAATTCGAAGCCGCTTCGGGCTATGAGGTCATCGCCACCTATGCCACCAGCGCCGACGAACAGATTGCCAAGATGAAGGCAAGCGGCGGCAAGGATTTCGATCTGGTCGCCGTGGATAGCGCCAGCATCAAGACCTTCGTCGATCAGCAATTGATAACCCCGCTTGATATGAACAGGTTGCCTGCCTTTGCCAACGTCCTGCCGGCCTTTCAGGAGGTGCAAGCGCCGATTTTTGATGGCGTGCGCTACGGCATCCCGCTGGCCTGGGGCTCGCTTGGCCTCGTCTATGACCGTGCGACCTTTCCGGACGGGCCGAAATCCTGGTCGGTGATGTGGGATCCGGCATACAAAAACCGGGTCATCTCGCAAGACGATGCCAACAACAACATCAACCTTGGCGCCATAATGTTGGGGATCGAGGACCCCTTCAACCTTTCAACAGAAGATTTTGCCAAGGTGAAGACCAAACTTTCCGACCTGCGCGGCAATCTGCTGACCTACTTTGCCGGCTTTGACGAGGGCAGCACGCTATTTGCCGAAAATGACGTCGTCCTGATGTTTTCGATGGGAGAGCTGAGCGCCGTTGCCTTGCAGAAGCAGGGCTTTGACGTCGGCTATGCCATCCCGGAAGAGGGGGCGTTGGGCTGGCTCGACAACCTCACACTCAGCGCCGGGGCGACGAATGTCGAAGGGGCCTATGCCTGGATGAACTTCTTCTTGCAGGCGCGGATCGGGTCCGACATGTCGACGAAATTCGGCTATGGCAGCACAACGGCGGCCGATAGCGGTGTCGATTACGCCGACCGGCTGATCTGGGCAAAACCGCCAGAAGATCTAGCGATGCGCCAGACCGTATGGAACGAGGTGCGGTCAGGTTCGCAGTAGGTCCAGCGGCTATTGCGTGATCCATCAAATATTCGGGCGCGGCGATACTATTCGGTTGCGCCCGATTCAGTCGTGTTCGGGGAAAAGAGATGAATGTCCATTCCGAATTTCTGCGACTGGACGCGATCAGTAAAAGCTTTGGCACGGTTGAAGTCCTTCATGACGTCAGCTTTACCGTTGCCCGAAATGAATTCTTAACCATTCTCGGCCCCAGCGGATCGGGCAAGACCACGATCTTGCGTCTGATCGCCGGTTTCGAAGCTGCAACTTCCGGTGCCATCACGTTGGACGGCGCAAGAATCGATACGACTCCAATCAACCGCCGTCCGTTCAATACCGTTTTTCAGGACTATGCGTTGTTTCCTCATTTGTCGGTCCGGCGCAACGTGGCCTACGGGCTGATGGTGCGTGGCATGGACAAACCCGCGATAGATGCCCGTGTGGCCGAGGTTTTGGCTGTGGTGGGCCTTGATAACTACGCAACGCGCCTGCCGCAGGAATTGTCCGGTGGCCAACGCCAGCGTGTCGCCCTTGCACGCGCGATTATCTGCGAGCCACGGCTGATCTTGCTGGACGAGCCGCTAGCGGCACTTGACGTGACCTTGCGCACGCAGATGTGCGCCTTTCTGAAAAGCATCCAGAGGCGGTTGGAGATCGCTTTCGTCTTTATTACCCATGACCAGCAGGAAGCGATTGCGATGTCTGACCGGATCATCGTGATGAACGACGGGCGCATCGAACAAGAAGGATCACCCGAGGATCTGTATCTTCGCCCAAAAACCCGCTTTGTCGCCGGGTTTTTCGGCGAGAACAACCTGATCGAAGGGCGCGTGAGCGGAATAGAAACCGCGACCGCTACGGTGGAAACGGCAATCGGGCTGGTCGAAGTCGCGCTTGGCACGTCAAATCTGACGGTGGGCGCTGCAGTTCAAATCGCCATTCGGCCCGAAAATATAAATGTCCTGAAAGACCCGCAGGGTGGTGCTGCGTTTGTCGTCCGCAACGTGCAGTTCGCCGGGGCGTCCATCATCATTGATGCCGTCGACGCACAAACTGGCAGCGTTGAGCTGCGGGTGCGGCAGGCACCGGGAAATGCCCTGAACCGCCCGGCGATCGGCGAGGAAGTGGCGTTTTCATGGGCCGCGCAAAGTACCACCTTGGTTGCAGGTGAGCCTTCCGATGGCGGATAATGCTGCCCATTCTGCCGTCGAAGTCCGCGGCGGCGCACGGTGGCGCGGCCTTTTGGCCGGTATCGTCTGCGTCGGTCTGCCGGGCTTGTTCGTGTTTGCACCGCTGGCGACGTTCCTTCTTTACAGCTTTTGGCGAAACGAGGATGGCCAGCTTGTCCGCGAATTTACGTTACAGAATTATCGCGCGTTCTTTGGCGATGCCACGTTCCTGCGCGTCTATATTCGCACGATCTTGCTTTGCCTTGGTGCGACGGTCCTCAATCTGGTCGTGGGCTATGCCATCGCGTTGTTCATCGCGCGACGCGATGCGCGCGTCAGGTTCGGGCTGGTATTGGTTTTTGTGCTGCCGCTTTTTACCAGCTACATCATCAAGATCTATGCCATTCGCGGCATTCTGGGGCATCGTGGCGTGCTGAACGAATTGCTGCTGGGTGCGGGCCTTATCGACCAGCCGCTGACTGTGCTGATCTTTAGCCAGACGGCGATCTTTATTGGATTGGTCGTGCTGTATCTGCCCTTTGCCGTCCTACCGATCTACTTGTCGATCGAGCGTATTCCACCCAACCTTGCCGCAGCTTCTGCCGATCTGGGCGGCAGCACGCTGGACGAGTTGCGCCACATCGTTCTGCCGCTCAGCATTCCGGGCATGATCCTCGCCGGGGTTTTCACCTTTGTGATGACCTTTGGCGATTTTGTGACGCCGCAAATGCTTGGCGGAATAGATGGATTCACCTTTGGGCGCATCGTCTATACCCAGTTCGGCGTGGCGCTGAACTGGCCCTTGGGTGCGGCGCTGGCGATCATATTGCTGATCACTGCTGTGGGGGTGGTCTTTTTCGCCACACTTGCCGGCCGATGGAGCACGACACGATGAACCGTCGTTGGCATCCGATCGATGTGATGACGGGGCTGGTGGCGCTTGTCGCGTTCTGCGTTATTTATGCGCCACTTGTGGTCGTGGCCGTCTTTTCGGTGTGGCAGCCGATCCGTGTGAAGGGCGCGCTGAGCCTGTCGCCGCCTAATTTCGATTCTTACGTCAGTCTTGCGGCAAATCGGGAAATCCTTGATGCGGTCTATACGACGCTGGGGGTTGGGGCGGCTGCGACCGTGCTTGGACTGATCCTAGGTACCGTTCTCGCATTCTATTATCTCTATACCACCGGTTTGCCGCGCCAGATCATGCAGGCGCTGATTTTTCTGCCCTTTCTGCTGCCGCCGATCATTACCGGCCTTGCCCTGCTCGTGGCCTTCCGCGAGATGGATCTGACGCGGGGGGTGCCGACCATTCTGATTGGTCATGTGGTGGTGGTTGTCCCGATCATCTATCGCACCGTGTTGGTCCGTCTTAACGCGCTTAGCCCCAGCCTGCGCGAAGCCTCGCTGGATCTGGGGGCCAGCGACTGGCAAACATTTCGTTACATCCTTCTGCCGCAATTGCGCACCGCCCTGATCGCGGCGGCTTTGCTCGCCTTTGCCGTCTCTTTCGACGAAACGATGGTGACGTTGTTTTTGTCGGGGTCAACCAGCACACTACCGATCCGGTTGTGGTCGATGATGCGGCTGGGGTTCGTGCCCGATATCAACGCGCTGGCAACGCTTATCGTCTTGCTGGCTGCCGCAATCGCGTTCTGCGTCGGGCTGCTCAATCTTCGCGCGAACAGCGGGTTGCGCGGTTAGGCAGGACCAAATTCGCGGCAGTCTGTCAGGGTTGCTTAGCTTTGCGCAGAAACAGCTGAACGCGCGAAGAGCATTTGAGCAGCAGCACCTATAATCCCGGCGTCGTTACCCATGGTCGCAGGAGCGATCCGTAGCTCAGCCATGTAATTTGGAAGTCCGCAGCGCCGCGCTTCGCTCACCAGGGGGCCTAAAAAAAGATCGCCCGCTACGCCCAGACCGCCGCCGATGACAACGGTATCGGGACCAAAAATGTGCGCCCACGAAGCGACAGCGCGGCCGATCCAGCGCCCCGCCTCTGACAGCATGGCCTGTGCTTTTGGGTCGCCGCTGAGGGCGCATTGGATCAATACTGCGGCGTCCGATTTCGTGCCGTTCAGGACGGCCTGACGGGCAATGGCGCCCATAGGGTCATATTCCGCAGCACTTGCCGCAAGATCGTCAAGCGCCTCGGCCGAGGCTAACGCTTCCAGACATCCCGTGCAGCCAAGGCGGCAGCGCAAAGCAGAGGCACCGTTGACGATCATGTGACCCGCGTCGCCAAGGCAGCCACCCGACGTCACCATCGCCTGACCATCGACGATCATGGCAACGCCAATGCCTGTTCCTGCCGTCACCATCAGCAATCGCCTTGCCGAACGGCCCGCGCCGAAACGCGCCTCGGCCAAGGCGGCGGCTGTCGCGTCATTTTCCAGCCGAGCGGAAAGCCCGAGGGTTTCGGTCAAACGCATTGCCAACGGGTAATCGATCAAACCTGCAACATTGCCCACGCCACCGGACTGGTTGCCAGCATGGATCGGACCCGGGTAGCCGATGCCGATGCCTTTGACCGCAATCCCGGGTGAAATCAGACCTTTGACAGCGGCGGCAATTCTTTGGACGATTGCATCACCATTGTCGTCGGGAATGGCTTTGATCCTGCACCGGTCGATGATCTTGCCAGCTTCCGAAACCAGCCCGATCTTCGTGCTGCCGCCTCCGATATCGATGCCGATGGCATGGTGCATTTTGGGCCCTACAGACGGTAGCGGCTGACGTGCAGCATGAACCCGTCACCGTGATAAATGGACCGTACGTATTCGCAGACCTGATCGGTGTCGGTCGCCGTGACGCGCCAAACCGCAAGCACCGGCGCGCCGGGCGCGATTTGTAGATGGCGCGCTTCTTCTGGCGTCGCGGCGACGGGTTCGAACGAGGCATCCGCCCAGGCGGGCACGATGCCCCAGTCGCGGGCCATGCGGGCGTAAAGCGACCCTTGTTCGAAGGCCGCGCGCGTGGCTTGCGGATACATTGACATCGGCAGGTAGGCGTCTTCGAAAGCCACCGGGCGCCCGTCGATCGATCGCACCCGGCGCAGGGCGATAAAGGCTTCGGTGTCGGCTAGCTTGAAATGTTTGTAAAAGGCCTCGGGCAGACGTGCGTCGGTCGAAAAGTCGATCAGGGCAGAGGCTGGACTACCGCCCAGTCGCTGGACCTCGGAGGTGAAGCTGTGGAAACCCGACAGGCCCTGCATGCGGGGCGTCGTGGTGAAATAGCCCCGCCCCTGTTCGCTGTAGATCACGCCCCGCGCCTCGAGCTGCTTGAGGGCCTGTCGGAGCGTGACGCGTGAGATGCCGAACTCACGCGACAGATCGCCTTCGGACGGCAGTGCGGAATACGCGCCGTGCAGGGACTGTATCTTTTCACTAATGATTTCAGCCACCTGCATGTAGATGGGCGCGGTGCCGGGACTGCGGATCGGCCGCTTGGATGACCAGGATTTCGCCGACGTCCGGCTATTGGTCGCGTCAGTCGGCGCGGTCATCGTTCACCCTCATGCCGGTTTCGTCGTTGAAGAGGTGGAGTTGATCGGCGGTGATCCGCAGCGCAAGCGTTTCGCCGATGTTGATTTTGCGCCGCGCCGGAAAGCTTGCGACGACCTTTTGCGTGCCGATGCGCCCGGTCACGATCAGATCGGGGCCGGTCAGTTCTGCAACCTCGATCACCAGCGGAATGGCGTAGCCTTCGGCACTGTCATGCAGCGCCTCGGCCCGGATACCGAGCGTGATTTTTGCGGCTTTGGCCGCATGTGGCCGTGCGATGGGCAGGATCACATCCGCACCGTCAATCTGCAGGCCGTCCGGGTTCCAGGTTGCGGCAAGCATGTTCATCGGCGGCGCGCCGACAAACGTCGCGACATAGGTTGTTGCGGGCCGCTGATAGATGCCTTCGGGCGTGTCGAACTGTTCGATCCGGCCATTGCGCATGATCGCAATGAGGGTCGCCAGCGTCATCGCCTCGATCTGATCATGCGTGACGTAGACAACGGTGGTTTTCAGCATCTGATGCAGCCGTTTCAGTTCGGTCCGCATTTCCAGCCGCAGCTTGGCGTCCAGATTGGACAAAGGTTCATCGAACAGGAAAATCTTTGGGTTTCGCACCAAGGCGCGCCCGATGGCGACGCGCTGGCGTTGGCCGCCCG
>JBBSBK010000122.1:0-8308 GCA_038251315.1 Rhodobacterales bacterium | reverse complement strand
CCGAAGTTGCGGTATCGGTTCAGCGCGTATTCGCGTGCCATGTTGCCCTCTTACCAGCGGTAATGGCTGAACGCTTTGTTTGCGTCGGCCATCTTGTGGGTGTCTTCGCGCTTTTTCACGGCGGTTCCACGGTTGTTGCAGGCATCGGCCAGTTCGGCGGCCAAACGCTCTTCCATGGTATTTTCGTTGCGCTTGCGGGCGGCGATGATCAGCCAACGGATGGCCAAAGCTTCGCGACGCTCGATCCGCACTTCGACGGGCACCTGATAGGTGGCACCACCGACGCGGCGCGAGCGCACCTCGACCGACGGTTTCACGTTGTCCAGCGCCTCGTGGAACGCCTCGATCGGCGCGCGCTTCAGCTTTTGCTGAACACGGTCCAAAGCGTTGTACACAATGGATTCCGCGACCGACTTTTTACCGTCGATCATCAGATTGTTCATGAACTTGGTCAGAACCGTATCGCCAAACTTGGCGTCGGGAAGAATTTCGCGCTTTTCAGCGGCGTGACGACGAGACATCTGTGAATCCTCTTATTTCGGACGCTTCGCGCCGTATTTCGAACGACGCTGACGGCGGTCTTTCACGCCCTGAGTATCAAGCACACCGCGCAGGATGTGGTAGCGCACGCCGGGAAGGTCTTTGATACGACCGCCGCGGATCAGGACGACCGAGTGTTCCTGAAGATTGTGCTTTTCGCCCGGAATGTAGCAGATCACTTCGAAGCTATTGGTCAGGCGCACCTTGGCAACCTTACGCATGGCCGAGTTCGGCTTTTTCGGCGTCGTGGTATAGACGCGCGTGCAGACGCCACGCTTTTGCGGGCAGCCTTCAAGGTGCTGCGACTTGGACCGTTTTACGCGCGCTTCCCGCGGCTTGCGGATCAGCTGTTGGATCGTTGGCATTAAGGTTCGCCCTTTGTTGCAACCCGTTCAATCATCGCCCGTCAGCGACATTTCCGGGGGCATTTCGTTCATGTCGTGCTTTACGCGCCCGCAAAACACCAAAACCGCAAACGTCCCCTTCGCGAGGACGATGCGGTGGAATTCCAGAGGATCGGGGCATAGGCCCGGATCGTGACCACTTCAATTTTGAGCCCCAACCATGCGGAAACCGCAGGTCAGGTGGGGGGCGTATAGGGGGTCGGCGGGGGGTTGTCAACAGCGCCACCAGCGACGAATTGCCGGAAATCCCCTGATTTTCCGGCAGGTTTCAGGGGCGCGTCAGACAGTCTGCGGGCAGGAAATATCCGTTCAGAACGACCCTTGCATAGGCCCCACCCGCTGTTTGCAAAGGAATCGCGGTCAGATTGGCCTCGCAGCGCGGTGCAGGGCCGCTGGTCACAAGGAAAACCTCGCCGTTCTGCGATGCGGGCAGCGCATAGCTTAGCTCATAATGATGCATCGGGCGGCCCTCTGGCGGGCGGGCAAAGACCTGCACCTCCGAATCGCGCGCCGCGTAGAAAAGATCGGCCAGAATGTCGCGGTCATCCGACACGATCGGCGCGCCTTTCGCCAGCGCGATGATCTGCGCGCTTAACGCAGCACGCCCCAGATAGCGCTGCAGGATCGGGCGGTCTTGCCCCAGCGTAAGCCCCGGTATCAGCGTGATCACCGGCAACGCCAGACTGACCGCACCATTGATCACGAGTGACACCATCAACCAGCGTGGCCGCGCCAAAAGCACCATCACCGCCACCACCGTGCCCGCGAAATAGGCCGACACGGCCCAGTTGGCGTAGGCCTTGCCCAGAAGCGATTGCACGCACACGATCAGCACTGCGGGCACAACGAATGCCATCATCGGATAGCTGCGAAGCCGTGTCGCCGCCAATAGCAATGCCGCAAACAAAACCGGCCCGGTGACCGCGAACTGGCTGAAAAAGAACTCCGCCAAACCGCCAAACCGAAGGTTTGCAAGCGGCGACGCCTCCCGCACCCATCCCACGTTGTCGGCGGTGTGCGAAAATGTCGAAAGGTCGTTCTGCAGGTTCCAGATGATGTTGGGCAGGATCGTCACCGCGAACGCAGCCACCATCACAAGCGCCGCTTTTGGCCTGATCCGCAGCGCAGGCGAAAGACAGGCCAGTGCCACGCCGATCAGGAAATAGACCGCCGCGTATTTCGCAAGAAACGCACTTCCCGCCGCAACTCCGGCCAGCGCTGCGAACCGCAAGGCTCCGCCCTCCAGCAACCTGCGATGAAAATACAGGGCCGCCGCAAAGAACGGCGCCATGATCGTATCGGTCGACATCAGCAGGCTGCCCAGCGCTGCAAAGGGCGTTGTGACATAGCACGCCGCCACCCAGACCGCCGCGCGCGCGCCCGCCATCCGCACGGCCAGCGCCGCAAGGATCAGCGCGGTCGCCGCGTGAAGCACGGCCCCCGGCATCCGCACCCAGAACGGCGTGTCAGACCCCACAGCCCAGGTCACAACCCCGATCACCCAGCCGATCAGCGGTGGTTTCGAATAATACCCAAAGGCGAAATGCTGACCCCAAAGCCAATACTGCGCCTCGTCCACAAAGAGATCGGTCTTGTTGACCGCGAGCAGAACAAGACGCAAAACCGTGACCAGCCCGACAATTTCCAACGCCGGGCGCAGCCAGTTTCGGTCTGCCGCACCAGTCATGGCCGCAACGCACCGACCGCCGGGCCAGCCACAACCGCAGCCTCCACCCGCGCCGCACGGGCCATCCGGCGCTCGCGGTAAAAGGTGAAGATGCCAGTCGCCACAACAATCGTCGCCCCAACGATCGTCCAGCCATCGGGCAGCGTGTCAAACATAAGCCAGCCCAGCAAAATCGCCCAGAGAAGTGCCGTATAGCGGAATGGAGCGACAAAACTGATCTCGCCCACCCGCATCACCATGACAATCGACAGATAGCCCACGATCAGGAACGCCGACGCCCCCGCGACCAGCATCGCGGCATGCGCGGTGACCGGCACCCAATCTTCAACTGCAGATCCGGCAAGACCCATTCCCATCACCCCAAGCCCGGCCCAGATTGCCACGGTGATTGACGGCACCCCGCGCGACAACCGCCGCGTGGTCAGATCACGCACCACGATGCAGGCGACGCTGACCAGCCCAATCACCGCCCATATATCAAAGCCGGACGTTCCGGGCCGGATGATAATCGTCACGCCGATGAAACCCACCACAATCGCAATCATCCGCCGCCAGCCCACAGGTTCGGCAAAGAATACCGCCGCCGCAAGAGTAACGGCCAGCGGCGACACCTGCAAAACCGCCGAAAGATTGGCCAGCGGCATGTGCATGAGCGCCGCCAGAAATGTCAGCGTCCCACCCACTTCGGCCAGGGTCCGCAGCGCGATGATCCGCCCGTCGCGCCCACCCGGCCAAAGCCGCAAGCCGCCTGTGGCCAGCGCAATCATCACCAATACCGCCACCGTCAGCACTCCGCGCAACGCTATCGCCTGAAACAGCGGCAGGGTTTCGGTAACGGCCTTCATGCAGGCATCGTTCACTGTGAACGCCAGCATCGAGACGTTCATGTAAAGCGCGCCGCGTGCGTTATCGGAAAGTGTCATGTCTGGCCCCTTGATCTGGCCCCAGCCCTAGCATCCGGACGCGGCACGTTCAAAGCCGTTTCAGCCCAGCCAGCGTGAACGGAAAATTAGCCTCGATCAGCGTTTCCATCTGCGCTTCTGTCAGGCCGGGTTTGCGACCGCTGGAATAAGGCTCGCTGTCGTTGTCGGCATGCACGGTGCGGATGAACGACGGCGTGAGGGCATCGGTAAAGGTGGTGTAGAACTGCGGCAAAAGACGGTGATTGCGGCGGAAGATATTCTCAGGGTTGCCCCAGGGCACGGTCATCGCAAGGCCGATGCCAAGCGGCAGTTTTTCGACCACGGCATAGGCGGAATTGCCCTTGGGAGTCAGCTCCAGAAAGACACCGTGGTTATAGCCCACGACCAGCGGTTTGGGGGCTGCAAGTGGCAACAGGCGGGAAACCGAGCGGCGCAGGCGGGCGATGAAATCCATATCCAGCGCGTCGTCGTCATCCAGCCGGAAGCCTGTCAGATGCGTGGCCCCTGCCCGCTCTACCGCCGCGAAACCGGATTGCGTTGCGGCAAAATGCGGGCGCGGCGGCAGGGCCACGATCCTTGCCCCCCGCAACGGCGCAAGGATGCGTGCCAGATGATCGCGCGCAGCTTGCGGGAAGCTGTCGCCGATCAGCAGGATCGTCTCAAAATCGGGGTCGGTCTGGGCCAGAAGCGATGGCAAGGTCAGCGCCTCGAACAGATAGAACCGACGCTCCAGCCGGGCGGGGTCGTAAAGCTGCGCCTCAAGTGCGGCCAGATCATCGGTCGATTTGGCAAAACCATTCTGCGCCGGATAGGAAAACCGGATCAGCCCCGCGATGCGGTTTTTCACCTTATCCATCATGCCGGGCCACCGCTGCGCGCAGTCCTGGCAAGTCAATGTTGAACCGGGATTTCAGGGTGTCGGCCTGATCGGCCTCGTCCAGCTTATAGGGGAATCCGATACGCTTTGGGTCGCCACTGTCGGACACCGCATGGCGGCCGCGTACATACATGATGCTGTCCTGAAAACTGACGCCCGGCATATGCGCCGACAAGCGGTGATGCGCGAAATTGAGCGCCGAATTCGGGTGGCCGGGCGGCATATACATGGTCAGCGCCACGCCAAGTGAATGCGTAAAGCAGGGATAAAGTACCACCTCGCCCGCCTCGATGTTCAACGTCATGCCGCGCGCGTAATCGACCGACAAAAGCGGGTGTGCTGCATAGATCGGGCGCAGCTTTTCAGTAAAATCGCTGCGGATACGGGCGACGTAATCCACCGCCACGGCATCATCATCATCATGGCGGAACTGGGCCACGACCCCGGCTTTCGGGTCAACATCGCGGCGAAAGATGCGACGGCAGACGTCGCGGTGCGGGCCGGGGTCTTCCTGCACGATGCGCAGTTGGGGCAGATCAGCAATCAGCCCCCGCAGCCTGTCCAGCCAGACTTTCGGAAAATCGCGCCCCGTCAACAGCAGCAGCGTGAAATCCGGGTCGGTCTGCGCGCGCCATGCAGGCAGGCAGACACGCTCGAACATCAAAAACCGCAGGGCCAGACGGGCGGGGTCATACAGAAAGGCGCGACGGTCGGCGATGCTGCCATGTTCCACCTTGAAGCCGCCTTCGGCCACATAGGAAAACCGGCATAGTCCCAGAACCTGTATCGTCACGCGCTGCCCTCGGATCTTATGGCCCTGCTCTTTGCGCCACTGTGGCACAGACCGGAGGATGAGGGAATCCCCCGGCCCAAAATGAAAAGGCCCCCCGTGCGGAGCACGGAGGGCCTGATCTGCATCGCAAACCGCTTATTCGTCGCGGCTTTCCATAGTATCCACCAGACCGCTGTCAGCGACCTCGGCCGACATGTCCGGAATCGGGGCTGCCAAAGCGGCGGCAGCCTCGGCCTCGGACCGGCGCGCCTCGACCACCTTCAGATCGCGGTCGGCGGCGATCTTCTTGATACGGCTGGTGGCGCCACCGGTGCCGGCCGGGATCAGACGACCGACGATGACGTTTTCCTTCAGACCGACCAGTTTGTCGCGCTTGCCCTGAACCGAAGCCTCGGTCAGCACCCGCGTGGTTTCCTGGAACGACGCCGCCGAGATGAAGCTGCGGGTTTGCAGCGACGCCTTGGTGATGCCCAAGAGGATCGGTTCGGCCACGGCCAGACGCATACCCAGCTTTTCCGCCTTCTGGTTGTATTCATCAAGCTCTGCCTTGTCGACATGCTCGCCCCTCAGAAGGGTCGTCTCACCGCTGTCGAGGATCTCGAACTTCTGCAGCATCTGCCGCACGATCACCTCGATATGCTTGTCGTTGATCTTCACGCCCTGCAGGCGGTAAACATCCTGCACTTCGTCGATCATGTAGTTCGCCAGCGCCTCAACCCCGAGGATCCGCAAGATCTCGTGCGGGGCGGGGTTGCCGTCCATTATGTAGTCGCCACGCTGCACGAAGTCGCCTTCCTGCACCGGGATATGCTTGCCTTTCGGCACCATGTATTCGACCACGGGCTGCGTCTCATCCACCGGTTCAATGGTGATGCGGCGCTTGTTCTTGTAGTCTTTGCCAAAGCGCACATAGCCGTCATGTTCGGCGATGATGGCGTGGTCTTTCGGGCGACGGGCCTCGAACAATTCTGCCACGCGGGGAAGACCCCCGGTGATGTCCTTGGTCTTGGCACCTTCGCGCGGAATCCGCGCCACAACGTCACCCGGAAGAACCTCCTGCCCTTCTTCGATCGACAGAACAGCGTCGACCGACATCGGATAGGTGATCGGGTTTCCGGCCTCGTTGCGCACCGGCTCTCCGGTTGCGGCATCCATGATGATAACCTCGGGCTTGAGGTCATTGCCTTTGGGGGCCGAGCGCCAGTCAGACACGATCTTCTGCGTCATGCCGGTTGCATCATCGGTATCTTCACGGACCGAAATGCCCGAGATCAGGTCGACGAACTTGGCGACCCCGCCCTTTTCGGCAATGATCGGCAGGGTGTAGGGATCCCATTCGAACATCTTGGCGCCGCGCTTCACGGGTTGACCATCCTTGACGTGAACCTTCGCGCCATAGCTCAGCTTGTGCGAGGCGCGTTCCTGCCCCGCGGCATCCATGATCGCGATGGTCATGCTGCGGCCCATGACGATGGCTTCGCCAGCGGCATTGTTCAGCAGGTTTGCATTGCGGAACTCGATCTTGCCTTCCTGACTTGCCTCGACGAACGACTGCTGCCCGCCCTGCGCCACGCCTCCGATGTGGAACGTCCGCATCGTAAGCTGTGTGCCGGGTTCACCGATTGACTGCGCGGCGATGATCCCGACAGCCTCACCCTGGTTGACCAGAGTACCACGGGCCAGATCGCGGCCGTAGCAGGTTGCGCACACGCCTTCTTCCGCCTCGCAGGTCAGCGGCGAGCGGATGCGTGCCGACGCGATACCGGCCTGATCAATCAGATCGGCACGACGTTCGTCGATCAGCTCACCCCGGCCCACGACCACTTCGTCGGTGCCCGGAACCAGCAGATCCTCGGCCGCAACACGGCCCAGAACACGCTCAGCCAGGCTCGATACAACCTCGCCATCATTCACCGCCGCAACGGCGGTGATCGCGTTTTCCGTCCCGCAATCGTGGCTGCGCACGATGCAATCCTGTGCCACGTCCACCAGACGCCGCGTGAGATAGCCCGAGTTCGCCGTCTTCAGCGCCGTATCCGCAAGGCCCTTGCGCGCCCCGTGGGTGGAGTTGAAGTATTCAAGAACGGTCAGACCTTCCTTGAAGTTCGAAATGATCGGCGTCTCGATGATCTCGCCGTTCGGCTTGGACATAAGTCCGCGCATGCCGCCCAACTGCTTCATCTGCGTGACCGAACCCCGCGCCCCCGAGTGCGACATCATGTAGACCGAGTTCGGTTCCTTTTCCGACCCGTCCGCATCATATTTGGTGGCCGAGATGGTGGTCATCATCGCCTCGGTCACCTTGTCGTTGCACTTGGACCAAGCGTCGATGACCTTGTTGTACTTTTCACCCTGAGTGATCAGGCCGTCCATGTACTGCTGCTCAAACGCTTTCACATGATCGCGGGCGTCGTTGACGATATCCCACTTGGTGTCGGGGATCAGCATGTCGTCCTTGCCGAACGAAATACCGGCCTTGAACGCCTCGCGGAAGCCCATGCCCATGATCTGGTCGCAGAAAATGACCGATTCCTTCTGCCCGCAATAGCGGTAGACGGTGTCGATGACGGTCTGCACATCACGTTTGCGCAACAGCCGGTTGACCAGATCAAACGGCGCTTTTGCGTTCAGCGGCAACAGGTTGCCAAGCCGCAGACGACCCGGTGTGGTGTCGAACCGCTTCCAGACTTCCTGCCCATGCTCGTCGATCTGACGGATGCGCGCCTTGATCGAGGCGTGCAGATGCACTTCGCCAGCGGCCAGAGCATGCTCCACCTCGTCAACGTCTGCAAAGGCCATCCCTTCACCGACCATGCCCTTGCGCTGCATGGTGGTGTAGTAAAGGCCCAACACCATATCCTGCGACGGCACGATGATCGGCGCGCCGTTTGCAGGCGACAGCACGTTGTTCGTCGACATCATCAGAACGCGCGCTTCAAGCTGCGCTTCCAGCGAAAGCGGCACGTGAACCGCCATCTGGTCGCCGTCAAAGTCGGCGTTGAAGGCCGAACAGACCAGCGGGTGAAGCTGGATCGCCTTGCCTTCGATCAGGATCGGCTCGAAGGCCTGAATCCCCAGACGGTG
>JBBSBK010000121.1:0-8567 GCA_038251315.1 Rhodobacterales bacterium | reverse complement strand
CCTTGGTAAAGGCATCATAAGCGGCAAAGCTGTCGAACTGGTCCCAGTGGTCATCGACGGCGTCGACCAGCGAATTGTCGGGCCGGTGCAGATCGCCCTTGAGCTGCAGGTTATAGGGCGGATCGGCAAAGATCAGGTCGATCGACCCTGCGGGCAGGCTGTTCATCACGGCGATGCAATCGCCGTCAAGAATCTGGTTCAGAGGAAGCGTCACCGCCCCGCTGGTTTTGGTCTTTGTCGTCATCAGTGCCTCTGTCCCGGCGGATTTGCCCGCTCGTTCGTTGACGACAATGTGAGTCAGAGGGGATTCGCTGTCAAAAGCTTTATTGAATCAAGGGGTTAGTAAATTGTCTTGCCACAACATATTGTGGACGGGTCGGAAAGAACGTCTATGATGTGGGGTCACACCAAGGGTTTGAAGCGCGACAATGTGGCTTTTCGTGCCATAGCCCATGTTCGACTCCCAGCCATAGCCGGGATGCTGTTGCGCCAAATCCACCATCAGGCGATCGCGGCACACTTTCGCCACAATCGAGGCCGCCGCGATCGACAGAACCCGGCCATCCCCCTTGACGATACATTGCGCGGCGATGGTCAACCCGCGTGGCAGCACGTGGCCGTCGATCAGCAGATGATCGGCAGGCCGCACCAGTCCGGCGATGGCCCGGCACATCGCCAGATGCGCCGCCCGCAGGATGTTCAGAGTGTCGATTTCGGTGACGCTCGCCTGGCCGACCGATACCTCGGCGACGTTCATCAGCGCGTCGTGCAGCCTTTCGCGCTGCAACACGGTCAACTGCTTGCTGTCGTTCAGACCGGCAGGGATCCGCCCCAGATCCAGCACCACAGCCGCCGCCATCACCGGCCCTGCCAGCGGACCGCGCCCGACCTCATCGACGCCGGCGACGCAGCCGCAGCCACGGTTCAATGCTTCGGTTTCAAAGGAATGGTCCGGGCCGTTCATGACTCCACTGACCAAACCGTGTAGCAGCATTCAAGCAAAAAGAAGGGGCGAAAGGCCATGTCCAACCCTTTCGCCCCCAGTTTGATGCGGCAATCGGGGTCCGCCGCACCGCTGACCGCGATCAATGACGATAGCGGCCGATCTCGAATCCGGCATTACGCAGACAGCCAATGTCGTACCCGCTGCGCCGATGATGCCGCCCGCGCAGTTCGACCTGACAGGCCTGCGGCAAGGCGGCGAAATGACGGTAGTTGTTCTGCAGGCAACGGCTGCCCAGTACGCGCACGTCGCCGCGTCGGGTCGGCACATCGACGATACAGTCGGCGCGCAGGGGGTCGTAACGGGGCGGTGGCGGCGGCGCGGGCACGGCGGCGCGGCGGTCGCGGCGGTCGTCGATCACCTTGGCGATAATGGCGACGGCGGCGATGCCTGCCAGAATGCGGGCAATGTCACGTTCATCGGCCTGCGCCGGGGTGACGCCTGCAAAGGCCAGCGACAGGGCGGTGGCACCTGCGATTATCATGTTTTTCATCTGATCGGTCCTTTCTGTGTGGCAGCGCGATGCAAGGGATGTCTGACGCAATGAAAAGACGGTGCAGACCGAACAGGCGGTCAGGCAATAACACCACACCGCCAGCCGATAGCCCTGTCGATAACAAACCCCGATATTGTATATCAGGGGCCGGTCGGGTCATGGTGCTTCCATGAAACACCTTCTCCTCTCATGCATCCTCCTGACTGCCGCAGGCGCGGCGCAGGCCGCCTGTTACGCCGACTACAAGGCCAAACAGGACGCGCCGCTGCGGCTTCACTATGGCGTGGCGCAGATCAATGGCGATTGCACCGTCGACGCCGCACAGGCAGAGTTGCCATCACGTCTGGCCAGCGACGGCTGGACGTTGTTGAATGTGCTGGGCGTTTTCGATGACGCCGGACTGGCCGAGAGGGTTGAGAGTGCAGGCGAATACTACCTCCGCTATTGAAACGCGGCTGACCGGCAACCGCACTGTTGTTATCGGGATCGTTGCGATCGTCGTGATTCTGCTGATCGCCGCCGTGTTGCTGTTCATCAACCTGCCTGACGCGAACGCCTTCAACGCGCGCGTCGAACGCCTGTTCATCGAAAACGACGGCCTGACGACGCAAGCCGAGATCAAGCTGCTGGAAATTCTGGCCGGATCGGGCACCGCGTTTTCCGACACGCTGTCGTCGTATCGGTTCGTCATTTTTGTGCTGCTGGTGTTCGCCACTGCGATGCTGGTGGCCGCTGTCGCCTTTCTGGTCATGCTGGTCGCCCTGACCCGCCGCATGGGCCAGATCGAGCGCAAGGGGATCGAGGTCAATTCGCTGCTTATCAGCCGCGATCAGAAATCGGTTTACCTGAACAATTTCGAATTCAAACTGACCGAGGCCGCCATCGAAACCCTGTCGGTGCTGGCCGAGGCGCGGATGGACGACGAAGTGCTGTCAGGCGCCGAGATCGAAGGCGTCATTTCGGGCCGTCCTGCATCAGATTGTGACGAGGCTGCGGGCGCAACCCGGATCAAGCGGCTGCGCGATACCTTGGGCAACCAGATGGTCAGCGAGTTGCTGGTCAAGAACATTGCCCGCAAGGGGTATATGCTGGCCATCGACAAGGACGTGATCCGCATGGTCTGAGGCACGGAACCTTTGGCAACCGCAACGCTTGAGTTGTGTTGCCTGAAACCGTGGTCCCGATGAAACAGAAGCCCCGCACCTTTGCCGTCATCGGCCTTGGCACCTTTGGCAGCACGGTGGCGACCGAACTGCAACGGTTCGGCAACTACGTCATCGGCATCGATTCGTCCGAAACCAACACCGCCCGCCTGTCTGCCGAACTGTCGCAGGCGATCATTCTTGACGCCCGCGACGAAACGGCCCTGCGCGAGGCGGGTCTGGGTGACTGCGACGTCGCCATCATCGCCATCGGCGAAGACCTCGAGGCGAACGTGCTGGCGGCGATCAACGCCAAGATGATCGGGGTCAAGGTAGTCTGGGCCAAGGCGATCAGCCGGACCCATCACCGCATCCTGTCCAAAATCGGCGTCGACCGGGTGATTCACCCCGAACAGGATGTGGGCCAGCATATCGCCCAAGTGCTGCACAACCCCTATGTGCGCGACTACGTGGGGTTGGGCAACGGATTTCACATTGTCAATTTCGTCGTATCGCCGGCCCTGCAAGGCAAGAATCTGGCATCGCTGGACCTGTCGGACAAGTTCGATCTGCGCTGTCTGGGGGTCATGCGGGGCACCGACTACATCTGCGGTCCAGACGGTGACTGTGTGCTTGAAGAGGACGATTACCTGATCCTGCTGGGCCGACGCACCGAATTACGCGAATTCGGGGCCAGCCTGTGACTGTCCGGTCAAGGCTCGGCACCATCGGCACGATGATCTTCAAACTGCCGCCGCCGGCGATGCTGACGGTGATGTATTCCGGCATGATCGTTGTCGGCACGCTGTTGCTGTTGCTGCCCTTGTCGCGCACCGGACCACTGACCCTGGGCGAGGCGATTTTCACTGCCACCTCGGCCGGAACGGTCACCGGGCTGGTGCTGTTCGACACTGGCAGTCATTTCACGTTCTTCGGGCAACTCGTGATTGCCACAATGATGCAGCTTGGCGGGCTTGGGCTGATGACCTTTGCGGTCCTGTTCTTTTCGGCGCTGGGCTTGCCGGTCGGGATGCCGCACAAGACGATCCTGCGCGAAGACCTCAATCAGACCTCGGTCAGCAACATCATCGTGCTGGTGCGCATCATTCTCAAGGTCGCACTGATCTGCGAAGGGGTCGGGGTCGTGCTGCTGGCAACGGTGTTCATGCCCGAATTCGGGTTCTGGCGGGGGTTGTGGAACGCGGTGTTCCACGCGGTATCGGCGTTCAACAATGCCGGTTTTGCGCTTAATCCAGACAGCCTGTCGCGCTGGGTCGGAAACCCGGTGATCAACGTCGTGATCCCCGCCCTGTTCATCGTCGGCGGCATTGGCTTCGTCGTGATCGGCGACATTCTGGACAAACGGCGCTGGTCACACCTGATGCTGCATTCCAAGCTGATGCTGGTCGGCACGCTGGCGCTGACGATCTGGGCAACGATCACCTTTGCCACGCTGGAATGGAACAACCCCGGCACCCTTGGCGGGCTGCCCGATACCGCCACCCGCCTGCAGGCGGCATGGTTTCAGGCCGTCACCCCACGGACAGCAGGCTTCAACACGATCGACATTTCGCAGATGCACGATGCGACAACATTGATGACAATGACCCTGATGCTGATCGGCGGTGGCAGCACATCGACCGCAGGGGGCATCAAGGTGACGACGTTCCTTGTGTTGCTGCTGGCGACGACCGCGTTTTTCAAACGGCGCACGGCGTTGCACGCCTTCGGGCGGTCGCTGGGGCTTAACGAAGTGCTGAAAGTCATGGCACTGACCACCATCGTACTGTTGTTGGTCATGGTCGCCCTGTTCGTCATTTCGATCACCCACGACGGCGAATTCCGCGATCTGGCGTTCGAGGTGACATCGGCATTCGGCACCGTCGGCCTGTCGCGCGGCACCACGACCGAACTGGACGGGTTGGGCCGGATCGTCATCATCATCGTGATGTTTCTGGGCCGGGTCGGACCACTGACGCTGGGGTTCTTTCTGGCAACCCGGTCAGTCCCGCGGATCCGCTATCCGGCGGGTGAAATCTATCTGGGATAATCGATGCAACTTTCGGGTCTTACTGAATCCGCAAGTAGGCCGGATCGACCCGTCGCCAGAAATGCAGCAGGTCTTCGGCGACAGTTGGCACCTGCCCCATCGATTGTACCGCATGCACGTCGGCCGAAATCAGCGCCGACAGACGATAGCCCAGCGGAATGACGGGGTCTTGGACGGCAGCGTTGCGAAACGTATCCTCGATCGCCTCGGTCGCGGATGTGACGGCATAGACAAGGGCCAACGCGGGCTGATCGGGCCATCTTTCGGCCATCTTGCGCACCATTGCCCGCTTGCGTTGTGCATTGCCTGACAACAACTCTTCCATCGCGAATTCAATCATCTGATCTAGCGTTGCCGCGCGGTCGCTCGTCATATCGTCTCTCACTCATTTCCATGCACCCACAAGGCGGCACATAGTCACAATCGCCGCACCTGTCGCGCCGATCCTGACAGTTTGATTAATTTCAGATATATCACCCTGCCACCACAAGTTGTCTTTTAGATCATGCGCTATCAAGTCGCGACCCTGTGACGCTATTGGTGACCCCGGATGGATTCGAACCATCGACCTGCCGCTTAGGAGGCGGCCGCTCTATCCCCTGAGCTACGAGGCCCACCGCCCTCCTCATGCCTGCGAATGGGCCGTGCGTCAACGTGGCCAAGGCCTTGGACAACCCCTGATCTTGTGGTTATCAAAGGCCAAAGACCAAGATCGGGACAACCATGCTGACCCCACCGCCCAGACGCCCCTTGACCTTGCGCGATGTGTCCGAGGCATCCGGCGTCAGCGAAATGACCGTCAGCCGGGTCTTGCGCGGCAAGGGCGACGTCAGCGAAGGCACCAGGCAACGTGTGCAAGAGGCCGCCAAACGGCTGGGCTATGTGCCCAACAAGATCGCCGGGGCGCTGGCATCAAGCCGGGTCAATCTGGTGGCCGTGATCGTGCCCAGCCTGCGCAACATGGTCTTTCCCGAGGTGTTGTCAGGCATATCCGACGTGCTGGGCGCGACCGCGCTGCAACCGGTCGTCGGCGTCACTGACTACCTGCCCGAAAAAGAGGAAAAGGTGTTGTTCGAGATGCTGTCGTGGCGTCCTTCGGGCATCATCATCGCGGGCCTTGAACATTCCGAGGCATCGCGCGCGATGATGCGGCAGGCCGATTGCCCGGTGGTCGAAATCATGGATGTCGACGGCGACCCTATCGACGCCTGTGTGGGCATCAGTCACCGCCGCGCGGGCCGCAAGATGGCCGAGGCGATCATCGACGCGGGCTATAAACGGATCGGGTTCATGGGCACCAAGATGCCGCTTGACCACCGTGCGCGCAAACGGTTCGAAGGGTTCACCCGGACCTTGGCCAAGGCCGGGATCGAGATTGCGGATCAGGAGTTTTATTCCGGCGGATCGGCGCTGGCGAAGGGCCGCGAGATGACCCAAGGGATGTTGCGGCGCACCCCCGATCTGGATTTCCTGTATTATTCCAACGATATGATCGGCGCAGGCGGGCTGCTGTGGCTGCTGGAACAGGGCATCGACGTGCCGGGCACGATCGGGTTGGCCGGGTTCAACGGTGTCGAACTGCTTGACGGGTTGCCCCGCCGCCTTGCCACGATGGACGCGTGTCGGCGCGAGATCGGCGAACGCGCCGCCCGGATCGTTGCCGACCGCAATGCCGACCCCGGTGTGGCCGCTGGCGAGTTGGTCGAACTTTCCCCCACCCTGCAAACCGGCGACACCCTGCGCGCCTGATCCTTTGGAGATTCCTCATGAAAGTCGGCTTTATCGGCCTTGGCAACGTCGGCGCGAAACTGGCCGGGTCGCTGCTGCGCAACGGTTACGACCTGACCGTGCGCGACCTGAATCCAGCCTTGGCGCAACCCTTTCTGGACATGGGCGCCCATTGGGCCGACAGCCCCCGCGCGATGGCGCAGGCTTGCGATCTGGTCATCACCTGCCTGCCCTCCCCCGCCGCCTGTGCGGCTGTGATGGAGGACGACGACGGCATCCTTGCGGGTCTGTCGGCGGGCAAGATCTGGGCGGAAATGTCGACGACGGACGCCGCGTTGGTCGCCCGGCTGGCCGAATTGGTGCGGGCCAAAGGGGCCGCGCCGATCGAATGCCCGGTGTCGGGCGGCTGCCACCGGGCGGCGACGGGGAACATTTCCATCCTTGCCGGCTGCGACCGCGCGACGTTCGACCGGATGCTGCCGCTGCTGACCACATTGGGCCGCCGCGTGCTGCACACGGGCGACATCGGCAGCGCGTCGATGCTCAAGGTGATGACGAACTACTTGGCGACCGCCAACCTGCTGACGCTGTGCGAGGCGCTGGTGACGATGAAGGCCGCGGGGATGGACATGGCGACCACCTATAAAGCCATCGAAATCTCGTCAGGGACTTCCTTTGTCGCCGAAACCGAAGGTCAGGTGATCCTGAACGGAAGTCGCGATATTTCGTTCACGATGGATTTGGTTCTGAAGGACATCGGGCTGTTTCACAAACTGGCCGAAGATTTTGCCGTGCCGTTGGAAATCAGCCCGCTGATGATCCAGATTTTCAAGGACGGTCAGGCGCGGTATGGGGCGCGGGCGCAGTCGGACGATATCATCCGACGGTTAGAGGATGCGACGGGGTTGTCGATTTTGGCGGACGGGTTTCCGGCGGAAATGATCGATGATGAGCCCGAGGAAAAGGGTTACGAAGTAACCGTGCCGGGGCATTAATCGGGATCTTCATGCACGTGGGGTTCGGGCGGGCCGGATCGTGCCTGTGCAGGCACCAAAACCCACAGTAAATCCGTCACCGTGCGCCGCCCCGTGCAGCGTCAGCGAATCGCCATCCTCGATGAACGTGCGCAGGGCGCCGCCGGCCAGAGTCAGCGGTTCCTTGCCCCCCCACGTCAGCTCCAGCAAGCTGCCCCGGCTGCCCTTCGTTGGCCCCGAAATCGTCCCCGACCCCAGGAGATCGCCGGTGTTCATCGCGCAGCCGCTCGAGGCGTGGTGCGCCAGTTGCTGGGCCGCTGAATAATACATCTCGCGGTAGTTGGTTTCGCAGATGGTCGTCGCCGGACCGCCGGCAGCCTGCATCGTCACCGCAAGGTCGATGTCGAACAGCATCGGCCCCGGTTCGGCCAGATGTGGCAGCAGCGGCACCTCGCGCGGTGGAGTGGCGCAGCGAAACGGGTCCAAAGCGGCGGTCGTCACGATCCACGGGCTGATCGAGGTGGCGAAGGCCTTGGCCTGAAACGGGCCAAGTGGCTGGTATTCCCACGCCTGAATGTCGCGCGCCGACCAGTCGTTCAGCAGCACGTAGCCAAAGATCATCAGGTCTGCCTGCGCCACGCTCAGAGTCTCGCCCATCTCGGTCGTGCCGCCGACGATCGCGCCCAACTCCAGCTCGAAATCCAGCCTTTGCGTCGGCCCGAACGTCGGCAAGTCGGCACCTGCCGCCTTGGTCTGCCCGTGCGGGCGGATGATGTCGGTGCCGCTGACGACCACCGTACTCGCCCGGCCGTTATAGCCGATGGGAATGTGCAGCCAGTTCGGCGGCAGCGCCTTTTCAGCCCCCCGGAACATGGTACCGACGTTGGTTGCGTGGTGCCGCCCGGCGTAGAAATCGGTGAATTCCGACACGGCGACGGGCATATGAAGCGTCGCACCATCTCGTGCCACCAGATGCGGTGCGACCAACGCCCGGTCGCGCGATCTATCGCCCAACAGGTCGGTCAACTGGCCGCGCAAGGCATCCCATGCCGCCGGGCCCAGATCCATGAAGTCGTTCCAGAACGGCAGGTCGAACACGTCACCGAAATCGACAAAACCGGCGGTGGTAAGGGCCGCCATGTCAAGGATCATGTCGCCGATGGCCACGCCACAT
>JBBSBK010000120.1:0-8697 GCA_038251315.1 Rhodobacterales bacterium | reverse complement strand
TCGGCGGGCAACCGGATGGACGAGGTCAGCGCCGGGGTGGCTGAACGGCGCAGCCGGGTCAGCCGCTGGTTTGACAGTTGGCGCACCAAATAGGGGGCGCTGCCCCCTCGGCCTTTGGCCTCACCCCCGGAGTTTTTTGGACCAAAGAAGCTGTGGGCTATTCGCCGTAGGGGATCCAGATATTCTTGACCTCGGTCGCGGCGATCAGAAATTCGTGGCCTTCGCCTTGGGGCTCTGACCAATCCCGCGCCTTGCCGTGATTCACCCATGTCCGTTTGAGGTTTCCCGCACTGCGCTTTTCGATGTCGGCGGAAAGTGGCGTCGACGAAAACGACCAGACCGCATCGATGTCGAGGTGGCTGGCAAGGGTGGGCGCCAGTTCGGCGTGGCTGCCGGTCAGGATGTTGACGACGCCGGCGGGGACGTCCGAGGTTTCGAGGATTTGAATGAAGTCGGTCGCGGCCAGCGGATAGGGGTCCGACGCGACCAGGACGCAGCGATTGCCCATCGCCATTGCCGGGGCCATGACGCTGACAAGGCCGAGCAGCGGGGCTTCGTCGGCACACAGCACGCCGATGGTGCCGACTGGTTCCTTCATCGCCAGCGCGACCCCCCGGATCGGCACATTGTGCACCTGTCCGTCGTATTTGTCGGCCCATGCGGCATAGGTGAACAGGCGGCGGATCGACGCCGCGACCTCTTTCGCGCCACCTTTTGCCCCGGTCAGATGGTCGATCCGGGCCGCAAATTCGGCGGCGCGGGCCGACAGGTTTTCGGCCATGTAGAACAGAATCTGCGCCCTCAGGTGGCCCGTCGTCTTGCCCCACCCGGCGGCAGCATTGGCGGCCTCGACCGCGTTCCTGACATCCTTGCGGTTGGCCAGCGACGCGTGACCCAGCAACGCCCCCTTAGCCCCATGAACGGGGCGCGAATAGCCACCGTCGGGCCGCGCCTGCTTGCCGCCGATATACAGCTTGGCAGTCCGGTCGAGCGGGTCAGCGGGGGCACCGTCACCCTCAAAAGCCACAACAGGTTTCAGCGCTTTGGCCGAACCTTTGGGCCGCGTATAGCCCTGCAACCCTTCCCAACCACCTTCGCGCCCGAACCCGCTTTCACGCACCCCGCCGAACCCGGCCGCAGCATCCATCATGTTGGTGCCGTTGATCCAGACGATCCCGGCAGCCAGCTTTGGGGCAATGTCGAGCGCAAGGTTGATGTTTTCGCTCCACACCGTCGCCGCCAGACCGTAGCGGGTGTTGTTGGCGATCTCGACCGCTTCGGACGGCGTGCGGAAGGTGGTTGCAGCAAGCACCGGGCCAAAGATTTCCTCTTGCATCAGCACCGATGCTGGCGACAGCCCGGTGATCAGCGTCGGCGGATAAAAGCAGCCCTGTGCGGGAACGGGCGTGGCGGCCACATAGGTTTGCCCCTCGGTGTTGGCATCAACCATCCGGCTGATCTGCGCCAGTTGCACGGGATCGACGATGGCCCCCACGTCGATACATTTGTCCAGCGGATCGCCGATGCGCAGCCCGTCCATCCGGGCTCGCAGCTTGGTGTAAAAGCGGTCAGCGATGCCCTCCTGCACCAGCAGGCGCGACCCGGCACAGCAGACCTGCCCTTGATTGAACCAGATCGCGTCGACCAGCCCTTCGACGGCGCTGTCGAGGTCCGCGTCGTCGAACACGATATAAGGCGATTTGCCGCCCAGTTCGAGGGTTAGCGCCTTGTCTGACCCCGCCGTCGCCACGCGGATTTTGCGGCCCACGGCGGTCGATCCGGTGAACGCGATCTTGTCCACGTCGGCGTTGACGATCATCTCGCCCACGGCCCCGTCGCCGGTGACGATATTGACCACCCCGTTGGGCACGCCCGCCTGCCGGCAAATATCAGCGAACAGCAGCGCGGTCAGCGAGGTGTATTCTGCGGGTTTCAGTACCACCGTATTGCCCATCGCCAAGGCCGGCGCGATCTTCCACGCCAGCATCAGCAGCGGAAAGTTCCACGGCACGATCTGGCCGCAAACGCCAAGCGGTTCACGGTCGGGCAATTCGCTGTCCATCAGTTGCGCCATACCCGCGTGATAATAGAAATGGCGCTGCGCCAGCGGCACGTCGATATCGCGGGATTCCCGGATCGGTTTGCCGTTATCGAGGGTTTCAAGGACGGCAAACAGGCGCGATTGTTTTTGCAGCAGGCGGGCGATGGCATACAAGATCCGAGCCCGGGCGTGGCCGTCCTTGGCCCAAGCGGGCTGGGCCTTGCGGGCAGCTTTGACGGCCCTGTCCACGTCAATTTGCCTCGCCTGCGACACGGATGCCAGCACCGCGCCCGTAGCCGGGTTGTGGGTATCGAAGGTCTGCCCCGGCGCGGTGAACGCCCCGTCGATGAAATGCCCGAAACGGTCGCCTTGGTCGACCAGCCACGCCAGCGCCTCGGCCGCTGACTCCGGGGCGGGACCGTAGTCCATCGTTTCAAAGATTTCCTTGACGGTCATCGTCTGTCCTATGCTGCCTGCGGAACACGGGCATGCAGGAGCACCAGCACGCCGTCGTCAAAGTCAATGTCATCCGCAACCGTAGGTTCAGGGAACGGCTCACCCTGTCGCGCCATATCGGCAAGCAATGCGTCCATCACCTGCACGGCATCGGCAAGTGCGCTGTCGCGATCCCGCCCCGTTGCGTTGATCAAAAGATCGGGTACGGTGCAGCCAACCAGCCCGTCGGCGTCCGGTGAATGAAGGATAGCGGGATAATAGGACATGTCGGTTACCTCAGTTTGACGCCGGTTTGCTTTTCTATCGCTTTGATCACGGGTTCGGCAATCTCGCGCTGTCGCGACAGGACCGATACCCGTGTGCCGGAACGTAGCACGACGGTGTGATTGCCGCCCTCCTGAAAGGTCAGTCCAGCCTCTTTCAGTTTGCGAATGACATCGCGGCGTTTCATCGCCTATCCCATCGCATGCCGCCACGACGCAGAGTAAGCGCCGGTGACGTGGTGTTCCAGCTGCCGTTCGATATCGCCCAGCAAGGACGACGCGCCAAACCGGAACAGGTCGGGTTGCAGCCAGCGGTTGCCCAATTCGTCCTTGATCATCGCGAGGTAGACCAGCGCATCCTTGGCCTTGCTGATCCCGCCCGCAGGTTTGTAACCCACACGCACCCCGGTCCGGTCGTGGTAATCGCGGATCGCCCGGATCATCGTCAGGGTCACGGGCAGGGTTGCGTTGACGCTTTCCTTGCCCGTCGAGGTCTTGATGAAATCGGCCCCTGCCATCATGCAGACCAGCGACGCGCGGGCGACGTTGCGCAGCGTCCCCAACTCTCCCGTAGCCAAAATCGCTTTGATGTGGGCTTCCCCACAAGCGGCCCGCATCTGCGCCATTTCATCATACAGCGCCTGCCAGTTCCCGGTCAGCACGTGGCGGCGGGAGATTACGATGTCGATCTCGCGCGCGCCCGCGGCGACGCTTTCGCCAATCTCGGCGATGCGCAGATGGAACGGTGACAGCCCGGCGGGGAAACCCGTGGAAACGGCCGCGACGGGGATCGCCGTCCCCTCGAGCGCCTGTACGGCCGTCGCTACCATGTCGTGATAAACGCAGACCGCGCCGACGGTCAGGCCGGTCATGCCCAAGGCATTCAGCAGGGCGGGCGACACGGGTTGGCGGGCCTTGGCGCACAGGCGGCGCACACGGGCGGGGGTGTCGTCGCCCGACAGCGTCGTCAGGTCCATCAGGCTGACCGCCTTGCACAGCCACGCCGCCTGCCAGTCTTTCTTGACGCTGCGTCGCCCCGGCAGGGTCGCCGCACGGCGTTCGATGGCGGACGTGTTGGCCTGCACCGACGCGACCCAGTCGAGGTCAAGCGTCATGCCGTCATTGCGCGGTTCATGGACCTGCGGCAGGTGGGTCTGGATCAGAGTATCGGTTTGCAAAGGGGCCTCCGGCATACTGCCAAAACCTGACACGCGGGCGGGGGTTTGGCAAGGTTTGACCGGATGGTCAAACTATTCGGACGGCTGCACCACATTGCGCTGAAACTGTTGGCGATACTGTGCCGGGGTCTGGCCATGGTGGGCGCGGAACAGGCGATGGAAATGCGACAGGTTGGGGATGCCGCAATCGGCGGCGATGTCGGCCAGTGGTTCGGCGCTGCCCGACAGTTGCCGCGCGGCATGGGCCATGCGGATGGCGTTGACGTATTCCGACGGGGACTGGCCCAGAAACCGCCGGGCGGTGCGGCTGACATGGGGGTGGGCGTGGCCCGCGATGCGCACGAACCCGGCAGCGCCGTCGCGGTAAACCTCGGGGCGCTGGGCGGCGATACAGGCGGCGATCAGCCACTCCGGCGCGGCGGACGGGGCAGGGGTTTCGTCCAGCAGATCGGCGATCAGGGGCAGCAGGAACGCCTCGGCGTCCAGCGGCCCAAGGGCGCTGCGTTCCAGCCGCAGGGCAGCGTGGTTCAGCGCGGCCAATGCGTGGCTGTCGCGGTGCAGGCGCACGGGCGCATCGGCCCAGAACAGGCGTTCCGCCAGATGCGGATGACGTGCGACGATCTTGGCCATCAGGTCGGGATGCAGGACCAGCGACACCACCATCGCCACCTCGCCCCGTCCCTGTAACGCATGGGCGTGATCAGGCCGGATGCACAGCAGATCGCCCTCGGTCAAATTATCAGTCCGGTCAGGCAAGTGATGGCGCACGCGGCCATTCTGGACCCATGAAAGCTCGAAAAAATCGTGGTCGTGCAGGGCCTTGGGTCGCCCCCTGTCCAGCAGCGCGCGGGCCAGATGGACCGCCGCGTCGGGTCGCAGGATATCCGCGTGATGCAGGGTGATCCGGTCCATGTCGTCAAATTAGCACATTCACCAGCGATGTCCCGCATCATCGGGCGACGCAGCGCGTGACCTTCGCCGATTTCGGCGTTAAACCGCGCCCAAACCTGAAAGGACGCCGCCATGCCATTCGACCGCACCCTGAAAATCGCCCCCTCGATCCTGTCGGCGGATTTCGCCAACTTCGGGGCCGAGTGTGAGGCGATCGAGGCGCAGGGGGCCGACTGGGTCCATGTCGATGTGATGGACGGGCATTTCGTGCCCAACATCACCTTTGGCCCCGCGATGTGCGCGGCGATCCGGCCGCATATCAAGGGTGTGATGGACGTGCATCTGATGATCGCGCCGGTCGATCCCTACATCGACGCTTTTGCCAAGGCGGGGGCGGACAATATCACCGCGCATCTGGAATCCGGGCCGCATATCCACCGCACCCTTCAGGCAATTCGCGGGGCCGGGGCCAAGGCGGGGCTGGCGATCAATCCCGGCACGCCGATCGAGGCTGTGGCCTATCTGCTCGATATGGTCGATCTGGTCTGCGTGATGACGGTGAACCCCGGTTTCGGCGGGCAAAAGTTCATTCACAGCCAGATTGAAAAGGTCCGCGCCTTGCGGACGATGATTGGTGGCAGGCCCGTGCATATCGAGGTTGACGGCGGCGTGACGCCCGACACAGCACCACTGGTCGTAGCCGCCGGGGCCGATGTGGTGGTCGCCGGATCGGCGGTGTTCAGCGGCGGATCGGTGGACAAGCCCGACGTTTACGGCGCGAATATCCGTGCGATCCGGGTAGCGGCGACGGCCTGACCATCTGCACAAAAACTGCACAAATGGCTGGGCCTGTCTGCACGGCCTGCCCCTAGGACTTTGCCTTAAGGACAAGAGCAAAGGACAACGCATGCAACACTTGACCCGCAGCGGCGCGCCGACCAGCCTGCGCCGCGATGGCTCGCCTGCAAACATTCTTCCGGCCCAATCCAAGGATCGCGCCCCCACCCGCGTCTCACTGTTTAAGGGCTACCGCAAAGGCGCGCTTGCCCGTAACCTTGCGGCACGCAAAGCCGCCCCGGCGAAGGGACGATAACATGAACCGGCATATCCTTTTGGTCGACGACGACGCCCAAATCCGCGATGTCCTGCGCATCACGCTGACCCAAGCCGGGTTCGATGTGACCGAGGCCGCCGACGGCGTCGCCGCCATCGCCGCGACGCACCGACGGATGCCCGACCTGATCGTGCTGGACATCGGGATGCCCGAAATGGACGGGCTCGAAGTCTGCCGCCGCTTGCGCAAATCATCCAGCGTGCCGATCCTGTTCCTGACCGCCCAAGGCGATGAGATCGACCGCGTTGTCGGATTCGAGATCGGCGGCGATGATTACGTCGCTAAACCGTTCAGCCCCCGCGAACTGGTCGCCCGGATCCGCGCGATCCTGAAACGCAGCGGCGCGGCGCAGGACGATCCCGCCAGTCTGCGGCGCGGCGTCATCGAACTGGACGCGACGCGCCACATCTGCCGGGTGAACGGCGAACAAGTACATCTGACATCACGCGAAATGGACCTGCTCACGCGCCTGATGGCGCGGCCCGACCACGTCATGCCCCGCCCAAAACTGGTCGATGCGGTCTATGGCACGAATATCCACGTCAGTGACCGCACGCTCGACAGCCACCTGCGCAACCTTCGTTTCAAATTGGGCGGTGCGGGCTGCGGCGATGCCATCGACACGGTGCATGGCGTCGGCATCCGGATGGGGCCATGCCGGGGCGCATAGCCGCGAAATGGCGACCGTCTCTGGCGATGATCGTGGGGTTCACGCTGGCGGCGGTGCTGTGCCTGCCGCTGGCCGGGATCATGGCGATGCGGTTTCTGACCCCGTCGCTGGGCTATGGCGAGGCGATGGCGCTGGCCGGAATCGGGATCGTTCTGGCGACGGTTTACGTGGGCTACGTGTTGTGGCGGATCATTCTTGGGCCGGTCAGGGCGCTTGCGGCGCGCGCCGACGAAATCGCGCATGGAGTCAGTGGTGCCCTTGACCCGCTGGCGCACTATGGCACCCGCGAAATGCGCGACATGGGGCAGGCAATGCTCGATATGGGCCGCGTGCTGCAAGGGCGCGAGGCGGTGCTGCGGTCCTACGCCGATCACGTGACGCATGAGCTGAAATCGCCCCTGACGGTGCTGCGTGGAGCGGCTGAATTGCTGGATTCTCCGGGGCTGAAACGCGGCGAACGGCGCGCTCTTCTGGCCCGGATCGACGATGCGGCAGACCGCATGACGGCGCTGCTCGAGGCGCAGCGGGCACTGGCGCGGGCACAGGAACCGATGGGCAGCGGTAGCGCGATGGTGCCCGACCTGATCGACGGGCTGGCAGCGCAGTTTCCGGGGCTGGCGCTGACGGCGCAGGGCCATGATGCGCTGCCTATCGCCCGTGACGGTTTGCGGCTGGTGCTGGAACACCTGCTGGGCAACGCGCTGGCCCACGGTGCAACTGCGGTGACACTGACCACGACGCCCGACAGCCTGACGGTGGCCGACGATGGCCCCGGCGTATCGGCGGGAAACCGGGCGCGGATTTTCGATCCGTTCTTTACCACCCGGCGCGATTCAGGCGGTACCGGCATGGGTCTGGCGATCGTGCGGCGCATGTTGCACGCACACGGGGCCGAGATTGCGCTGCTGGATCAGGCGCCGGGGGCGGCGTTTCAAATTACCTTCTGAAAATAGGGGGCGCTGCCCCCGCCGCCCGTGCCGGGCGACTCCCCCGGAGTTTCAGGGACCAAAGAAGCGGGAGGTCAGACCGCCCCGATGCCCCTTTTCGACAGGAAAGAAGGTAGTTTGCCCGGCTCCTTTGACGTTTCGTTTGCAGGCGACCCCCCGCTCATCGCCTTGATCCCGGCGACGCCACTTTCACCAAGTTTCACACTCGCAAAGGGCCCGCCCAGCCTTGTATGCGCAAGGTTCTGCGGGTCGAACGTGTCGCCCTTGGCCAGCAGGCCTTCGGCCCAGTCTTCAGCATTGTCCTGCGGGCGATAGCCGAGGAACCCAACCTTGTGATTGCTGACAGGTGCGCGACTGTTGGCGCTGACGCCGTAAGCCACCGTATGCCCGACCGTGGCCGTTTCCACTGACCGCTCCACCAGTTGTACCATGTCGCGGTAGGACAGCCATGTCTGCAAGGCCCGCACGTTCTGCGGTTCGGGGGTGCAGGACATGATCCGCAGGCAAACCGATTCCAGCCCGCGCTTTTCCCAATACATCCGCCCGAGATCTTCCGAGAAACACTTGGCCAGCCCATAGAACGTATCGGGACGGTGCGGTTCGTTGGTGTCGATGCCGGCGTTCGTTTCACACATGCCGACCGCATGGACGGACGAGGCATAGATGACGCGGCGGGTGCCGTGCTGAAAAGCGGCCTCCCAGACATTGTAGGCCCCGATGAAATTCGGGCCGAGCAATTCGGGAAACGGTTTTTCATCGACGATGGCACCGAAATGAACGACCATCTCGGCACCCGCGATCAGCGGCCCGATCTGGTCCATCTGCGCGAGGTCGGCCTGCACGTAGGTTTCGTTTCCGGCCAGTTCGTCAGGCGCATCAAGAATGTCGGTCGATAGCAGTTCACGGCACAATTTCGCAAGCGGCGCACGCAGTTCGTGCCCCAGATTGCCACGGGCCCCGGTCAGGACGATTTTGCCCAGCATGGCGATATTCCTCAGATGACAGCCCGTTCAAGCAAAGGGCGATTTGCGGCAACACGGTCATACCCCAGCGCCGAAAGGTCAAGGCTGCGGTAGTGTCCATAGCACACCAGTTCGGCGATTCCCCGCCCCATCGCAGGCGATTGCTGCAAACCGT
>JBBSBK010000119.1:0-9168 GCA_038251315.1 Rhodobacterales bacterium | reverse complement strand
TGCGGGCCTTTGGGATAATCGGCGGCGTATTGATCAAGGATGTCGGATTTGCCGGCAGCGCGGGCCGCAGCCTCCATCGTCGGGCCGGAACTGCATCCGCCTGAGGCCACGTGTTCGGTGACGGCCGCACCAGAATCGGGGGCTGCGTCATCACGGGGCGAACCCTCGATAATGCTCACCTGTCCGGCGTCGTCGTATCCAACCTCGTATGCCTCACGCGTCGTCATAAACAACCTCGAGACTTGCCTGAACCGCCCCGTATTTGCCGCGCATGTCGGTCGCCGTTGCGGGAACCAGCGTGTAATCGCCGCCTGTGTCCTTGGCATCGAACAGGCCCAGCAGTCCGTCCTGATCCAGCGGCGCAGGGCGGACCGGCGGGGCGATGCCCACCGCGTCGGCCAATGCGCCAAACAGCGGACCCCATTCCGACTGCATGGTGCCGACGATCTGGTAGTTCGCTGATTTCTTGCGCAAATCGTCGTTTTGCGGGATCGCTGCCAGCACCGGGATTTTCACCGCCTCGGCAAAGGCCTGCGCCTCGCCCGACCCGTCATCCTTGTTGATGACGAGGCCCGCGACGCCGACGTTGCCACCCAGCTTGCGGAAATATTCCACCGCCGAACAGACATTGTTGGCGACGTACAGCGATTGCAGGTCGTTGGATGCGACCAGGATCACCTTTTGCGCCATGTCACGGGCGATGGGCAGGCCAAAGCCGCCGCAGACCACGTCGCCCAGAAAATCAAGCAGGACATAGTCGAAATCCCAGTCATGGAACCCCAGCTTTTCCAGCAATTCGAACCCGTGGATGATACCACGTCCGCCACAGCCACGGCCAACCTCGGGCCCGCCCAGTTCCATCGCGAAGACGCCGCCACGTTTGAAACACACGTCGCCGATTTGCACCTCTTCGCCGGCCAGCTTTTTCTTGGAAGATGTTTCGATGATCGTCGGACAGGCCTTGCCGCCGAACAGCAGGCTGGTGGTATCCGATTTCGGATCGCAGCCGATCAGCAGCACGCGTTTGCCCATTTCGGCCATCATGTGCGAAAGGTTGGCCAGCGTGAACGATTTGCCGATGCCGCCCTTGCCATAGATCGCGATGATCTGGGTCTTGGATTTCGGCTCGCCTTGGGGCACTTCCAACGAAGGCTCGATCGCCGCTTCTTCGCGCAGGCGCTTGTCAAAATCTTTGAGGTTCGGGACTTCGTCCTTCATTGGACTTCCTTCCAGTCGAGTATCATTTTCAGGCAGGCCGGATCGGTGAACGCGGTTTCGTAAGCCGCAGTTGCATCCGTGGCCGCATGGCGGTGGGTAATAAGATCGGCCAACGACAGCGCGCCGCTTTCGACCAGCGACCGGGTCGCAACCATATCGTCGGCAACCCATTCGGCGGCGATGCGAAACCGCGCCTCTTTCATGAATGCGGGCGGGAAAGCGAAGGACAGCGGCTGGGTATAGAACCCGGCCAGCACGACCTCGCCGCCCTTGGCCAGACGGCCGACCATATCGTTCAGCAGGTCGCCCCTACCGGACGCGTCATAGATCGACCGATAGTCGCGGCGCGGGTCAATGTCAGGGTGAATGACATCGTAGCCTTTGGCACCCTTGGCGCGGTCGGCATCAATTTCCCACACAGTCGGGGCGGGCGCACCCGCAGCAACCGTCAAACGAGCAAGCAACCGACCCAGAACACCGTGACCGACAATCAGGTCGGGCACCTGCTTACCGGGCCCAGCCATCGCGTGACGCGCGGTGGCGGCCAGCGCCAGCAGCGCCCCTTCAGCCCCCAGCCCACGGTCGATCCGGGTGACGCGCGATGCTTTGGTGACCAGCCGTCGCGCCGACCCGCCGAACAGACCGAACGCGCCTTCGTAACAGTTGGCACCGGGAACAAAGACATGTTCGCCGACGCGAAGACCCGATTCCGGCCCCGCCTCGACCACCTCGCCCGCAGCCTCGTAGCCGGGCACCAACGGATAGCCCATGCCAGGGAACGGCGGCATCTGCCCGGACCAGAAAAGTTTTTCGGTGCCGGTCGAAATGCCTGAATGGCTGATGTCGACGACCACATCATCAGAGGCAGGGGACACGATGGTCAGGATACCAAGATCCAGGACCTTGGGGGCAGTCAGAATGACGGCTATCGTTTCCATGTTCTCCTCCCCTTCTTTGACCGGACGGCCCCGGCTGGTGATTGGTGTCAGTCTAACCTGACGATCGTCTCTGTCAATCCAATTAGACAGTCTGCCTGTCCACTTTATCTGACAGACTCGACGACCGTTGTGATGAAAGCCCGCCGTGAACGGGGCCGCCGGACAGTCGTAAATCCGACAGCTCGCAGCAGCGTCGCAATCTGGTCGGCACTGCGGGCGCGGCCGGTCCGCATCGCCATGCAGTAAAGGGCAAAGTATGCGTCGCCCGCCCGCTGCGGCGTGTCGCCCCCGGTCATCGGTTCGGAAACGATTAGCCGGCCACCCACCGGCAACGCCGCATGCACGGCCTGCAACAGCCCGATGACCGTCGCGTCGGAATGGTCATAGAGCACCCGGATCAGGCTGATCGCGTCAGCGCCTTGCGGCAGCGGACCGTCGCGGAACGACCCCGGAACGATCTGCACGCGGTCCGTAATCCCCGCGTTGGCGAATCGTGCCGTTGCCCCCGGCACCACGGCGGGCAGGTCAAACAGGGACAACCGGGGTGCCGCATAGCGGGCGGCAACAGCGGTCAGGAACGCCCCGGTCCCGCCGCCTACGTCCACCAAATGCCGTACCTTGGCCAGCGACACAACGTCAAGCGTGTCTTGCGCCACAAGCGTCTGACTGTCGGCCATCAGCGCAGAATAGGTTACCGCGACGGCAGGATCAGTCACCCCGGAAGCGCCGAAAACATAGGGCCAGAATGCGGCGAGTTCGGTCTGCGTCTCGCCACGGAAAAACGCGACAGGGTCGGCCAGATCGCGATAAAGGACGTGGTGATGCGCGATCATTCCCTGCAAGCCTGGCACCCCGACAAGGGCAGCACCACGCCGCGTCAGCCGATAGGATTGGCCGCGCCGTTTCAGCAATCCGATTGCCACGCCGCCATTCAGCAGGACTTCCATCCGGGGTAACGGCACGCCAGTGCGGCGGGCAAGCTGGTCGGCGGTTTGGGGGTCGTACAGAAGGCGGTCCGGGATGTCGAAACCCACAAGCGCCGCCAGAATTTGCGAATGGCAGAACCCGGCGACAATGTCGAACAGGGCCTCACCCTCGCGCCGGACAAGACGGCGGGTCAGAGGAAAACGGGCGGCAAAGGCCTGAAATTGTGTTTTGGAAACAAGGCGGTTAATCCAACCGGGGGTCACCGGTCTTGCATCCTGTCGCGGCAGGCCAAGGTCAGCCATTTGCCCGCCGAGCCATCACTCGCCCGCGATGCGCAGGTTTTCGCGCGCCCCCGCAGGCACCAGCCGTGCCGCATAGGCCTGCACCATCATCGCCAGCGCCGCCTCGCCCGGGCAGGCAGGGATCGACGAAATGGCCCCTGACAGGATCTCGTCCAGCCGTTGCACCGCCCCCGCGACTCCCAGTTCGGCAACCGCATTGGGCCGCCCGTGCAGATCGTCCTGTCCGGCGGGCTTGCCCAGTGTTGCAGCATCGCACAGCGCGTCGCGCAGATCGTCGGCGACCTGAAACGCCTCGCCGATGCGGGCACCCAGTTCTTCCCACGGCTCGAACTCCTTCCCGGCCGCGATCGCGCCCATCTGCGTTGCCGCGATGAAAAGCGCCCCGGTCTTGGCCCGGTGATAGGCGCCAAGGTCGATCTGCGTCTCACTTTCCCAGCCCTGCCCGGCGCAGATGCCGTGCGGCATGCCGGTGCGGGTGCCCAGCACGTCGATCAACTGCATCGCCCGCGCAGGGTCGACCCGGCCAGCCCGTGCCAACACCTGAAAACCCATTACGATCAGGCTGTCGCCCGTCAGCACAGCCAGCGATTCGGAAAACGCACGATGCACGGCTGGTTTACCCCGGCGCATCGCGGCGTCGTCAAAGCAGGGCAGGTCATCGTGGACCAGCGAGGCGCAGTGGATCAACTCCAGCGCCACAGCCGCCGCATCGGATAGCGCGGGCCGGTCGTCGCCACATGCCTGCGCCACGGCCATCAGGATGGTGGGGCGAATCCGTGCCCCCCCCGGTGTCACCGCATACGCCAGCGCCGCGGCCAGTCGTGCAGGCGCAACTCCGCCCTGCCCGGCCGAAATCGCGGCCATAACTGCCCGCTCTACCCGCTCCGCTGATGCCATGCGTTCGCCCCTTGTTCTTTTGTCTGCAAAATTAGACAGCAATACTGTAAATTAGACTGGACACTTTGGCACGCAAAGTCAACTCTTGCCGAATGGAGGAATGCGCCCTGCGATGGAAACCGCGACTGCGAAAATCGTTGTCATCGGGGCCGGAATCGGCGGGCTGTCGGCAGCATTGCGGCTGGCCCATGCCGGGCATGAGGTGACCGTGCTGGACATGCACGGCGCACCCGGTGGCAAGATGCGCACATTTCCTTCGCTCGCGGGGCCTGTCGATGCTGGGCCGACCGTACTGACCATGCGCGGGGTGTTCGACGATCTGTTTGCGGACGTCGGCGAAGATATTGCCGATCACGTGACGCTGGAACCGCTCCACACCCTTGCCCGCCACTATTGGGCGGATGGCGAATCGTTGGACCTGATGGCCGACCCTGCCGCCAGTGTCGCTAATATTACGGCCGCGTTCGGCCCGACGGCCGCGGCACAATTCCAGACATTTTCGGCCCGCGCCGCCCGCCTGTTTGCTGCCTTCGATGCCCCGATGATGCAATCGTCGGCCCCGACCCGCGCCGCGTTGACCGCCCGTGTGCTGCGCCAACCGCGCCTGATCGTCGACATGGCCCCCTGGAAATCTCTGGCCGGGTTGTTGCGCCACAGCTTTAGCGACCCGCGTCTGGCGCAGCTTTTTGGCCGCTACGCAACATATGTCGGCGGCATGCCGGACCAGGTGCCCGCCCTGCTGTCCTTGATCTGGCAGGCCGAGGCGGCCGGGGTCTGGGCCGTCGCCGGGGGCATGCAGCAACTGGCGCAGGCCATCGCCGATCTGGCGGTGGCGCGGGGGGCTGTGTTTCATTATGCGACTAAGGCCACACGGATCGAGCGGCAGCATGGCCGCGTCGCCGCAGTGCAGACCGCCGATAGCCGCTTTCCGGCCGATATTGTGCTGTTCAACGGCGACCCGCGAGCGCTGACGCTGGGGTTGCTGAGCCCCAATCTGCGCGATGTCCTGCCCCGACCAGCCAGTGACCCGCGCAGCCTGTCAGCATGTGTGCTGGCCTTCGCGGCGACGCCGAACGGCCCGCCATTGGCGCATCACACGGTGTTTTTCGGTGACGATCGAGCGGCGGAATTCGCCGATCTTGCGCGCGGCCACCTGCCCCGCGATCCGACGCTCTATATCTGTGCGCAGGATCGGGGTAGCGAAGTGCCCACTGGCCCGGAACGATTCGAAATCATCCTGAACGCCCCCCCGTTGCCCCATGCCGACCCCAAGGAGACCGCCCGATGCACGACAGAGATTCTCGCGCGGCTGGCACGCTTTGGCCTGACGTTCAGCCCGACACCCCAAGCGGACACGCTGACAACGCCAGCGGGGTTCGATCTGGCCTTTCCGGGGTCAGCGGGGGCGCTGTACGGGCGCAGTCCGGCGGGGCTGATGGCAGCGTTCAAGCGGCCGACGGCGCGGACGGGGGTGCCGGGCCTGTATCTGTGCGGCGGGGGGACGCATCCGGGGGCGGGGGTGCCGATGGCGACCCTCTCGGGCCGGCACGCGGCAGGGGCGATCATGGCCGACCTCGGTTCGACGTCGCCGTCGCGCCGAACGGGTATGCGTGGTGGTATGTCGACGGGATCAGCGCCGACAGCACCCGCGCGGTCAGTGTCATCGGATTCATAGGGTCGGTTTTCAGCCCTTGGTATGCGTGGTCTGGGCGGCGCGATCCGGCCAACCACTGCTGCATCAACGTCGCCACCTACGGGCGCGGCGGGCGATTTACCATGACCGACCGAGGCCGCGCGGCGCTGCGCCAGTCGGCGGATACGCTACAGGTCGGCCCGTCGTCGATGCACTGGGACGGCACGCGGTTGGTCATCGACATCGACGAGGTGTCAAGCCTGCCGCTGGTGTCGCGCGTCCGGGGGGCCATCACCCTGACGCCAAAGGCCGTAAGCGGCGTCGATCTGGCGCTGACGCCGGATCGCGCCCACATCTGGCGACCGTTTGCGCCGCTGTGCGACATCGACGTGCAGCTAGAGGCGACAGGCTGGCAATGGCAGGGCCACGGGTATTTCGACGCCAATTTCGGGACCCGTGCGCTGGAACAGGATTTCCGGTTCTGGACATGGGGCCGGTTCCCGACCCGCGATGGCGCCGTCTGCTTTTATGATGCAACCCGGCGGGACGGCACAACGCTTGACTGTGCCGTGGGGTTCGACCCGGATGGCACGGCGCGGCTGGTCGATGCGCCCCCGCTAGCAACATTCAAGCGCTCCCTATGGCAGATACGCCGCGACACCCGTGCCGATCCGGGGACGACGCCGCGACAGGTTATGAACATGCTGGATGCGCCGTTTTATTCCCGTTCAGCAGTGACGACACGGATCAACGGCGAAGATGTCACCGGCGTGCACGAAGCGCTCGATCTCGACCGCTTCGAGATGCCGCTGGTCAAGGCGATGCTGGCGCTGCGCGTGCCGCGAAGGCGGGGGTGGACATTCGAGAGGTGAATGATTGCAAAGAGATTTCGAAAATCCGCGTCAAATCTCTCAAAAACTTCAATACATCAAAGATCTACGTCTCGAGAGACGTGGGGTCTGCGGAAACAACTTTACAACGACAGAGGCTGCCCGAAACGTCTCCGGCCGATGCGCTTTCGGGCTTAAAGCTCGGAAATATTGATCGGCTTCTGATCGGGGTTCAGACGCGCCATCTCCACGCTCAGCGCAGCGGCAACAGTGACCCAGATCAGATAGGGCACAAAGGCAAGGCCGGCCCAGAAATCCAGCTGGAAATGCGTTACCGTGCAACCCAGCACCGACAGCCACAGACCGCCCATGACCGGCAGCGCCCCGCGCAACCGCCGCAGGCCGAAAAACAACGGTGTCCAAAGGGTGTTGAACGCGATCTGCATGCCCCAGAACCCCATCGCATAGGCGTTACCATCCAGCACGGCGACCCGCGCTCCGGCAAAGGAAATCAACACATAAATCGTCGTCCACATGACCGGGAACACCCAGTTGGGCGGCGTCCACGTCGGCTTGTTCAGCGTTTTATACCACGGTCCGGTGGGAAACATGGCCCCGGTGGTTCCGGCCGCCATGCTGGCCACCAGAAAGATCAGGAACAGGGTGATATCCATCGGGCTGCCTTTTGTGGCGGGTAACCCTGTACCTAAGCGCCCTGTCCGCCCCTGCCAACCCCTGCCTGTCGGGCCGAGAGGTCGGCCAGAATATCGAGCATTGCATGCGTCCGCCCCTGCGTGACCGGCCGCTGCCCGGCGGCATCGATCAGAAATGCCACCTCGGGCAGTGGCGGCGCGTAGATGACTGCCGATTGGGGCATCACCAGCGATGTCGCGGCGTGTAAACCCGCCTGTCCCATCCAGACGATTTTGCGCGCCTTGCCGGTGCGGGCACGCTGATTGATGCTGTTGCAGCCCTGACGGCGGACCTGCGCGCCGATCCCGGCATAGATCAGACGCGCCGCCCAGATTCCCATACGGGCTTTGCGCGGCAGGGCGGAAATTCCCGCTTCGGCCCGCAAATACAACCGATCGGCCTCGGCCAGAAGGCGGGCGGTCATCCGGCGAATGTCGGGCGTGGCAGCAGGGGCGTCAAGAAACCCGTCAACGTCAATCCCCGCATCGGCCAGCCAGTCCAGCGGCAGATACACCCGCCCCGCCCGCGCATCCTCGCCCACGTCGCGCGCGATGTTGGTCAACTGCATCGCCACGCCCAGATCACAGGCCCGCGCCAGCGCATCGGCGTCGCGCACCCGCATCAGGACGCACATCATCGCGCCGACGGCACTCGCTACCCGCGCCGAATAGCCGCGAACCTCTGAAAGGCTGGCATAGCGCCGCCCGACCGCATCCCAGGCCAGCCCCTCCAACAGGGCCTCGGGCAGGGCACGCGGCATGTCGAAATCGGTGATGATGGCGGCAAAGGCGCGGTCTTCGGGGGCGTTGCGGGGGCGGCCTGCATAGGCAAGGTCAAGGCGGTCGCGCAGTGTCAGCACGGCGTCGGCTTTGTCTGCCCCCTCGTCCACCTCGTCGTCGGCCAACCGGCAGAAGGCGTAAAGGGCAAGGGCTGGATCGCGCACCGCTGTGGGCAGCAGTTGGGATGCGGCATGAAACGACAGCGACCCAGTGCGGATCGCCGCCTTGCAATGCGCCAGATCGCCCACGTTGATCATTTGGTGCGGATCATTCGGCGGCCAGCCTTTGCGCCGACGCGACGGGCGCATCGGGAACGATCTTCGCCAACACCTCGGCGGTCGAGATGACGCCGGGAACCCCCGCGCCGGGATGGGTGCCTGCGCCGACCAGATAAAGCCCCCGCGCCTCTTCGGATATGTTGTGAGGGCGGAACCACGCGCTTTGCAAAATGCGCGGTTCGATCGAAAACCCCGACCCATTGGGCGACAGATACCGGTCACGGAAGGTGGCTGGGGTAAAGATTTCCTGCGCGGCGATCCGGGATTCGAAACCCGGAATGACGCCCTCAAGCACCTTGGCGACCTTTTGGCGGTAGGGTTCCTGTTCGGCGGCCCAATCCACCGGATTCGCCCCGCCGATATGGGGCACCGGCGACAGCACATAGAAGGTATCGTCACCTTTTGGCGCGACGCCGGGGTCGGTGACGGACGGGCGGTGGATATACAGGCTCATATCGTCCGCCAGATGACCACGCAGAAAGATATCGCGGAGCAGGCCCTTGTAACGCGGGCCGTTGACAATCGTATGGTGCCCCACATCGCTCCACATATCCGCCGTGCCTTTGGTCCCGAAATACCAGACGAACAGGCTCATCGACCAGCGTTGGCGTTTCAGCTTGGCATCGGTCCAGCGTTTGCGCGGCAGGTTGCGCAGCAGGCGGGTGTAGGTATG
>JBBSBK010000118.1:0-9305 GCA_038251315.1 Rhodobacterales bacterium | reverse complement strand
TCACGGTGCGTCAGCCCAGCGCCGCGACAGCGACGGTCATCGCCCGAGCCAAAAGATCGGACCAACGCCTCTGTCCGTCTTCGTCGGCGATGAGGTCGTTGCGCACCTCCAGCAGGACATGCGGAATCCCGGTCGCTTCGCCATGTCTGGGGATCGTTTCGTCGGATGCGTCATCGACCGTGTATGGCCGATTCAACGTGACGAGGCCGACTCCGATCACCGGCGCGAGAACGTCGCGAAGTGCCACCGCCAGCCGGTCGTCACGGTTGAACAACAGGCCGATGTGCATGTCGCGTACCTCGCCCCCCAAGGTCGGATTGAAGCTGTGCACAGCAATCAGCGCGGCCGGGCGTTGCTGTGCGATGAGGGTTGTGATCCTGGCGTGGAACGGAGCATGGATCGCACGGTGCCGGGCGCAGCGTGCGGCATCGGACAGACCGGAATTGCCCGGTACGGCTGTCGCGTCGGATACCGCCGGAACCAGATCGGGCGCCCCCCACGGGCGATTGCAGTCGACGACAAGGCGGCTGTAGCGTTGCGATACAAGCCGCGCGTCCAGAGCCGCCGACAGATTGTGCGACAGCCCCGCCGCGCCGATATCCCAGCCGATATGCCGCGACAGTTGCGCTTCGGTCAGACCAAGCCCGTGAAGCCGGGCAGGTACCCGCCGGCCGGCGTGTTCGCAGACGAGCAGAATTGTCCCCTGACCCTTGACGTTCACAACCTTGACCGGAGCAGGATCGGTGGCGGTCAGGAGAGGTGCAGTTTCGTCAATGCGCTTTTCCATCGACCTCTCCGTCAGAGCCCTCCCCCGGCATGCGAACCGGTTGATAGAATGCTTACACAATGGGCATCCATTATCAACTTGACTGATTTTTTTCACTATCGCATTGATCTATTTGAAGCGGGGGCCGATCCGAGCACATGCAGATAAGGACACGCATTTCGCAACGCGCCGACTCTCTGACAGCGGGCGAGCGGCGAATCGCCAACACGATACTGGCAGACTACCCCTTCGCCGCGCTGGTTTCGATCCGCGAGCTTGCCGACCACACGCATGTCAGTGCCCCGTCGATCACCCGCTTCGTCCATAAGCTGGGCTGCGCCGGGTATCAGGATTTCCAACGTGCGCTGATCGGCGAATTGCGGCATGCTGCGGGCTCGCCGCCGGACCTCAAACAACACGAAACGGCGCTTTCCAAGAGTGGATTTCTGGATGACTACATCGCCCGCGTGGCCGGGAATCTTGATCGGCTCACCGACACCGCGCAGCCAGCGCAGATCGATGCAATCTGCAGACTGCTGGGCGATCCGGCGCGGGCGATCTATCTGATCGGCGGGCGGGTCAGCGATGCGCTTGCGGCGTATATGGCAGTGCATCTCAAACAGTTGCGGCCGCGCGTCGAACATCTGTCAGGCGATGCCGAGGCGTTGCCCGATGCCATCCTGCGGATGCGCCGTCAGGACGTCGTGCTCATGCTGGATTTCCGCCGCTATCAGCCGTCGCTGGAACGGGCCGCCGCAGCAATTGCCGGGCGTGCATCCTGCACGCTCGTCTTGATTACCGACAAGTGGATTTCGCCGGTTGGCAGATATGCCAGCCATGTGGTGCCCGTCCCGGTCGAATCCGACACGCCATGGGACAGCTATGTTGCCGCCTTTGCACTGGTCGAGGCCCTGATCGTGCGGATCAGCGAAGAAGGCTGGGACGTGTCGGAAAAGCGGATCGGCGACTGGGACGAATTGCGCGCGCGGCTGGGCCAGTCACCGTATTCACCGGCGGACGAAGCGTGAGTGGCGTCGATCTTACCTTCATCGGTCTGACCGATCTTGCGGGTTTGCTGCGCGGCAAAGCGGTGCCGGCGGTGCGCGTAGAAAAGGGCGTCGGGTGGGTACCGACAAATGCCCTGATCACGTGTTTCGACGCGCTCGGCGATGGGCCCTACGGGTCGCTGGGGGATCTGGTGCTGCACCCTGACCCCGATACGCAGTGTCATTTGCCGGGTATCGACGATGGGCCCGACTTTCGACTCGTGCTGGCCGAGGTGCGCTATCTGGACGGAAATGCATGGGACTGTTGTACGCGCACCGCCCTGCGCAGAGCGCTGGCGAGGTTCGAGTCAGCGTCCGGCGAGACCCTGCTCGCCACCTTCGAGCAGGAGTTCCAGATGGTCGGGATGCAGCGACCGCCCGGTGACGCCTTTGGATTTCACGGCTATCGCGCCGCCGAGGCATTTGGCAGGGCGCTGATGGATGCGATGACGGCGTTGGGCTTTGGGCCGGAACAGTTCATCCGCGAATACGGCGCCGATCAGTTCGAAGTGACGATGGCGCCGGCAACGGCGATGCAGGCAGCCGATCGCGCGACGGTGTTTCGTGCGCTCGTGCGCGACATCGCCCCCCGGTTCGGACATCGCGCCACCTTTGCCCCGATCAGCGGTCCAGAAGCGACGGGCAATGGCGTTCACATCCATTTCAGTCTGCGCGACGCGGACGGTTTACCCGGCACCTATGACCCAACCCGTCCCGGCGGGTTGTCAGTGCTGGCCGGAAAGGCGGTAGCTGGGATTTTGAAGTATCTGCACGAAATCGTCGCGCTGCTGGCGCCGAGCGTGGTGTCCTATCAGCGCCTGACGCCGCACCGGTGGAGCGCTGCCTATAGCAACCTCGGGGACCGGGACCGCGAGGCGGCAGTGCGGATTTGTCCTGTGCGCAAAAACGATCCTGCATTGGCAGAGAAATTCAATCTCGAGGTGCGTGCGGTCGATGCAACCGCGAGCCCGCATCTGGCATTGGCGGTTCTGGTTCATGCGATGGCAGAGGGGATCGAAAAAGGGATGGCCGCTCCGTCAATCAGTACCGGCGATCTGTCCCTTTTGGACTCCGACACGCTGGCGTCACGGGGCATCCATCGATTGCCCACGTCGCTGTCAGAGGCCTTGCGGGCGTTTGAGGCATCAGGCACCGTTCACCGCTGGTTTGGCGAGGAATTCGTCACGGTCTACGCTGCGCATAAAAACGCCGAAATCGCCTATGTCGAGGCTGCGGGTGACAGGAATATTTTCGACCTCTACCGCGCGTCATATTGATGGGCGAGGAAACAACCGGGGCGGGGATGACGACACATTGGCAGGACATGCTGCGACGGGTCTATGGTCGCGAGGTGGCGCTGACGCCGCTCGACGGGGAATACGACCTGAATTTTCTGGGGTCGGGACCGGACCGCGACATCATCGTCAAGGTCATGCATGCCGGTTGCCCGATCGATCTGGCCGACTTGCAGTGTCAGGCGCTGGCGCAAGTGCAGGCCGTCGATCCAGGGTTGCCGCTACAAACTGTTGTGCCTGCTTTGGACGGGCGCGCGGTGGTGACGGCCGCTGATCCCGACGGTGTCGAACGGATCGTCTGGGTGATCGGGGCGCTGCCTGGGCTGACGATGGGTCGATGCGGGCCGCAGCCGGCCGAAGTGCTCTCTGAACTGGGTGAGTTGGCTGGAAAGCTGGACCTTGCGCTGAAGGGCTTTACCCATCCGGGCCTCGCACGCGCGACCAAGTGGAACCTGACGACAGGCGACTGGATCGCAGCGCAACTCGATTGCCTGACCGGCGATCGGCGCGATCTGATTCGTGATATCGTCAACGAATTCGCGACGCTGAAACCGGCGCTGGCGGATCTGTCCGCGCAGGCAATCCACAACGACCTGAACGACTACAACATCCTGATCGCCCCCGACCTGTCGGGCGGAACCGCGATCACCGGGCTGATCGACCTTGGTGACATGGTCGTGGCACCGCGGGTCTGCGAAATCGCCATCGCGGCGGCCTATGCGATCATGGGACAGGCCGCACCGGAACGCGCTCTTGCGTCGCTGGTCGCGGGGTATCATTCAGCAGCGCCACTGAGTGGGGCCGAGATCGACCTGATCTGGCCGCTGCTGCGGATGCGGCTCGCGGTCAGCGTCGTCAATTCGACGCGCGAGGCGACAGCACGGCCCGACGACCCCTATGTGACGATTTCGCAGGCACCCGCTTGGGCCATCCTTGAAAATCCGACGCTCGACACCGATCTGATCCGCGCCCGTTTGCGGGCGACCTGCGAATTGCCGGTTGTCGCAGAGGCGTCGGCGATCTTGCGATGGCTCAAGGCCGAGCGGGGCGGGTTCGCTGCCGTTCTGGGCGAAGATTTGTCCGACGCCCCAACCGGTGCACTTTCGGTTGCCGCATCGGCGACGCCACGCAATCCGTTCGATCTGGGCGCGACCGAGGCGGCACGGATCGGCGACGATCTGGGTCATGAGAACGCGACGTGGATCGGGTTCTACGGCGAACCTCGCCTGATTTATACGGCGCCCGCGTTTCGCCGGGGCAATCACCTTTCTTCGGACCGGCGCACGGTGCATCTGGGGGTCGATCTGTTCGCGCCAGCCGGCCGGGTGGTCCATGCGCCCTGTGCCGGGCGCGTCATCGCGGTCGAAAACCGGGCAGCGCATCTGGACTACGGCGGCATGGTGATCCTTGGTCACGAGACGCCGACGGGCGAGGCGTTCTACACGCTTTACGGCCATCTTGATCCGGCGGTATGCGATCGCCTGACAGTCGGCGACGACATCGCCAAGGGCGCGGCTTTCGCCGCGCTGGGGGTGCCGGCTGGCAACGGCGGTTGGGCGCCGCATCTGCACTTCCAGCTCGCCTTGGGGATTGCGGGCATCGGCGACGATTGGCCGGGCGCGGCCGATCCCGACGATTTTGCCCTGTGGCGGGCCCTGTGTCCCAACCCTGCCACGCTGCTCAACCTGCCAGACAACAAGGTCGCGCATGTCCCGATCGACGAGGCGGCGCTGTTGCGCGACCGGCACGCGGCGTTCGCGGGTAACCTGCGGCTCAGCTATCGACGGCCGTTGACGTTGTTGCGCGGCTGGCGGCACCACCTGTTCGACCAGATGGGGCGGCCATACCTCGACGCCTATAACAACGTGCCGCATGTCGGCCACGCGCATCCCCGAATTCAGACGGTGGCGGCGGATCAACTGATGCGGATGAATGCGAACACCCGGTATCTGCATCCGGCGCAGACAACATCCGCCGAAACACTGACGGCGAAGATGCCCAACGGCCTTGAGGTGGTGTTCCTCGTCAATTCAGGGTCAGAGGCGAACGAGTTGGCACTGCGCTTGGCCCGCAGTTGGTCGGGCGGGCGCGACATGATTACGCCGGATCATGGGTATCACGGCAACACCACCGGCACGATCGCGATATCGGCCTACAAGTTCATGAAACCGGGCGGCGGCGGTCAGGAACCTTGGGTGCATCTGGTCGACGTCGCCGACGATTACCGGGGACAATTTCGGCGAAACGATGCGAATCGCGACAAAATTCGCGGCGCTGGTCGATGCGCCGCTGGCGGAAATCGCGGCGCGAGGCGGGCAGCTGGCCGGGTTCATCGCCGAGACATTTCCCAGTGTCGGCGGCCAGATCATTCCGCCGCCGGGGTATTTGCCGGCGGTCTACGACAAGGTCCGCGCCGCCGGGGGACTGTGCATCGCGGACGAAGTTCAGACCGGCCTGGGTCGGCTGGGCGAGTTCTACTTTGGGTTTGAACAACAGGGCGCGGTCCCGGATATCGTGGTTCTGGGCAAGCCGCTCGGCAACGGGCATCCGATGGGTGCAGTCGTCACGACGCGCGCCATCGCGGATCGTTTTGCCGAAGGGCCGGAGTTCTTTTCGACGTTCGGCGGATCAACCCTGTCCTGCCGGATCGGCAAGGAAGTACTGGATATCGTCGACGACGAAGGGTTGCAGGAAAATGCCCGGCTGACCGGCATCCGGTTGCGCGACGGGTTGCGCAGCTTGATGAACAGACACCCGCTGATCGGCGATGTCCGGGGATCGGGCTGTTCGTCGGGGTCGAACTGGTCGAGGATCGCGACACGAAGGTTCCGGCGACTACCCGTGCGGCGCTGGTGGTGAACCTGCTGCGCGAGGCGCGTATACTGATCGGGCGCGAGGGGCCGGCGGACAATATCCTCAAGATTCGCCCGCCGCTGACGATCGGGTCCGACGACTTCGATCTGATCGTCGCGCAGCTGGACGTCTGTCTGCGGCAAGCTGGCTTGGCATCGGGTTGTCAAGGTGGGTAAGCGCAAGTGATTTTCAGCGATGAAATTGGTTCACGATAACGAACTTGCAGTGACGCGCCGATCCTGAGTTCCCTAACGATCAAGGTTTTGCACGGGGAAGCATACACTTCCATTTGATTATGTCAGGATAGATTTCGCCGAAAGGCAGCGTTGGCGGGTCAGTTGACCGGCAACATCATGTCATTTGATCCAGCGGAAATATCGGGCGGGGCACAGACCGATACGGCAGGCGTCCGTAGTTCACGGTGCAAAGCGCACCGCTGTCGCAAACCACGATCCGCCCGGCAATCGGCGCGAATGCCGCGCGGAAATGCTGCATGGACCGCAGCGCGACAACGTTCATTTCCTGCGGCGTAATGCCGAAGGTTTCGAACTGGCTCAGGTCGAGGATCTGGTCGGCGATGCTGACGATCAGGATATCCAGCCCACCGACCCGCAGCACGACAGTGGGGCCGAAACTGCGTTGTTGACCGCCCAGCATCGGGCCGCTGCCGATCAGGACTCCGTCGCCGCGCCAGCAGATGGTGCCGGTCACGTTGATCGGGCCGCCGCCGAAGTCCGGCGCCGTCCGCCCGCCAAGATCCAGCGTGACCGTTTCGCCGATCGCCTTGCCCTGCAGCGACAATGCCGTTTCAGCATCGACCATCGGGCCAAAGCAGGCCTTGTCGAGGTCGGCGGCAAGAAGTGCTGCCAGCAAGGCGGTTGAATCGGCGTAGCCGCCCGATCCGGGGTTGTCGGCATAGTCCGCGATGATCAGCGGGCCTGCGCCGGGTTTCCATGCGGCGGCCATCTCTGCGGCGTCTTCAACCGTCAGGTAGTGGTTCAGCGCTTCGGCTCGCCGATTCCAGATGTCGTCGGCGATCCCCTCGGCTATATCCTGCGCGCCCTGTGCACCCGCCTCGCCGGTGACCAGAACCGTTGGCCCGACCTCGGCAATATCGGCGCAGGGGAATGCGCCGTTGATGCTGATCGCATGGATATCGCCGCGAGCCTCGAATGCACGGGCGTTGGCGTGCCGTTCGATCATCGGGCCGATGTCGGTGCGCCCGCCGTTGGCTTCTTCCAGCATCGGGCGGTGGGCCCGCAGGGTCACGGGGTGGATATCGCCGATGATGGTCCGGTGCAGCAGTTCGGCGGCGCGCCAACCCGTGGCGCGCATGTCGACGTGCGGATAGGTGGTGAAGGACACGAGAATTTGCGCCTGCGCGCACATCGCAGCGGTGACGTTCGCATGCGGGTCGAGGGTGACGGCGACGGGCAGGTCAGGGCCGATCAGAACCCGCAGGCGGCGCAGGATTTCGCCCTCGCCGTCATCGTGCGAGGCGGTGACCATCGCGCCGTGCAGCATCAGCACGACGCCGTCCCAGGTCTGCTCGCCTGCCGCCTTGACCAGCGTGGCGCAGAGGTGATCGAACGCGTGGTCCGTCACCCGCCCGCCGGGACCGGCGGCGGCGCTGATGACATGGGTGATGTCCCAGCCATGCTGACGGGCGACGTCCAGCACGCCGGCCAGTTCGGTGTTTGCATTGCCGCGTTTGGCAATGGCGGTCGGACCATCGAACAGGAACCGGTCTTGAAACTGCTTCAGGTCCGTCGGGCGGATGTTGAAGGTGTTGGTTTCATGCGAGATTTCAGCAGTGAGGACGCGGGGGGCCATGTGTACAACTTTATGTCAAAGGGTGATGGCAGGCGACGGCGTGACCGCCGTTTGCTGCCAGTGCGGGGGTTTCGATGCGGCAGATCGCGCTTGCCCGCGGGCAGCGATCGGCAAAGGCGCAACCGGGCGGCAGATCAAACGGGCTTGGCACCTCGCCTTCGAGCGGGGCGATGATGCGGCGCTTTTTCGGGTCGGGCGCAAAGGTGCTGTCCATCAGCGTCGCGGTATAGGGATGCCGTGCCGGGCGGTCGGTATCCGGCAGCGCCTCGACCACACGGCCCAGATACATCACGAGGATCTCGTCGCAGAAATACCGCACGAGGCTGAGGTCGTGGCTGATGAACAGATAGGTCAGCCCCAGATCGTCGCGCAGTTGTTCCAGCAGGCTGATGATCTGCGCCTGCACCGACACGTCCAGCGATGCCGTGGGTTCGTCCAGCACCAGCAGCGACGGGCGCAGCGCCAGTGCGCGGGCGATCCCGACGCGCTGCTTCTGGCCGCCGGAAATCTGGTGTGGAAAGCTGCCGCCAAGACCGGGGTGGAGGCCGACCATGGAGAGCAGCGCCGCAACTTCCTCGGCTGCGGTGCCCTCGGGCTTGCGGCCCTGTACCTCGAACGGTTCCATGACTGCCCGCGCAATCGTGTAGCGCGGGTCGATGGCCGAATAGGGATCCTGAAACACCATCTGCATCCGCGCCCGCAACCTGCGCATCTGTGACGGCGACTTGGCCCGCAGGTCGTCACCGTCAAACCGCACCGTCCCCGCGCTCGGCTCGATCAACCGCAGGATCAGCCGCGCCAGCGTGGATTTTCCGCAACCGCTTTCGCCAACGACGCCGATCACCCGGCCCTTCGGCAGATCGAACGACACATCGTTGACCGCGTGCATCGCACGGGCCTTGCGGAACGGGCCGCCCGCGCTGGTGAACCGTTTGGACAGGTTGCGCACCTCCAGCAGATTGGTCATGCGACGGCCCCCGCGAAATGACAGGCGGCGGCGCTCTCGCCGTGGGTCACGAAGGCGGGGCGCTGGGTGGAACAGACATCCTCCGCCCGGTCGCAACGGGGATGAAAGGGGCAGCCCTTGGGATAGTTCAGCACCGTCGGTACCGTGCCGGGGATGCCGGTCAGGTGTTCGTCGGCGCCAAGGCCGCGCGGGATGCAGCCGATCAGCGCCTGGGTATAGGGATGCTGCGGTGCGTCAAAGATCGCGGCGACGGTTCCGCGTTCGACCACCCGGCCCGCATACATCACGACGACCTTGTCGCAGGTCTGGGCGACGACGCTCATGTCGTGGGTGATCAGCACCAGCGCCAGATCGCGTTCCTTGACCAGATCGTCCAGCAGACGGATGATCTGGGCCTGCACCGTCACGTCCAGCGCGGTCGTCGGTTCGTCGGCGACCAGCACGTCAGGATCGGCGGCAAGGGCCATGGCAATGACGATCCGCTGCTTCATCCCGCCCGACATCTGGTGCGGATAGCGCTCGCAGATCAGCGCCGGTTCGGGGAT
>JBBSBK010000117.1:0-9429 GCA_038251315.1 Rhodobacterales bacterium | reverse complement strand
GTCCCACACATCCACACCACGGTTTCCGATATCGGCGAAGGTCTGACCGCCGGTTTCAACAGTCACCGTCCCGGTCGCAGGCACCACGCAAGTTTCGTATCCCGGCACGCGAAGGTCGAAAATTGCTCCAGCAGCCAGTTTGACGAGGTTGAAATAGGTCAGCGGCACGTGGGAGTGGTCGATATCGACGATGGGCTGGTTGTGGTTATCAAAGGGGGGGATGTGCATGGGCTGGCCTTTCAGACGGGCGCGGGATGGTCGCGCATGAATTGGTCAAGTTCGGCGCGGGTCGGGCTGGCCGGGGCGCAGCCCACGTTGGAGACGACGATGGCGGCACTGGCAGCACCACGTTGCACCGCCTCGGCCAAGGGCCGCTTGTCGATCAGCGCCGCCAGCAATCCGGCCAGAAACGCATCGCCAGCACCCACGGGTTTGATCGCGGTGACAGGGTAGATGCCGCACTGCACCTCGCCACTGGAATCCAGACAAATCGCCCCACGTTCGCCCATCTTGTAGATCACCGCATGTGCGCCCTCGGCCACCAACCGCCGGGCAGCGTCGAGACCGACCCCCGCCGAACCCGCCAGCACCCCGAATTCGGTATCGTTGCCAACAATGATGTCGGACAGGTCGGCAACCCGCGCCGTAATATCCCGTGCCGCGCCCGGATTGGGCCAGCTTTCGGGCCGCCAATCGATGTCGAAAACCAGCGGCAGGCCCAGCGCCCCGGCCCGCGCGAACGCCGACAGGGTCGCCGCGCGGGCCGGTTCGGCGGCCAGCACGGTGCCGGTCGTGACCAGCGCACCCCAGTCGGCAAAGTTCACCGCATCGACATCGCGCTGTTCCATCGCCAGATCGGCGGCGTTGTTGCGATAAAGCACGCGACCCATATCCATCCGGGTTTCGACAATGGCCAAACTGGTTCGGGTTCCGGCCCCGACCCGGCGCATGTGCCGCCGGTCGATCCCGTAGGCGTCCAACTGCGCGGTCACGAAATCGCCCAACGCGTCGTCCGACACACAGCCCAGCATCCCCACGGCCACGCTCTGTCGCGCCAACCCGGCGGCGATGTTGGCCGACGAACCGCCCAGAGCCGTGGTGAACGCGGCGGCCGTGGCGATCTGCGCTCCGGGCGGATCGGCATAGAGGTCCATCCCGGCGCGACCAATGACCAGCACCGGCTTGTCGCTGAAATTCATAAGCCCGCCCCCCGGTGTTTGCGTGTCCAAGATAGACGCAAGCGGGCGGCGGTTCCAAGGCAGTGTTCGCGTCATGCCCGATAGATTCGGCGCACAGGGGGCTGGCCACACACCGGAGCGATGGCTAGCGTCCGCATCAACAGGGGAGAGCGTCATGCAAATCGGCATCGGAATGATCGGCGGCGGCTACATGGGCAAGGCGCACAGTGTCGCGATGGCATCTGTCGGGGCGGTTTTTGACACCACGCTGCGGCCTCGGCTGGAAATGATCTGCGCCACGACGCCCGACGGCGCCGAGCGGTATCGGCGCGCCTACGGCTATGCCCGCGCCACTGCTGACTGGCGCGATGTGGTCAACGATCCCAAAGTTGGCGCGGTCATCATCGCCACCCCGCAAAGCCTGCACCGCGAGATTGCGCTGGCGGCATTTGCGGCAGGCAAGCCGGTGCTGTGTGAAAAACCGATGGGCGCGTCGTTGCAGGACTCGCGCGATATGGTCGCGGCGGCGCGCACAGCCGGGCAGGCCAACATGGTCGGATTCAATTACATCCGCACCCCGGCAAGCCAGTATGCGCGTCAACTCATCGCCGATGGCACTCTTGGCGATATCACCTGGTTTCGCGGCGAACACGCCGAAGATTTCGACCACGACCCGACCACCCCCGCCACATGGCGGTCGCACGGGCAGGCCAACGGTACGGCGGGCGACCTTGGGCCGCATCTTGTGAACATGGCGCTGGCCCTGATGGGCCCGATCGACGCGGTGATGGCCGAGGTGCGCACTGTCCATGCCACCCGCCCCGGCGGCCCGGTCACGAACGACGATCAGGCGCACGCCTTGTGCCGTTTCGCCAATGGCGCGCGCGGGCATCTGTATGCCAGTCGCGTCGCGACGGGGCGCAAGATGGGCTATACCTACGAGGTCAGCGGGACACGCGGTACTCTGCGGTTCGATCAGGAAGATCAGAACGCGCTGTGGCTTTATCTTGCCGAAGGGCCAGAGGCGCAGCGCGGGTTTCGCAAGATCCTGACGGGCCCGACCCACCCCGACTACCTGCCATTCTGTCAGGGGCCGGGGCATGGCACCGGCTACAACGACCAGATCATCATCGAGGCGCGGGATTTTCTGCATGCGATCGGAACCGGCCAGCCCGTCTGGCCAACCTTTGCCGATGGGCTGGCCGTGGCCGAAGTGATCGCGGCGATGTTCGCCTCGTCAGACAGTGAAACATGGACCCACGTGGCGGATTTCAGGGAGAGTTAAGCAATGGCGCAACTGCAATGGGGCCTGATCGGTGGCGGCGAGGGCAGCCAGATCGGCCCGGCGCACCGTCTGGGTGCGCGGGTCGATGGCCTGTTCGACTTCGCCGCCGGGGCGCTGGATCATCGCCCCGACGCGGGCCGCGCCTATGGACAAACCTTGGGTCTGGCGGCGGATCGGTCCTATGGCGATTGGCGCGAAATGCTGGACGGCGAAAAGGGCCGCGCCGACCGCCTCGACCTCGTCACCGTCGCCACCCCCAACGCCACGCACTACGAAATCACCAAGGCTTTTCTCGAAACCGGCTTCGACGTGCTGTGCGAAAAGCCGATGACGATGACCGTGGAAGAGGGCGAAACGATCACCGCCATCGCCCGCGAAACCGGGCGTATCTGTGCGGTCAACTATGGCTACACCGGCTTTTCGCTGGTCCGCCACATGCGGGCGATGGTGGCGCGGGGCGATATCGGCAAGGTCCGCGTCGTCGTTGCCGAATTCGCCCATGGGCATCACGCCGACGCCGCCGACGCCGACAACCCGCGGGTGCGCTGGCGGTATGATCCGGCGCAAGCCGGGGTCAGCGCCCAGTTTGCCGATTGCGGCATCCATGCGTTGCACATGGCCAGTTTCGTGACCGGGCAGAACGTCACCCGGCTGTCCGCCGATATCGCATCGACGATCCCCAGCCGCGTGCTGGAAGACGACGCGATGGTCAATTTCCGGATGGACGGCGGCACGGTGGGGCGGTTGTGGACATCCTCGGTCGCTATTGGGCGGATGCACGGCCTGACCTTGCAGGTGTTCGGTGAGACCGGCGGGCTGCGCTGGGCGCAGGAACAGCCCAACCAGCTGTATGTCACGCCCGTCGGCGGTCGCGTCAGCACTATCGAAAGGGGCGAGGCCGGATTATCGCCCGAGGCCGACGCCGCCAGCCGGGTCACAATGGGCCATGCCGAAGGCATGCCGCTGGCCTTCGCCAACATCTACGCCGATCTGGCCGCCGTGATCGGCGCTCGCAAGGCCGGGGCGCCCATTCCCCCCGGCGCGGGCCTGTTTCCGGTGGCCGAAGATGGACTGCGGTCGATGGCGGCAGTTCACGCAGTTGCCGCATCGGGCAAGGCCGAGGGGAAATGGGTCGACGCGCGGCCTCCGTCGCTAAGGTAGCAACAACCGCAGGCTGGCCAATGTATCCGCTTCGGATGGTGGCTTGTCCCAGCGCAGACGTGAGATACGCGGAAACCGCATGGCCACCCCGGACTTATGGCGGGTTGACGGGTTCAGCCCTTCGAATGCCACCTCGAACACCAGCCCGTGGTCGCGGTTCGCCCGCACCGACCGCACGGGGCCGAAACGGTCAACGGTGTTGTCGCGCACGAACTTGTCGATCTGTTTCAGCTCTTCGTCGGTGAACCCGAAATAGGCTTTGCCCACCGGGGCGAGCGACCCGTCTTCGGCCCAGACCCCGAACGTGTAATCCGAATAGAAACTCGACCGTTTGCCATGCCCGCGCTGGGCATACATCAGCACCGCGTCGATGATGAACGGATCGCGCTTCCACTTGAACCAAGGGCCGCGCGGGCGTCCGGCGACATAAGAAGAATCCCGGCGTTTCAGCATCAGCCCCTCAATGACGGCATCGGGGGGCGCGGCGCGGTGGGCGGCAATGTCGTCCCACGTGGTGAAATCCACCAGTGGCGACAGGTCGAACCGGGCGTCGTCGAGCGTTGCGACGATATCTTCGAGCCTGCCGCGGCGGTCACAAAACGGCAGGCCGCGCAAATCCTCGCCCTGCCAGACCAGCACATCATAAACCCGCACTATCGCCGGATAATCGCGCAAAAGCGCCTTGCTGACCGTCTTGCGGTTCAGCCGTTGTTGCAGACTACCGAAAGGCGCGACGATCCCATCCGCACGCACCAGCAATTCCCCATCCAGCGCCCCGCTAAAATCCATCGCATCGACCACATCGGGAAACGCCCCGGAAATATCGTCGCCCGTCCGCGAATACAGCCGCCGCGTGCCGCCCTCGGCCACCGCCTGCACGCGGATGCCGTCCCATTTCCATTCGGCGGCGAAATCGGCGGGGGGCAGGGCGGCAAGTTCGCCCTCGGTCACGGGCGTGGACAGCATGACCGGGCGAAACGGTGCGAACCCGGCGGCGACGGGTTTTGGCCCCTGCCCGTCCAGCCATGCAAACAGCGACAGGTAGGGCGGCGTCAGGCCGTGCCACAATTCCTCGATCTCGGCCAATTGCACCTGCCCGAAATCAGCCAGCGCGGTGCGGGCCAGACGCGCCGAAAGCCCAGCCCGCAAGCCACCTGTGGCCAGCTTGATGAGCGCATAGCGCGACGGGGAATCAAACCTGTCCAGCAGGTCGGTCATGATCGCGGGGGCGTCTACCTTGCCTGCTTTACTCAGGGTCGCCACGACCTCGGCCAGCGGCATGTCCTCGGCCCTGTCGCCTTCCCAGATCAGGGCGATGGTCTCGGCCAGATCACCGACGTAGTCATAGGACAGGCGGAACAGTTCGGCATCGACCCGGTCTGCCACCAGCGTCCGCAGCAGCGCCGGTTTCACCGACCTAAGGTCCAGATCGCCGGTCAGCGCGGCTAAGCCCCAGCCCCGATCCGGGTCCGGCGTCGCCGCCAGCCAGTCGCGCACCAGCCGCAGTTTGCCGTTGCGCGACGGGGTGACGATCAGGGCATCCAGCAAGGCGGCAAAGTATTTCATTCCGCCTCGTCCTCGTAGCCGACGAGGTGCAGCGGGCGGGCCTTTTGACCCTGCAATTCGCACCAGCGCACCAAGGCTTCTTCGCGCCCATGCGTCACCCAAATTTCTTCGGCCCTCACATCGGCGATGGTCTGGATCAGTTCCGGCCAGTCACAGTGATCCGAAATGACCAGCGGCAGTTCGACCCCGCGCTGCCGGATCCGCTGGCGCACGGCCATCCACCCCGACGCAAAACAGATCACCGGATCAGGAAACCGCCGCGCCCAAGGGGTGCCGAACGTAGCAGGCGGGCCGAGCACGATCTGCCCTGCAAAATCCGCCTTTGGCCCCGCATGGGTCGCCGGAACCAATTCGCCCAATGCGATCCCCTGCGACGCGTAGTAGTCACACAGCGGGATCAGCGCGCCGTGCAGATGGATCGGCGCGTCGTAACCCGCATCACGCAACAGCCGGATCACCCGTTGCGCCTTGCCCAACGCGTAGGCCCCGACCAGATGGGTGCGGTCAGGGTTGGCGGCGACCGATGTGACCAGCCTGGCAATTTCGGTACGCGGATCAGGGTGACGGAACACGGGCAGGCCAAACGTCGCTTCGCTGATGAAGATATCGCAAGGGACCACTTCGAAATCGGCGCAGGTGGGATCGCTGCCACGCTTGAAATCGCCACCCGCGACGACGCGCGTGCCGCCGGTTTCAATGACGATCTGCGCCGACCCAAGGATGTGACCGGCGGGGACAAAGCGGACACGGACCTCGCCAATCTTCACCCATTCGGCACCCACGGCCTGATGCGTCTTGGCGAAATCGGCCCCATAGCGAATCGCCATGATCTCAAGCGTCTGCCGCGTCGCCAGCACCGCTTCGTTGCCCGCCCGCGCATGATCGCCGTGGCCATGTGTCACCAGCGCGCGCGCCACCGGCCTGACCGGATCGACGAAGAAATCGCCCGCCGGGCAATAGAGGCCCTCGGGACGAGGCAGGAGAGGCGGCACGATCATCGGCGGCCCGCGATCAGAGGTGTCTGGCGCATCATCAGGAACGATTTAAGGCGTCCGAACCGGAAGGCAAAATCGACATCGCTACGGCAATCGTTCCTTGGTGCGGACAGGGCCAAACCCACCGCCGCCCGGTGTTTCCATGACGAAAACGTCGCCCACCGCCAACTGCACCGCGTCGTTGCCTTGCAAGTCCAACACGGTCCCGTCAGCCCGTTCGACGCCGTTGCGCCCCGTCTTGCCGGGCTCACCACCCGCCGCGCCATGTGGCGCGACAAGGCGATGCGACGACAGGACCGTCACGGTCATCGGCGCAAGGAACATCACCCGCCGCACGATCCCGTCACCGCCATGCCACTTGCCGGCACCCCCCGATCCGCGCCGGATCGCGAATTCATTGACCCGGACGGGAAACCGGGTTTCGATCACCTCGGGGTCGGTCATCCTTGTGTTGGTCATGTGGGTATGGACGGCGCTGGCTCCGTGAAACCCATCTCCAGCCCCCGCGCCACCGCAGATCGTCTCGTAATTCTGATAGGTGTCGTTGCCGTAAACGAAATTGTTCATCGTCCCCTGACTGCCCGCGATGACGCCCAGCGCGCCATACAGGCAATCGGCGATCGCCTGACTGACCTCGGTATTGCCCGAAATGACGGCAGCGGGTGGTCGCGGGTTGATCATCGACCCCACCGGGGCGCGGATGTCGAGCGGTTTCAGGCATCCTTCGTTCATCGGAATGTCGGTGCCGACCAACGTGCGGAACACGTAGAGAACAACCGCGCGGCAGATCGCAAGCGGGGCGTTGTAGTTCAGTTTATCCTGCGGCGAGGTGCCGGAAAAGTCGATGACCGCCCGGCGGTTGGCGCGGTCCACGCGGATCGCGACCTCGATCCTGGCCCCGGAATCCAGCGGATAGGAAAACTGACCGTCCGACAAGACGTCCAGAACCCGGCGCACCGACTCCTCTGCGTTCTCCTGCACGTGGGTCATGTAGGCGCGCACCGCATCCGCGCCGAACTGGGCAGTGATCCGCTCCAGCTCGTGCAGGCCGGTGGCGTTGGCGGCGACTTGCGCCGCAAGATCGGCCATGTTCTGCCCGACGTTGCGGCACGGATACGGCCCCGACGCCAGCAACGCCCGTGTCGCGGCGTCCTGCAGCATCCCCTCGCGCACCAGACGGAAATTGTCGATCAGGATGCCTTCCTGATCGATATGGCTGCTGTCGGGGGGGGCCGATCCCGGCGTCGTGCCGCCGATATCGGCGTGATGCCCGCGCGATGCGACGGTATAAAGGATGCGGGCGCCGGTACTGTCAAAGACCGGCGTGATGACCGTCACGTCAGGCAGATGGGTGCCGCCGTTGTAGGGGTTGTTCATCATGAACACGTCGCCCGGGCGGATATCGCCCGCGTTCAGCCGCAGGATCGTGCGCACCGATTCCGACATCGATCCAAGGTGAACCGGCACATGCGGCGCATTCGCCACCAGATCGCCGTTCACATCAAAAATGGCACAGGAAAAATCGAGCCGTTCCTTGATGTTCACCGAATAGGCGGTGTTGGCAAGCGTCGCGCCCATCTGTTCGGCAATCGACATGAACAGGTTGTTGAACACCTCAAGAAGGATCGGATCGACCTGCGTGCCTGCAGCCCGGTCGCGTTTCAGCGGCACGGTGCGGCGCAGGATCAGGTTGCCCAGATCATCGGTGCGGGCCTGCCAGCCGGGTTCCAGCACGTTGGTCCCGGTCGGTTCGGTCAGGATCGCCGGACCGTCCAGGGTGTCGCCGGGGGCAAGGGTCTGGCGGTCGATCAGCGGCACCTCGCGCCACGCGCCTGCGGCAAACATGCGAGCTTTGCGCGCCGCTTCGCCCGCGGCGGCGGTGTCGATGCGAAACGCGGCGTCGGTGCGCCCGATGGCCTCGGCCGTCAGCATCTCAATGACGAGGTTGTCGACATCCGGCGCAAAGCCAAAGCGCGTCGCGTGCGCGTCCCTAAATCCCCGCGTCATCGCGTCCACACTACCGAACGGGACTTCGAGCGTCTGTTGTGCCCCCTCCGTGCGGATGTGGGCGATCGCGTCGATGTCGATGTTGTCCGGGGCGATCCCCTGCCCTTCGACCTCGGCCCTTGCGTCGGCGGTGATCTCGTGCAGCGCGGTTTCGGCCTGCGCGACATCGGAAACCGGCAGCGACATCTGGCGCTCACGGATCGCGCGGATATCGGCCAGACCCATGCCGAACGCTGACAGAACGCCCGCAAAGGGGTGAATGAACACCGATTCCATGCCCAGCGCATCGGCGACAAGGCAGGCATGCTGCCCACCCGCACCGCCAAAGCAGTTCATCGTGTATTTGGTCACATCGTAACCGCGCTGGACACTGATCTTCTTGATAGCGTTCGCCATATTCTCGACGGCGATGCGCAGGAAGCCTTCGGCGATATCTTCCAGCGGCCTGCCCGGATCGATGGTGTCGCGCAGGGCCGTGAACCTGTCCCGGACAATCGCGACGTCCAGCGGCTGATCGCCATTCGGGCCAAAAACCGACGGAAACACGTCCGCCTGAAGTTTGCCGAGCAGGACGTTGCAATCGGTGACAGTCAACGGCCCGTCGCGCCGATAGGCTGCCGGGCCGGGGTCGGCGCCCGCGCTTTCGGGGCCAACCTGCATCCGCCCGTCGCGATAAGCCAGGATCGACCCGCCCCCCGCCGCGACGGTATGGATCGCCATCATCGGCGCGCGCATCCGCACGCCTGCCACCTCGGTCTCGAAACTGCGCTCGTAGCTGCCGGCGTAATGGCACACGTCGGTCGAGGTGCCGCCCATGTCAAAGCCGATCAGCCGGTCGAACCCCGCCTCGGCGGCGGTGCGCACCATGCCGACGACACCACCCGCCGGGCCGGACAGGATCGCATCCTTGCCCTGAAACAGACCTGCGTCGGTCAAACCACCGTTCGACTGCATGAACATCAGGCGCGGCCCACCCGTCTGCGACTGGCCCAGCGCGTCGGTGATCTGCCCGACATAGCGGCACAGGATCGGCGACAGATAGGCATCGACCACGGCGGTATCGCCGCGCGACACCAGCTTGATCAGCGGGCTCACGAGGTGGCTGAGCGATATCTGCGCAAACCCGATGTCACGCGCGATGGCTCCGATCGAGGTCTCGTGACCGTGAAAACGGTAGCCGTGCATCAGGGCCACCGCGACTGACCGGAACCCGGCGTCGTAGGCCCTTTGCAGATCC
>JBBSBK010000116.1:0-9693 GCA_038251315.1 Rhodobacterales bacterium | reverse complement strand
CTGAGGTCGAAGCTCACTGAACTTCGCACCGTGTCGATCCCGCCCGCGTCGATCAGGCTGGCCGTCGTCGTCGTCTCGAACACCTGGTCGCCCGCCGACGTCACCACATAGGTGTCGTTGCCCGACCCGCCGAGCATCGTGTCGTTGCCCAGCCCGCCGTTCAGGAGGTCGTTGCCGGCACCGCCGTAAAGCGCGTCGCCGCCGCCACCCCCATACAGGGTGTCGTTGCCGTCGAGACCTGACAGCAGATCGCCCTTGGGCACCGAGGTCGCCGGTGCCGTCACGGTTCCGTCGATTGTGATCTGAAGCTCGAAGGTGCCGCCATTCGGGACCACCGAGAGACCGGGGTAGCTGCCGACCGCGATGTAATAGACGCCGGCGACCGTAAAGTTGTAGCTGAGATAGGAGTCGAGGCCACTGATGCTACCGGGATCGCTGGGGCTGTCATCGTTGCTGAACAGCCCGGTTCCTGCGGCATTGAAGATCCGTATGTAACTATCGAAGCTGCCGCCGGAATTCGCCCCGTAATCGATGTCGAAGTGGCCGACGGTATTCGCATCAAGGATGCTGAAGCCAAAGTACTTGACCGTGCCGTCGCCGGTGCCGACGACCGACACATGCGGCGCGGTCGTCGCATTCTCGATGTCGGGGTTAGGCGTGCTGGTGAACAGGCCGTCGATCGAAATTGCCGTCGCGATCGAGATGTTGCCCGACCCGCCCGGATTGAGCAGCTGACCGCTGCCGGTATAGACCAGATAGGTTCCGGTTTCGTTGCCGCCCGTCAGCACGTTGTTGCCGATGTTGCCGATGATGGTGTCCTGACCGCTGCCGCCGGTCGCATTCTCGATCAGACTGCGGGTATCGCCCGATACCAGACCCGCCAGCGCAATGTTGCCCTGCGCCGGGGCGCCGCCGCCATTGTAGGCGTTGTGATCGGCAAGCTGGGCGGCATCGAAGGTCGAGAAAGCACCGGGGGCGAGGTCGATCACCATGTCGGTCGTGTAGTTGGACAGGTCCAGCGTATCGGTGCCGTTGCCGTCCCAAAGGGTGCGCAGGATCGTGTTCGAGGTCGGCGCGGATTGACCGACGCCGTTCACGAACATCTGTCCGGTTGCGGTATCGAAGGTATAGACCGTGTTGTCGGCATTGGTCGCGTAGTTGGCGCCATACATGAACTGCAACGCGGCGATATCGAACTGCTGGTATGTCTGCGGCTGGTTGAACCCCTCGCCACCGAAGCCAGAGAAGCCCGGCGAAAGATCGTAGGTCATCAGCGACCAGGACTGGCCATTCACGTTGGATTCGAGCGCACGGGTGCCGTTGCGGCCGCTGCCGTCCGGCAGCAGCCCATCGAAGTAGTTGTAGCCACCGAGGTTGGTCAGGTCGAAACCTTCGTAGTTCTGGTGCCCGTGCTTCAGCCCCAGCGTGTGGCCGATCTCGTGCAGGATCGTGGCCTGGCCCCAGTTGCCGATATCGGGGGTGTCGTAGAACGGCTGGCCGGTGCGTCCGAACCAGATGTCACCGGCGACGTTGGTCACGCCGGGAAAATTGCCGTAGGCCGAACCGACGCTGGCAAGGTTGGTCTGCCCAAAGCGCAGCGTGGCGTGCGTGGTTGCTGATTCGGTGACTTCGGTGAACGTGAGCCCGGTGTACTCTGCTACAAGGCTCAGCGCGTAGCGCGCCGCAGTCTGCTGCGCAGCATTGAAGGCGACGAAGTTGGCCGGAAGAGCCTCGCCATCAACATAGCCAGGGCCGTAAAAGGCGCCATCGGTCGGAAAGCTGTAGGTCAGGTTCGTGATCGTCCAGCGAGATCCGAACAGGGTCGCATCGACGTTCTGGTCACCGCTGAACTGGATCCGTCCCGTCGCGTCGATGTCGGTCAGCATCTCGGCCTGTCCGACACTGCCGGATTGCCCAAGCCCGGTCTGGATGCCGTTGCTCGCGTCGGATCCGCCGTTGGTCAAGGTCATATGAATTTCGGCGAAGGCATAAACCTCCAGCGGCGCACGGTCCCCCGCCATGTGCAAAGCGCTCGAGGACGAGTCTGCGGCGACGAGGACGATACCGCCTTCAGACGGTGCGTGGTGGTCGGCCTTGACCGAGTTTACCGCGGACTGCATCCGATTGGCAGGGGCGCTACCTTCCTCGGACCGAGCGCGGTCAAGGCCCACCGCAGTCCAGCCATCGTAACCGAGTACCGTGGACTTGACGGTGACGGGGCCGGTACCGGCCTGCGGCTGGACCTCGATCTGTTGCGAAAGGCCGGCAATCGCCGCGGGCATGTCGACGGATTCTGCAAGGGAGGCGAAGGCATCGGTCAGCAGCGGCGCGTCTGGAAAGCTAGAGAGCGGAAAATGTTTGACCATGTGAAAACTCCCAAATGAAATTTAAAAAAGGCCCGAATCCACCCCGCAGACTCTGACCGATGCGAGATATGACACCTCCTTGACGTTTTCGTCAACGAAGATTAACGGCCAATCAGGACTGGATCGCCTGCCGCAGGGCAAGGCTGGCGCATTGCCGCAGCGCGTCGTCGCCAAGCGACAGCGCCGTCACGGCCTCCGGCTCGGCCTCGCGGATCAAGGCGACCAGTCGTTCCACCGGATCTGCCGCCCCTTCGGGCGCCGCCTGTCGCAGGAGTATATCAGCCTCACGGCGCAGCGCGGCGTCAAGCCGGGCGCGATGGCAGGCAATATCGCCCCCGGCGCAGTGTTCGGGGACCGCCACAGGCGCAACCATCGCTGCGCCAAGGCCCTGGCCCCCGGCCGGAGCGGCAGCAGCGAGCAAGATGAGGCCGACAGAGGCAGGTCGAGGCGAGAACGGGAGACGCATGGGAAACCTACAGCGAGACAGACGGATCCTATACCATCGCGGCAGCACTGCGAAGAGGCCATGTGCCTTGGCCCTCCATTTCCGTGGTCGGAATGGTTGCTAAGAATTCTCCGCGCGGTCATGCGCCCAGCGACAGAATTACTGGCAATCGGCAGTCCCAAGATCGGAAAGAGCAGCGCCATATGAGTGCCGTGTGTGCGGATCTCGGCGTCGAACATCAAAACAAACGGATTCCACCTGGACCGCATCATCTTGGGGCTGATGTCGATGCTCCGCGCGCGTTGACGTCAGGGCGTCGAGAGGTAGTCCGCGGCGACGTAACCCGTGATCGGGGGCGCGGCGGCGAGCGAGACCTGGCACCAGAGCTGACCCAGTTCGGTCACGCAGGCGTGGCGAATTAGCGGGGTTCCATCAGGCAGACCCAGGATTACGTTGTAGCCAAGCCCCGGTCCCGCCCGCAGCTTCAGGAGTTCATCCGGGCCGGTGCCTTTGACCACAGCGCGGCCAGCGGTCATTTCGGCGCAGCCGGCGACGATCATCAGAGCGAGAAGTACCGGAAAGGCGGTATGGCGCATGTTTGACCTCAATCATTTCGCTTTTATTAAACCGACATGGGGACAGATGACAAACGGCTGTCATTAAATTTCGCAGAGCCAGGGACTCATTGCGTCGAACACCCTGATGGTCGCCTGCTGAATGCTTTTTTGTCCGTATCTTGCCATCAAACATCTGACCAAAGCAGTTTAAGTAGAACCGCATCGACTGGGGGGCGAAATCGAAATGGTTTTCCGATGGATATGAGGCCGGAAGATCCGACTCTAACTGCGGCTGAGCAGCGCATCGATCTCGACCCGCGAAGGCATCGACGGCGCGGTTCCGGGGCGTGTGACCGAGATTGCTGCCGTGGCACAACCGAAGCGGACCGCCTCGACCGGATCTGTGCCCTCGGCCAGAGCTGTCGCGAACCCGCCGTTGAAGGCATCACCTGCGCCGGTCGTCTCGACCACAGGACCCGCGTCGAAGGCGGGCACATGCACTGTCCGGCGGCTGTCACGGTAAAGCGCGCCGTTTTCACCCAAGGTGATGATGACGGCGCCCACGCCGCGGGCCAAAAGGACATCCGCCGCGCGCTCAGCGTCGTCCGGGGTCGTCACCGCGATGCCCGTGAGCGCTTCTGCTTCGCTCTCATTCGGGGTGACGAAGTCGCACAGGGCAAGCATGCCCGGCGCGATATCGGCGGCGGGTGCGGGATTGAGGATCGTCCTGGCGCCTCCGTCCCGCGCGATTTCAAGCCCGCGCCACGCCGCCGCCATGGGTTGTTCGAGTTGTGTGACAAAGACCGTGGCGTTGCCGATCAGCCGCGCCCGCGCTTCCACATCGTCGATTGAGATCCTGCCCGCCGCGCCGGGTGCAATGATGATCGCGTTATTGCCGGTGGCCTCTTCGATAAAGATGAATGCCGCGCCGGTATAGCTGTCGGGGTCTGCGGTGATTTCGGGGATTACGCCTGCCCTTTCCCATGTCGCGCGCGCCATCTCGGCAAAGGGGTCGCAACCGAGGCGGGTGATGAAATGCACCTTACTTCCCGCCATGGCCGCGGCAACCGCTTGGTTCGAGCCCTTGCCGCCGGGGCCAAGCACGAAGCTGCGTCCCATGATCGTTTCGCCCATCTTCGGCTGACGGTCGGCGCGGTAGGCGGTGTCGGCAACAAAGACGCCAAGTATCACGATATGTCCGGCCATGGCCTATTCCTCCGGCCCGATCACGCCCTTGCGGAAGATGAAGCAGCCATAAAACCGCCTCTCTCCGGTCTGGATCACGGCATAGCTGTCGCGGGCGCGATCATAGAAATCAAACCTTTCGATGCCGGTCATTGGTCGCGCGCGCCCTTCGGCACGGTCGATTTCCGACTGCACCTCGACCTGGACCGGCGGCACTGCACCGGGATCACCCACGAACTCCATGCGCGCGGCGAAATCATCGACAAAAGTGTCGAGCGGCATGACCGAAAGCACCGCCCGGACCGCCTCTGCCGCCGTCAGGTTCTCCATCCTCAGAAGATCGCCATGCACGGTCGCGCGCGCGACCTGGGCAGAAGGGAAATTCGTATCCGCGATCACCAGCGCATCGCCATGGCCCATCGATCGAAGCACAAAGAGCACCTCCGCGTTCAGCCGGTTGTCGATTCCCTTCAGCATTATCCATCTCCCTCAGATGTCCATTGTGGTCGTCTTTGCCGCGACATGATTCCCCAGATTCACATGATCGTCGACTGCAAATTTCATGCCGGCGATCGGCCAAAGCGGGACTACGGGGCGGCCGACCGGCGATGGGCCGATCCTGTAACGCGGCGTCACCGCCCTGCCCGCCTCGATACCCATCACCCAGACATCATGCGTCAAGTGGATGGTGTTCAGCCCTTTGGTAAGAACTGCCGATACTGGCCCGGCCTTTGGGCCAGCATCAGCCAATCCGCAAACCCGTGCTGGCGTCGAAAAGATGCACCGCACCCGGCACGATCGTGGTGATGGACGCATGGACGTTCATTCCGTTTATGATGATCATGCTGCTTGCGGGCCTGCGGGCGATTCCGCGTGAATTGAACGAGGCTGCACGCGTCGACGGCGCCACGCCGTGGCAAAGCTTTTGGCAGGTGACGTTTCCACTGAGGCTGCCGGTGTCGATCACCGCGATCCTGATCCGGATGATCTTCAAGCTCAAGCTGGCCGATATCATCAGCAACGTCACCTCGGGCAGGCCTGGTGGGGCGACCGACAGCGTCACCAGCTTCATCTTTCGCGAATACCGCGACCGGTCCAACGTCGGATACGGCACCCTGCTGGCGATGGTCTACCTTGTCATCATCGTCGTCGTGATGACGGTGTTGATGACGGGCGCGGACCGCTGGATGCGGCCAAGGATTAGCATGACACAGATATTTCAGGACAGCCCGGCCGACCGCAGCTTTCGCATGAAATGGTATGCGACGCCCCCGATCAAGGCGCCGCGCCCAGCGCATGCATGATCTCGCGGGTTTTCGCATACAGCGCCTTGAACAGCGGATATTGCCGCGCGTAAGCCGCGTGGTGCTGCGGCGTGATCGTGGCGGCGGCCGGGTTCCAGCGGGCAATGTCGCTGGGTTGCGCCGCACCGATGGCAACAGCGGCAAGGAAAGCGTCGCCGTACGCGGCACCCGACGTGGTCGCACTGACGATCTGCGGCAGGCCGGTCAGGTCTGACGTGGCCTGTAGCCAGACCGCATTCTTGGTGCCACCGCCCACCGCCAGCACCCGTTGGGGCGCAGCACCCGCGGCGGCGTAGGTTTCGGTCACATGGGCGGTGGCGCTGGCGATGCCTTCCAGCACGACGCGAAACATCTCGCCCCGCCCGTGTGTCAGGTCCAGACCAAAGAACGCACCGCGCGCAGCGGGATCGTAGATCGGCGTTCGCTCGCCAGAAAAATATGGCAGACACAGCAGTCCGCGCGCACCGGGCGGCGTCGCTGCCGCCTCGGCTGTCAGTGTGGCAAAGGCATCGTTGGGGGGCAGGTCGCGGGCGAATGTGTCACGAAACCAGTGTGTCAGCGTCCCGGATGTGGCCAGTCCCGCCATCGTCGCGTGCTGGCCGGGATAAAACCACGGCGCATACCACAACCGCGCATCGCGGGTCCGCGCCGGGGCCAGCGCGATGATGAACACGGTCGATCCATACATCACCATCATATCGCCGGGGTTGCACGTGCCAACACTGATCGCCTCGGCCGCTGCGTCGATCGTGCCGCAGGTCACCGGGATACCCACGGGCAGGCCGGTTTCGGTTGCAGCGGCAGAGGTCACTTGACCGGCAATCTCGGTCGACCACATCAGGCGCGGCAGGCGGTCGGCGTCGATCACGCCGGAGGCCAGATCGCTGATCCAGTCGTGCCGTTCGACGTCATAAAACGGCGCAAAGTTAGCGGCAGTATAGTGGTCGATCACGCAGGCCCCGGTCAGGCGCTGGACAAGGTAGGTTGTCGACGACACGATTTTGGCCGCCTTCGCGAAAACTTCGGGCCGGTGCCGCTTGAGCCAAAGAATTTTCGGCCCGACCGATTGCGACGTCAGCGCGTTGCCGCAGCGATCCAGCAGCGTCTCAATCCCGATCTGCGGGTGGTACGCCTACGCCACGACGTGGCCCATCGCGTCGACCAGCACCCCTTTGGATTCGTAGGTGCCGATATCGATGCCAAGGGTCAGCATCATGGCCGCTCCAGCGAAATCCGGGGCCGATGTCGGCCAATGCCGCCGCCAGCAGGTCGACAAGCGCGTCAAGGTCCGTCACATCGCACACCTCGAGCGCAGAATGGGTATAGCGCAGCGGGTAACCGATATCGAGGCAGGCCACCCCATTGTCGCCCATGAGATGGATATAGGAAAGATCAGCGTGCCACGTCCGTGGAACGAATACAGCGACATGCCGGGACCACCGCCCAGCCGCATATCGCCTATCGCCGCCATGTCACGCGTATCGGTCGCCAGCATCAGGTCGATCTGCAACGCAATGTCGGGGCACAGGGCAGTCGCGGCGGGCAGCACGCCGCGCAAGTTGAATTCTTCCTGCACGGACCAGACCATATGCACAGTCGGCCCGCCCTTTTGCGCCCTCAGGCGTTCGGCTAGCGCGATCAGCACCGCGCAGCCCGCGCGGTCGTCGATGCTGGTTCCGGCGATCCGCCCGTTGGCCAGCGGCAACACGCGCGGCAGATAAACCACCGGCGTGCCGATCAGCACACCTGCTGCAGCAGCCTCGGCCCGGGTGGCAAACCCGGCGTCCCAAAGCCTAGCGCGGAAAGGATTTGTACCCAAGGGAATTCATACTAGCATGTCAGTTATAACATGGGGGGCGACATGGCACTTGCAGTCCGGCATTGGGACAGGCGCGGTAATGGCGGCCTCGACTTTACCGAACTGGGATTTGGCGCCGCCCCCTTGGGCAACCTTTACCGCGCGATCAGTGATACCGACGCGCGTGCTGTGCTTGACGCTGCATGGGACGGTGGCGTGCGCCATTTCGACACCGCGCCGCTGTATGGGCTGGGTCTGTCCGAAACACGGCTGAACCCGTTTCTGCGGGACAAACCGCGCGACGCTTACGTCCTGTCGACCAAGATCGGGCGGCTGTTCCGCGCGACGACCCCGGACCGGCGCGATGGGTTCGGCAAATGGTTCGATGTGCCCGCCCGCACCGAGGTGTTGGATTACACCTATGACGGGGTGATGCGTAGCCTAGAATTTTCGTTGGAACGGCTGGGCGTCGACCGGGTGGATATCCTGCATGCCCATAGCCTTGACGCCTTTGATCTGGGCAGCGAGGCGCGGGTGGTCGAAAAGCGCGATGAGTTGATGGCAGGCGGCTACGAGGCATTGGTGGCACTGCGCGATCAGGGCGTGATCGGGGCCTTTGGTGCCGGGATCAACGACTGGCGTTCGGCACAGTGGCTGGTGGAGCGGGGGGACTTTGACATCATCCTGCTGGCCGGTCGCTATACCCTGCTGGAACAGACGGCGCTGGACAGCTTCCTGCCGCTTTGCGTCCAGCGCGGCATCGGTATCGTGATCGGCGGACCCTACAATTCGGGCATCCTTGCCACCGGGCCGCGCCCCGGCGCATTCTACGATTATGATCTGGCTCCACCCGATATCCTTGAGCGCGCAGGTCGCATTCAGGCGGTCTGCGGCAATCATGGCGTGCGGCTGGTCGACGCCGCGTTCCAGTTTCCGCTGCGCCACCCGGCGGTTGTCTCGATCATCCCCGGCGGGCAGGGCCTGACTGAGATGCAAAGTAACCTTGCCGCCGCGACCGCCACCATCCCCGCCGCTCTGTGGTCCGACCTCAAGGCCGAAGGACTGTTGCGCCAAGACGCCCCGACATGACAGGCCAGATCGACGCGCATCAGCATTTCTGGCATCCCGGACGGGGCGATTACACATGGATGCCCAAGGATAATCCAGTGCTGAAGCGGGTTTACGGCCCAACCGACCTGCTGGCGCAACTGGCCGCAACCGCGGTGGACGGCACCGTGCTGGTGCAGGCGGCAGCGACGGTGGCCGAAACCGAATACATGCTGGGCATCGCCGATGCGACACCGCAGGTGCTGGGCGTTGTCGGCTGGGTCGATTTCGAGCAACCGGGCGACCTTGCCACGCTGCGCCGTCTGGCCGGACATCCGAAATTCAAAGGCACCCGCCCGATGATTCAGGACATCCCCGACGACGGTTGGATGCTGCGCGATGACGTCCAGTGGGGGTTCAGGGCGCTGGCCGATCTGGGGCTAAGCCTTGACGCACTGGGGTTTCCACAGCATCTGGCAAATTTCCTGATCCTGTTGAAACGCTACCCCGATCTGCGCGTCGTCGTCGATCACTGCATGAAACCGCAGATCCGCGACCCTGAGCCGGCGGCCTTTGCCCATTGGGCCGATGGCATCAGCCGGATCGCCGATCAAACCGGCGCCTACGTCAAGTTTTCGGCGCTTATCACCGAGGATCGACCGGACTGGTCGGTGGCGCGGCTGAAACCCTACGCCAATCACATCCTCAAGGCATTCGGAGCGGAGCGGGTGATGTGGGGATCAGATTGGCCGGTCTGTCGGCTGCGTGCGGAATACGCTGACTGGCACACTGCAGCGCAGACCCTGACGGCGGATCAAAGCGCCGCTGCCAAAGCGCGAATCTTTGGTGGCGCTGCGGAAGACTTTTACCGGCTCTGAGCGGTCAGAAAGGCGCGGACATGCGCAGGCGTGATCCCGGCCCTTTCATCGACCGGCGTGGCCAGCTGCAATGCTGTGCAGGCGCGTGATCAGTGCCAGACTTGCCCGCGCCT
>JBBSBK010000115.1:0-9718 GCA_038251315.1 Rhodobacterales bacterium | reverse complement strand
GACCCTTGCCGCGTTGGCGCAGGCCGACGGCGTGCGGAGCGGTCAGGTGGCGCAGTCATTGGGGTATGGACGGCTGACGGGATGGATCAAGGGGGTGTTCCCCCGCGTTTATGCCCAGATCAGGCTGCCGGTATACGTGGTGCTGGCCTTTGGGATGTCGGTCGTCGATGTGGCGATTATCCTTGGGCCAACGACGCCACCGCCTCTTGCGGTGCAAATCCTGCGCAAGATGTCCGACCCCGATCTGGCGATGCGTACCGTCGCCGCTGCCGGGGCGCTGTTGCAACTGGGGCTGGTGATCGGGGCGCTGATTGTCTGGCGCGTGGGCGAGGTCTTGGTCGCCGCGCTCGGTCGCCGTTGGGTCATGGCGGGTGGACGGGGGCGGTTGGATGCCCCGTTGCGGTGGGTCGGGATCGGGGTCGGAACAGCGTCTGCTCTGGCGATCTTTCTGGGTCTGGCCGTGCTGGCGGTCTGGTCGTTCGCCGGGTTCTGGGGGTTTCCAAAGGCACTGCCTGACAATTTCACGCTCGGCACATGGATGCGCCACGCGCCCGGTTTGCAAGCTGCGCTGGCCGAGACGTTCCTGATCGGCATCGCCGCGACGCTGATCGCCCTGACCCTGACGCTGGGTTGTCTCGAGGCCGAATACCGATACGGTCTGAAGATCACATCGCGCGGTCTTTGGCTGATTTATCTGCCCTTGTTAGTGCCGCAAGTCGCGTTCTTGCCGGGTCTGCAGACATTCATGCTGAACATCGGCGCGGATGTGGGTCGCGTTCCCGTCATTCTGGCCCATCTGGTGTTTGTGCTGCCCTATATGTTGCTGTCCCTCGGCGATCCGTTCCGCGCGTGGGATGCGCGAATGGGGATCATTGCTGCCGCCCTGGGGGCTGGCCCCGACCGGGTGCTGTGGGCGGTGCGCCTGCCGATGCTGCTGCGGCCAATCTTGACCGCGACAGCCGTGGGGTTGGCGGTGTCGGTCGGGCAATATTTGCCGACGCTGCTGATCGGCGGCGGCCGGGTTGCGACTCTGACGACCGAGGCGGTGACATTGTCGGCGGGGGGCGACCGTGCGGCGATCGGGGCGTTCGGGTTGATGCAGACAGGCGCGGCTTTGGTGCCTTTTACGCTGGCCCTGCTTATTCCAGCGTTGGTCTGGCGCAACAGGCGGGGGTTGCGGCATGGGTAGTGGGCTGGCACTGCGGCAGGTCGCGATTGCGCGGGGCGATCGGCCGCTGCTGTTCATCGACGCCGGTGTAGGCCCCGGCGAAGTGCTGACGATCATGGGGCCATCGGGCGTGGGCAAATCGACGCTGCTGTCATTCGTCACCGGAACGCTGGCGCCGGGGTTTACCGCGACTGGTCAGGTCTGGCTGGATGATGTCGATATTACGCATCTGCCACCGCATCGGCGCATGGTCGGCATCCTTTTTCAGGATGACCTGTTGTTCCCGCACCTGTCGGTCGGTGCAAATCTGGCGTTCGGTTTGCGGCCGGGGGGCAGTCGGGCGCAACGACTGGCGAAAATAGATACAGCATTGGCCCAAGTCGGGCTTGAAGGATACGCAAACCGCGATCCTGCCACGCTGTCGGGGGGTCAAAAGGCCCGCGTTTCGCTGATGCGGATGCTACTGGCAAACCCTTGCGCGCTGTTGCTGGACGAGGCGTTTTCGCGCCTCGATGCGGAACTGCGGGCGCAAGTCCGCGATCTGGTGTTCGATCGGGCGCGGGCGCTGAACCTCCCCGTCCTGATGGTCACACATGACGCCGAGGACGCGCAGGCGGCGGGTGGCGCAATCATGACGCTGACCTGAAAATTTACCGTTTGATAAAAAATCGGACTGTGGCACAGTATGGCCAAATCCGGACCCTTTGAGCGGAGCCACCATGCCCAATCCGATGACCCCCGGCATCACCGCCGGACGCCTGCCCGCCGACCAGATCGCTGCGAATTTCACCGATCTGCATCCGGCCTTTGCCCCGCACGAGGCTGCAGTGGCCGCCGACCGCTGCTATTTCTGCCACGATGCGCCCTGCGTCACGGCCTGCCCAACAGCCATCGACATCCCCCTGTTCATCCGCCAGATCCAGACCGGCACGCCCGAAGCTGCAGCGCGCACCATATTCGAACAGAACATCCTTGGCGGCATGTGCGCCCGCGTCTGCCCCACCGAAACCCTCTGCGAAGAGGCCTGCGTGCGCGAAGCGGCCGAGGGCAAACCGGTCGAGATCGGCCGCTTGCAGCGCCATGCCACGGACACGCTGATGGAACGCCAAAGCCATCCGTTCAGCCGCGCTGCCAGTACAGGCAAGCGCGTGGCGGTCGTCGGGGCTGGCCCCGCGGGTCTGGCCTGCGCCCATCGGCTGGCGATGCTGGGCCACGACGTGACGCTGTATGACGCCCGCCTTAAGGCCGGGGGCCTGAACGAATTCGGCATCGCCGCCTACAAGACCCCCGATGATTTCGCGGCGCGCGAGGTAGATTGGCTGCTGCAGATCGGCGGGATCACAGTCGAGACGGGGAAGGCACTGGGGCGCGACATGACCTTGGTGGAACTGCAGACAGCACATGACGCGGTTTTCCTTGGCGTCGGGCTGGGTGGCGTCAATGCCCTGCGCACGCCGGGCGAGGACAAGGCAGGGGTGCGCGATGCCGTCGGGTTCATCGCTGACTTGCGGCAGTCGGGCGACCTTGGTGGTTTGCCCGTGGGGCGCAATGTCGTTGTCATCGGCGGCGGGATGACCGCTGTCGACGCCGCCGTGCAGTCGAAACTGTTGGGGGCCGATAACGTGACCATCGCCTATCGGCGTGGCCGCGACCGGATGACGGCAAGCCGCTATGAACAGGATCTCGCGGCCTCGCACGGTGTGCGCCTGCTGTTCAATGTCCAGCCTGTCGCGGTGCATGGCAACGGGGCGGTGCGCGAAATCGAACTGGCCTATACCGGCGACGACTTGGCCCCGACCGGCGAAACGGTGCGCTTGCCCGCCGATCAGGTGTTCAAGGCCATCGGCCAGACCCTGACCGCCGATGCAGGGCTGACGGTCGCGGGTGGCAAGATCGCCGTCACCGGGCCGGGGCGCACCAGCACGACGGGCGTCTGGGCTGGCGGCGATTGCGCCAGCGGTGGCGATGACCTGACAGTGACAGCCGTGGCCGAAGGACGGGACGCGGCGATGGATATTCATGCAATGCTGATGGGGACCGCATAGATGGCCGACCTTTCCACCAATTTCATCGGGATCAAATCCCCGAACCCGTTCTGGCTCGCCTCCGCCCCGCCGACCGACAAGGAATACAACGTCCGCCGCGCGTTCGAAGCCGGATGGGGCGGTGTCGTCTGGAAAACGCTTGGGTCCGAAGGACCGCCTGTCGTCAATGTCAACGGGCCGCGGTACGGCGCGATTTATGGCGCGGATCGGCGACTTTTAGGCCTCAACAACATCGAACTGATCACCGACCGCCCGCTTGAGGTGAACCTGCGCGAGATCAAGGCGGTCAAGCGCGACTGGCCGGACCGCGCGATGATCGTCAGCATCATGGTCCCGTGCGAGGAACAGGCGTGGAAGGACATCCTGCCGCTGGTCGAGGAGACGGGCGCGGATGGTATCGAACTCAATTTCGGCTGCCCGCACGGCATGTCCGAACGCGGCATGGGTGCTGCGGTGGGTCAGGTGCCGGAATACATCGAAATGGTCAGCCGCTGGTGCAAGCAATACAGCCGCATGCCGGTCATCGTGAAACTGACGCCCAACATCACCGACATTCGCAAACCGGCCCGCGCGGCCAAGGCGGGCGGGGCGGATGCGGTCAGCCTTATCAACACGATCAGCAGCATAACGAGCGTCAACCTCGATTCCATGTCGCCCGAGCCGTCCATCGATGGCAAAGGGTCGCACGGCGGCTATTGTGGTCCGGCGGTAAAACCCATCGCGCTGAACATGGTCGCCGAGATTGCCCGCGACATGGAAACCCGTGGCATGCCGATCAGCGGCATCGGCGGCATTACCACATGGCGCGACGCGGCTGAATTCATGGCGCTGGGCTGCGGTAACGTGCAGGTCTGCACGGCGGCGATGACTTATGGGTTCCGCATCGTTTCGGAAATGAAATCGGGACTGTCGCAGTGGATGGATGAAAAGGGATATGCAAGCGTCAGTGATTTCGTCGGCATGGCGGTGCCAAACGTGACCGACTGGCAGTATCTGAACCTGAACTACGTCGCCAAGGCGCATATCAATCAGGACGCCTGCATCAAATGCGGCCGTTGCTATGCCGCCTGCGAGGATACCAGCCATCAGGCCATCGCGATGTCGGATGATCGCACGTTTACCGTGATCGACGCCGAATGCGTCGCCTGCAACCTGTGTGTCGAGGTGTGTCCGGTGGAAAACTGCATCGACATGGTGCCGATGCAAGCCGGGCAGATCGACCCGCGCACCGGTAAGGTGGTGCAAAAGGAATATGCCAACTGGACGACGCACCCGAATAATCCCGGCGCGGTTGCGGCGGAATAGGCTACCAGCCCTTTTCGGTGATGATCCTGTCGGCCAAGGCGCCCAGCGCCTTGAGCGATATGCGGACGTCATCGACCATGTCCTGCGGGCCGCACAGATAGAACCATCGGTCGAAATCAGAGACGGTGTCGCGCAGGTAATCTTTGTCGATCCTGCCCTTCTGCAGGTTCGAATCCGCTGCGTCAGAAACCAGCAGATGCACCCTCAGCCCTGTCATCCCGTTCCATTCGTCGCGCAGGATGATATCGTCTTCGGTCTTGTTGGCAAAGATCAGGTCGCAACCATCCAAGGTCGAATCCTTGGCCCGTTTGCGCAGAATCGGGATGAACGGCGTGATCCCGGCTCCGCCTGCGATGAACACGCCGGGGCCGTGATCCGAAATCGCGCCCGCCGGTTTTTCCGCCAGCACCCGGTCGCCCTTGTTCATCATGCCGATCCGCTGAGTGACGCCGTTGTGCGACGGGTAGGATTTGATGATGAATTCCAGCATCGGATCGCCGGGTTGCGAGGTCATGGTGAACGGCCGGTCCTCGTCGCGCCAGCCGTCGCGGTCCAGCGCCATGTGCGTCGCCTGTCCGGGGGTGAAATCGAACCCTTCGGGACGGTCGAACACCAGATGGTGGGTGTCGTGAGTCACCGGGCTGATTTGCTGAAGGGTCAAGGTGTCGGGCATCGCGATCTCCTTGGTGAGGAAACGCCTGGAAGCGCTAACAGTTCCGCCGCGGTCAGCCGTCGGCCGGGACTGTCGGGGTAAAGGTGATGTGCAGCCGATGTCCTGGCCCTTCGCCCGTGTACGGGATGATCTGTGCCTCGATCTGCTGAATCGCAGCCTCGATGATCAGAAGGCCAAGGCCGGGGTTTGCCTGACCCCGGTCTGAAAGGCCGATACCGTCATCGGTCAGGATCATGTGATAGATTCCGTCGCCCGCCAGCGTGCCGCGAAAGACCAGTTGGCCGTTGCGCCCGTCGCCGAAGGCGTGTTTGGCGGAATTGGCGGCGAATTCGTTCAGGATGCTTGCCATCGCGGCGGCCGCCGATGAATCGACCTCGACAGGGTCAAAGCGCGCGTCAAGCCGGATGCTGTCAGGCAATCCGTCACCGATCAATTGCGCGATCCGGTTCAGGTACAGGTTCAACGGGATCCTGTTGCCGGTGTCCGTGCGATACAAGGCATGATGCAGGGCTGCGACCGTTTCGATCCGCCTGTGGACGGTATCGAGCGCCGCGCGCACCTCGTCCGACCCCGATGCATGGGCCTGCAACCGGATCAGCGACGACACCGATTGCAGCGAATTCTTGACCCTGTGGTCGATCTCGCGGCGCAGGGTGTCCTGAATGCGCAAGGCCCGGCGCAGGTCAAGCTGTTTCATCACCAGCCGCGCCAGCACCTGCATCGCGTTGCGTTGCTGGACGGTCAGGTGTCGCGGTTTCTTGTCGAACACGCACAGCATGCCCAGCGGCAGCCCGTCATGCCCGACCAACTGCGCGCCCGCATAGAACCGCAGATGCGGATCGCCCAGCGCCAGCGGATTGTTGCGGGTGCGCGGGTCATTCAGCGTGTCATTGATTTCGACGAACTCGGTTTCGAGCAGCGCGTGGGCGCAGAACGCGGTGTCACGCGGCGCCTCCTGCAGGCCGGTCCCGACCTCGGCCTTGAACCAGTTCCGATCGGTATCGAGGAACGAGATGAGCGAGATCGGGGTGTCGCAGATGCTCGACGCAAGCTGCACGATATCGTCAAACTCGGCCTCGTGCGGGGTATCGAGAACGTTGTAAGAGTGCAGCGTCTGCATCCGGTCGGCATGGCGTGGATGATTGTCTGCCCGCATTGATCTGGCCTGTTCCCTGCACGAATTCCGGGAATAACCCCAAACTGACGCTAGCCAGCGCAAAGGGAATGCGCAACAGCGGACGGCAGTTTGCAGCGTCGCTGTCGCGCGGTCATCAGAACGTGATTTGCTGCCCCAGTTCGACCACCCGGTTCGATGGTAGCCGGTAAAAGTCGTGCGCGTTGGCGGCGGCGCGAGTGGTCGCGACGAACAGCCGCTTCTGCCAGCCGGGCATCCGGCTCTTCCCACTCAGTTTGAAGGTCCGGCGGTTCAGGAAGAACGAGGTCGACATGATGTCGAACTTGACGACCTGACGCAGCGCCTTGGGCACGTTCACCTCGTCCATGTAGCCAAAGCGCAGACGAACGCGGGCAAAGGTGTCGTTCAACTGCTCAAGGTCGGCCATTTCCGCTAGCGGCACATGCGGGCGATTGGCTGTCGACACAGTCACGACATAGTTGCGGTGATGCAGGACGCCGTTGTGCTTGAGGTTATGCATCAGCGCCGGCGGGGCCACCACCGGTTCGGCCGTCAGGAAAACGGCGGTGCCGGGGGCGCGGCTGATATGGCGTGACTTTTCTAAAGACGGAAGCAGGGTCGATAATGCGGTGCTGGACTCGCGCGACTTGCGCTGCACCAGTTCGCTGCCGCGAACAAAGGTCGCCATCACCAGGGCCAGCAGCATGGCAACCGAAATGGGCAAAAAGCCACCGTTGGCGAATTTGGTCAGGTTGGCGGCAAACAGGAACAGCTCGACCATCAGGATCGGGGCAAGGATGCCTATCACCAGCCACAGTTTCCATTTCCAGAGGGCACGGAGCACTACAAAGGCCAACAGCGTCGTCACGATCATCTCGCCCGTCACGGCAATGCCATAGGCGGTGGCCAACCGCGCCGAACTGCCAAAACCGATGACCAGCAGCACGACGCTGACCAGCAGGATCGTATTGACCCTGGGCAGGAAAATCTGCCCCTCCTGGGTTTCCGAAGTGTGCAGGATTTCCAGCCGTGGCAGCAGCCCCAGTTGTACCGCCTGCCGGGCAACCGAAAATGCGCCCGTAATGACCGCCTGACTGGCGATGACGGTTGCCACCGTGCTGAAAGCCACCAGACCCGGCAGCGCCCATGACGGGGCCATCAGAAAGAACGGGTTGGCGGCCTTGGCCGGATCTGCCAACACCATCGCGCCCTGCCCCAGATAGCACAGGGCCAGCGACGGCAGCACCACCAGACCCCAGGCCAGCCGGATCGGTTTGCGCCCGAAATGACCCATATCGGCATAAAGCGCCTCTGCCCCGGTGATCGCCAGGAACACCGACCCCAGCACGGGGAGTGCGGCATCGCCGTGGTGAAGCAGGAAGGCGATGCCCGGCACCGGGCTGAGGGCGGCCAGCACCTGCGGCCCTTCGGCGATGTGGCGCAGGCCCAGCAAAGCAATCATCGCGAACCACGCCAGCATGATCGGCCCGAACAACCGCGATACCCGTCCGGTGCCGCGCCGCTGAAACCAGAACAGGGTGAGCAGGATCAGGATTGTCGCCGGGATCACGTAGCGGTCAAAATGCGGCGCGATCAGGGTGACACCTTCGACCGCCGACAGTACCGAAATGGCGGGGGTGATGATCGCGTCACCAAAAAACAGCGAGGTCCCGATGATGCCCAGGGCAATCAGAATCCTTGTACGCCCGCCGAAGGCCCGTTGCCCAAGGGCGAGCAACGACAACGTGCCGCCCTCGCCCCGGTTGTCGGCGCGCAGCATCAGGACGACATATTTGAAGGTGGCGATAAAGATCAGCAGCCACAGGAGCAGCGACACGATGCCGATGACATCACCCGCCCCGGCCTCGCGCCCTTCGGTGGCGGCCGCAAGCCCTTCGCGCAGAGCATAAAGCGGGCTGGTGCCGATATCGCCATAAACCACGCCGACCGATCCGATGGTCAGGGCAACGGTTTTTGGTTTCGGTTGCGGGGCGCCGACGGGATCGGCGGAGTCGAATGACATGACCTGTGGCCAATGGGGGCAGCGTCGCGGCTTCTATGCCTGCGGCGTGACCTGCACAAGCGTCGTTTCAGGGCCGCAAAAGCGTTCTGAAAACCTGATCGAGGTAGGCCTGCGCCCCCGGAAACGGGTCGGCCCCGCCAAGAACCGCCCGCACCTGCACGTCAAAGTCTGCATAATGCTGGGTCAGCGCCCAAATCGAAAAGATCAGGTGATGCGGATCGACCGGGGCGACCTTTCCGGTGGCGATCCAGCCCCGGATCACCTGCGCCTTTTCGTCCACCAGCGTTTTCAATTCACCGCGCAGGTTGTCGTCGATTCGGGGGGCACCCTGCAGGATTTCATTGGCGAATAGCCGGCTTTCCCGCGGGAAATCCCGGCTCATCTCAAGCTTGCGACGCACGTAGTCGAGGATTTCGCCGATTGGATCGCCGCCGTCGTCGAGCGCGTGCAGCGGGTCGAGCCAGGTTTCCAGCAGGCTTTCCAGCAGTTCGGTGTGGATCGCCTCTTTTGAAGGAAAGTAGTATAGCAGGTTCGGCTTGGACAGCCCCGCCGCCTCGGCGATTTGATCGAGGGTCGTGCCGCGAAATCCGTATTGCGAGAACACCTCCAGCCCGGCGTCAAGAATCGCGGATCGGTTCTTTTCCTGGATTCGGGTGCGGGTAATGACCATGCGGAACTCCTGCGCAATCGGGGCACCCTGCGCCCGATTTTGCGGCAACTGCCAAACGGATACGCGCAAACCTTGACTGGCCCTTGCCCTCTGTTAGCGTAGCTTTGACCAGTTGGTCAAATCACGCCTTTTGCCTTGAAGGACACCTGCCATGCCTGCCCCCGGAGAGAACCTGAAGATCAATGGCGAACGCCTGTGGGACAGCCTGATGGACATGGCCCAGATCGGCCCCGGAATCGCGGGCGGCAACAATCGCCAGACGTTGACGGACGACGACAGCAAGGGGCGGCATCTGTTTCAGAAATGGTGCGTCGACGCGGGCTGCACGATGGGTCTGGACACAATGGGCAACATGTTTGCGCGCCGCGAAGGCACCGACCCCGATGCCCTGCCCGTCTATGTCGGCTCGCACCTTGATACCCAACCGACGGGCGGCAAATATGATGGCGTTCTGGGCGTGCTGGCGGGCCTCGAAATTATCCGCACGCTGAACGATCTGGGGATCAAGACAAAGCACCCTATCGTGGTGGTCAACTGGACAAACGAGGAAGGCACGCGGTTCGCACCCGCCATGTTGGCCAGTGGGGTTTTCGCCGGGAAACATACCCAGGAATGGGCCTATGACCGCAAGGATGCCAAGGGGTTGGCGTTCGGCGATGAATTAGCGCGGATCGGCTGGAAGGGCAATGAAACGGTCGG
>JBBSBK010000114.1:0-10055 GCA_038251315.1 Rhodobacterales bacterium | reverse complement strand
TGAGCGCGGTGGCAAGGATGAGATTCTTGTTCTGATTGTCCATAAACACTGACCCATGCCGCTGTCTGAAAAGCTATGGGTCGTTCAACAGTCCGGGGGCTGAAAGGTCAAGCGGTTTTGGGGTTTTCAGGCCGAAACGCCACACCGCATCGCGGTTGCGTGAACGCATAGTCGATCGGCAACACGCCATCCGCCGGATGAAACCCCCCGAAAGCGGTGCGCAGGTTTCGGTTCGCGCTTTCAGACGGCCCGGCGCAGCGGCACGACGCCGGACTGGCGCGCCAGATAGGCCGCGATCCAGGTGTCGGTTTCGGGCCCCGCCATCGGACGCGCCACGCCGAAGCCCTGAATATGGCCGCAGCCGAGGCTGGCCAGCATCGCCCGTTCCGCCGAGGTTTCGACCCCTTCGGCCAGCGTATCCAGCCCCAGATTTTCGGCCATCGTCAGGATCGCCGCAACCATCTTTTGCTGTTCGGGGTCGGCGTCGATCCGGGTCACAAAGGAACGATCGATCTTGATCCGTTCGATCGAAAACCGCCGGATCGTGGTGATCGAGGCATGCCCGGTGCCGAAATCGTCGAGGTCGAGGCTGCATCCGATCGCCGACAGACCCGCCAGATTGCGCAGGATCTGGTCATCGCCCGCGGTCGCCACCACGGTTTCCAGGACTTCGATCCCGAGGCGGTCGCCTGTCAGATCGAACCGGTCCAGTTCCCATCTGATCCGCTCGACCAGGCGCGGATCGCCCAGTTCCTCCTTGGAAAAATTGACTGCGACGCGGGGCACGGCGAGCCCGGCATCGTCCCAGCGGCGCATCGCGGTCAGCGCCTCCTGGACCATGATTTCGCCCAGACGGCCCATCAGGCCGCATTGTGCCAGTGCCGGCAGGAATTCGACAGGCGGGATCAGCCCGCGCTTGGGGTGCATCCAGCGGGCCAGTGTTTCAAACCCGGTGATCGCACCTGTTCTGGTCGATACCTGGGGTTGAAAGAACGCCCGAATCTCGCCCCGGTCCAGCGCGTGCGCCACGTCATCGCACAGCTCGTGGCGCACCAGAACCCGAGTGTTCATCGCGTCCGAATAACTGCGGATCGCGCCGGGGCCGCTGCGCTGCGCCTCGATCAGGGCGGTGGTTGCGGTCTGCAACAACCTTGCTGCCGTGGGGGCGCCCATCCTATCGGCCAGACTGAACCCCACCGATGCGGTCAGATGCACGTTGGTCCCGTCCAGGGAAATCGGCTCGGCGATGACCTGCTGAATGCGCGACGCCAACTGGATCGCCGCCTCGAGATCGAGACGCAAAACCGGCGACAGCGCGGCGGCAAACGTCGCCCCTTCGAGCCGGGCGGCAACGTCGCCGTCACGCAGCGTGCGCACCAGCCTTTCGCCGATGATATAGAGCAGCCTTTCGATCTGAGGCCGGTCATGTCGCACCTCGACCGCGCGGAATTTGTCGATCTCCAGAACCAGCGCTCCGGTCAGACGAGTCCTCCGGTTGGCCAGCCGGAGCGCTCGATCAAGCGCATCGACCACCCCCTCGCGTTGCACCAGCCCGCTGACCGGATCGACCGCCCAGCCGTGCCACGCCGCCTGCGAGGGCAGTGCAACTGCCAGCACCAGCGGAAATCCGATAGCCACGCTGTAAAGCCCGATCCCGCCTCCGGTTGCCCAGCCAACCAAAAGGACGAGCGGCAGCAACCCCAGTAGCCAGGGCCGTCGCGCTCGTCGCAACAGCCGCAGGACAGGGGACGTCGCCAGAACAGTGGCAGGCGTGCGCATGGCAGTCGCTTTCCGCAAGAAGGGCGGCACAAACCCGGAACAGACCGGGATCACGCAGCGGTTCGCGGCAACCTTAGAGCGATCTTTCTGACGAGGCAGTTAACGCAAATCCGGAATATCCACAGACTTGTCTTTAATCACCGTGCTGCGGGTCAGCGCTTGAAAGTCGAACAATCCGGGATCCAGAAGGTGCGACGGCCGGGCGTTCATCAGGGCGCGGAACATGATCTGGCGGCGTCCGGGGCTGTTCTTTTCCCAACCGTCCAGCATCTGTTTGACCTGCTGGCGCTGCAACCCGTCCTGACTGCCGCACAGATCGCAGGGGATGATCGGATAGCCCATGTCGCGCGCGAAACGGTCGCAATCCACCTCGGCTACAAGGGCCAGCGGGCGATAGACGAACAGATCGCCGTCCTCGTTCACCAGCTTGGGGGGCATCGTCGCCAGCCGCCCGCCGTGAAACAGGTTCATCATGAAGGTCTCGAGGATGTCGTCGCGGTGATGTCCCAGCACGACGGCCGAACAGCCTTCTTCACGCGCGACCCGGTAAAGGTTGCCGCGACGCAACCGCGAGCAGAGCGCGCACATGGTCCGCCCCGCCGGCACCTTGTCGATGACGATGGAATAAGTGTCCTGATATTCGATCCGGTGTGGCACCCCCATACGCGTCAGGAATTCGGGCAGGACGGTCGCCGGAAACCCCGGCTGTCCCTGATCCAGATTGCAGGCCAGCAGATCGACGGGCAGCAACCCGCGCCATTTCAACTCGTGCAGGATGGCGAGGAGGGTATAGCTGTCCTTGCCGCCGGACAGACAGACCAGCCACCTGCCACCGGGTGCGATCATGCCGTACTGGTCGATGGCCTGTCGCACGTCCTGCACCAGCCGCTTGCGCAATTTGCGGAACGCCGTGGTTTTCGGCGCCCCGTGAAACAGAGGATGGATGTCGTCGGCGTGGTCAAGCATGGCGGCGGATATGGCAGAACCGGCAGGCACTGCCTAGACCCGTCGGCAACGGCAGACCTTCCGAAACTGTCAGATTGCCAGCCTGCGCCAATTTTGCAAGGTTGATCCCGTTCACGACGGGGCAATTATGGCCGACGAAAATCCCAAAGTGTCACTACCTCCCCTGAAATCGGGGACGCCGATGGGTTTCGGTATGCTGATCTTCGGGTTCGGCACGGCGGCAGGGTTTCTGATCGCGTTCAGCGACTTTGGGTTTCTGGAAAACAGCGCCGGACTGATCATCACTGTCTTTCTGGCTGCAATGTTCGTCGTCGGGCTGATCGGGGGGCTGGCGCTGGTTGCGCGCCGCCCGCTGATCCGCCGCCTGTTCGGTGTTGCCGAGGCCCATGTCGAACATTTTGCCGGACCGCTGGCCCGGATTGCCGAACGCGCGATCGCGCGCGACCCGACCGGTGCCACCGCCGCCGCCCGCGATCTGGTGACGCTGGTGCTGGCTCGCTATGCGTGGATTTCGGTGCGCCGCTGGGTGATCGCCGCCCTGACGGCATTGATTGCGGCGATGGCGGCCTTGGCAGGCACCGCCCTGCTGTTCAAGCAGAACCAGTTGATTGCAGTCCAGTCCGATCTGTTGCGCGAACAGAACGGGCGGATCGTCGAACAGACAGTGCTGCTGGACCAGCAGGTCGAGCTGGCCGAGGCTGCCCGCAACAGCGCCCTTGCGGTCGAGATCACCCAGATTGCCGCCCTGCTTGGCGCTGTCGCTGATACATCGCTGAGCGGGCTTGGGCTGAACACCATCAACACGCTGGAAATGGACGAACTCGACCGCGCACTGGTGCTGCGGATCACATCGGTCAGTCGGGCGCTGAAACCCTACCGATTCCTCGAAACGGGGATGCGGGCTGGCGACACGTCGGACCCTATGCGGATCGCCATGCAGCGGCGTCGCGCCGATCTGCCCGAGACTTACGACCGGATGGCGACCTACTATGACTGGCAGGAACTGCCGACGGTCACGCGTCTGATCGACCGGGCTGCCAGCCCCGAGCGGGGGCAGTTGCTGAACGTGCTGGTGACCGGCGGCATCCGCAATCTTGAAACGCTTTCTGTTGCCGGGCTGGACCTGTCCTATGCGTGGCTGCCCGAGATCGACATGGGCGTTTTCACCGCTCAGACGGCGCGTCTGCCTTATGCGGATTTCACCGGCAGCTATCTGGCCCAGGTCGATTTTGGCGGTGCGAGCCTTGAAAACGCCCGGTTCGTACGCTCCGATATCCGTGACACCGACTTTTCGACGCTGGATTCCGCGCGGGCCAGGCCGCCATTGCGCGCCGTGGATGCGCCGTTTCGGACATTTCTGACGGGTGCCGATTTCAGTGGTGCGATGTTGACCGATACCAGCTTTGTCGAGGCCTGGCTGACAGCCGCCAATTTCGACGGCGCGATCTTGCTGCGCTGCAATCTTGCGGGGGCCGATCTGAGTGTCGCGACATTGCGCGGCGCGATTTTATTGAACAGCGATCTGACCGGGGCCAGCCTGAAATCGACCGATCTGGACGGGGCGATCGTTTTCGGGGCCGACTATCTGGACCGGTTGGAAAAGGACGCTGAACCGGGCAGCTTTGTGCGTGGTCGCTGGGCGCAAGACCCGATCACCGTGGATGAGATCATGGTCCTGCCGCTGGTGAACAACAGTCTGGAACCCGCCGATCTTGCCGCCGCGATGGCGCAGGGGGAACCTTATCGATTGCGCCGGATCGGCGGCTGGGATCAGGCGCCGACCCCGTGATCAATGGTCGTGACGTGGCCCCGGCACCGGATCATAGCCAGAACCGCCCCATGGATGGCACCGGCCGATGCGGCGCAGCGTCAGCCAACTGCCCCGGACAGCGCCATGCTTTTCCAAAGCTTCCAGTGCATAGGCCGAGCAGGTCGGCTGATACCGACACCCGTGTCCGACCCAGGGGCTGAACAGCAACCGATAGGCGCGGACGGGCAGGGCGACAACATGGGCCAGCGGCGTCATGTGTGGACCGCCGCAAGGGCGCGGATCAGGTCGGCCTGCATCTGGTGGAAATCGCGGGTTGCCGTGACCTCGGCGCGACCGACCAGTACATAATCCCAGCCGTGGCGGCCATGCAGCGGCAGGACCAGCCGCGCGACCTCGCGCAGGTGCCGTTTGGCGCGGTTGCGGGCGACGGCGTTGCCGACCTTTTTGGAACAGGTGAATCCGACGCGCATTGCCGCGTCGTCGCCTCGGTCACGCCCCTGCAGATGGATGCCGGGGGTGCCTTGGCGGCGTGCCGACGATGCGCGGACGAAATCGGCGCGTTTGGTCAGAACTACTGGCAAAACGGAAACCGCCGCTGGGGTGCCCGATGCAGCACGCTCTGCGTCGGGGGCCAGCGGCGGTTTCAAAGACGTCACAAGATCAGCGCCCTACGCGCTTAGCTTGGCCCGACCCTTGGCGCGACGCGCGTTCAAGATCTTGCGGCCGTTCTTGGTGGCCATGCGGGCGCGGAAACCGTGGCGGTTGCTGCGCACCCGATTGGAAGGCTGGAATGTGCGTTTCATCGCGCTTTCTCCGGTCAGGCGGGCCGAACCGCGATGCGGAATCAAGACCCATGAACAATTCAAGCCCTGCCTTTAGAGGGGGGACCGGGCGCTGTCAACGCGGTTGGGGGCGGTTTTCTGCAACATTCTGTGGGCGGGATCACGCAAATGTTTCAACCGGGGCCGTGAACCCCTGTCAGAATGCAAGACGACGCTGCCCCCCTTCAACCCGGCGTGATCGGGGTAGGCGCGGCATGGCTTGACGGGCATCTAGGGCCAAACGCGTTTCCCCGAAAGCAGGACCATGACCGACAAGACCGACAAAAAGCCGCAAAACCCGATCCTGCGCCGTCTGCCGTTGATCGGCATTCTGGTCGCCGCAGTTCTGGGGTTCATATTCCTGCGCGATTACATCAGTTTCGACGCCCTGCGCGACAACCGCGAGGCGCTGATCGCGTTTCGCGATAACAACTATCTGCTGACGGTCAGCCTGTTCATCCTTGCCTATATCGTCATCGTGGCATTCTCCCTGCCGGGGGCAACCATTGCCACCCTGACAGGCGGTTTCCTGTTTGCCACCTTTCCGGGTGCATTGTTCAACTTAGTCGCCGCAACGATCGGTGCGATCTGTATTTTTCTGGCCGCCCGCTGGGGCTTGGGCGAGAAACTGTCCGCGCGCATGGATTCGTCGGAAGGCGCGGTCAAGAAAATCAAAGACGGGATCAACGAAAACCAGTGGTCGATGCTGTTCCTGATCCGCCTTGTCCCCGCCGTGCCGTTCTTTGTCGCCAACCTTGTACCCGCGCTGGTCGGTGTGCCGCTGTCGCGCTTTGCAATCTCCACGTTCTTTGGCATCATCCCCGGCACCGTCGTCTATACCTCAGTCGGGGCGGGTCTGGGCGCGGTGTTTGCGCGCGGCGAGGATTTCAGTTTCAGCATCTTCAGCGACCCGAAAATCTATTTACCCATTCTCGGCCTGTGCCTGCTGGCGGCGCTGCCTATCGCGATCAAGGCCCTGCGCGGCAAGAAAGGTATTTGACATGAGCTATATCAAAACCGACCTTTGCATTATCGGCGCCGGATCGGGCGGCCTGTCGCTGGCTGCCGGGGCCGTGCAGATGGGGGCCAAAGTAGTCCTGATCGAGGGTCATCTGATGGGCGGCGATTGCCTGAATTACGGCTGCATCCCGTCCAAGGCCCTGTTGCACGCGGGCAAGATCAACCCGCCTATGGCCTTCGACGCGGCCAAGGACCATGTCCGCAGGGTGATCGACACCATCGCCCCGGTCGACAGTCAGGAACGGTTTGAAGGTTTGGGCGTTCATGTGATCCGCGAAATGGCGGCCTTTGTCAGCCCGACCGAAGTGCAGGCGGGTGACGATGTGATCACTGCCCGGCGGTTTGTGGTCGCCACCGGATCGGGGCCGTTCGTGCCGCCGATACCGGGGCTGGACGGCGTGACCGTCCACACCAACGAAACCATTTTCGACCTGCGGGACAAACCCACCCACCTGCTCATCATCGGCGGCGGTCCGATCGGGATGGAAATGGCGCAAGCACATATCCGGCTGGGCTGCAAGGTCACAGTGATCGAAGGCGACAAGGCGATGGGCAAAGACGACCCGGAACTGGCTGCTATCGTGCTGGATAAACTCCGCGCCGAAGGGATCGAGATTGTCGAGGGGGCGAATGCCGACAAGGTCAGCGGCACCAAGACCAAGATCACCGTGCACACTCCCAAGGGCGATTTTACCGGGTCGCACCTGCTGGTCGCGGTCGGGCGCAAGGTGAATGTGGAAAACCTTGGGCTGGACAAGGCCAACGTCAAATTTGACCGCAAGGGCGTGACGGTGGGGGCCGATCTGCGGTCGCTCACCAACAAACGGGTCTATGCGATGGGCGACGCGGCGGGTGGGCTGCAATTCACCCATGTCGCAAACTACCACGCCGGCGTTCTGATCCGGTCGATCCTGCTGTGGCTGCCGAGCAAGCAGAAGACAGCGCATATTCCGTGGGCCACCTATACCGATCCCGAACTGGCGCAGGTCGGCCTGACCGAGGCCGAGGCGCAGAAAAAGCACGGCAGCGCCCTGACCGTTGTGCGGTCCGAATACGCCCACAACGACCGGGCGATTGCGGATGAAAAGACGACGGGCCTCATCAAGGTCATGGTGGTCAGCGGGCGGCCAGTGGGGGCGTCCATCGTCGGGGCGATGGCGGGCGAGTTGATCGGGATGTGGGCGATGGCGATTGCCAACAATCTGAAAATGTCGGCGATTGCGAACACCGTCCTGCCCTATCCGACCATTGCGGAAATCAACAAACGGGCGGCGGGGGCCTACTTTAGCCCCAAGCTGTTCGATAGCGCAATCGTGAAACGAGTGGTAGGATTGGTACAACGCTGGCTACCATAGGGCCGGCCCAACGGCAAAGGCACCATGTTCAATTCGCTTTCCGGCCGCCTGCTGATCCTGACCACAGCCTTTGTCATGTTGGCCGAGGTGTTGATCTTCGTCCCTTCGGTCGCGCGGTTCCGCGAAGACTATCTGTCATTGCGCCTTGAGAGGGCACAGATCGCGTCGCTGGCGATGGAAGTCGATGACATGATCAGCCCCGAACTTGAACGCGAACTGCTGACCAACGCGGGCGTGTTCAACGTCGTGCTGCGGCGCGACGAAGTGCGCCAGCTCGCCCTGTCATCACCCATCCCCCGCCCGATCGAGGCGACCTACGACATGCGCAACCCGCCCGGGCCAACGCTGATCCTGGACGCGCTGAAAACGCTGGCGACCAACGGCAACCCGATCATCCGGGTGATCGGCAACCCGGTGCAGGACGGGGGCCTGCTGATCGAGGTGACGATGGAACAGGGGCCACTGCGTACCGCGATGATCGACTATGGGATCAACATCCTGCTGCTGTCGGCGGTGATTTCCATCGTCACGGCGTTGCTGCTGTTTCTGGCCGTGCGGCGGTTTCTGGTCAAACCGATCAAGGGCGTCGTCGCGCATATGCAAAGTTATGCCGCCGCCCCTGAAGACGCCCGGCGGATTATCGTGCCGTCCGCCGGGGTGCGCGAACTGCGCGAGGCCGAAGAGGCGCTGAAGCTGATGCAGACCCAATTGACCGGAGCGCTCAAGCAAAAGGACCGGCTGGCGCAACTGGGTGGTGCGGTCGCCAAGGTCAGCCACGACCTGCGCAACATCCTGACCAGTGCGCAGTTGTTCACCGACCGGATCGACGCCAGCGGCGACCCGATGGTGCAGCGGATGGCGCCCAAGCTGGTCAATTCCATCGCCCGCGCGGTGAACCTGTGCGAAAGCACGCTGGCGTTCGGGCGGGTCGAAGAACCGCCACCCGCCCTTTCTCGCGTCGCGCTGGCCACCATCGTTGGTGACGTGATCGACAGCGAACGGCTGGCAGCAGGCGATCACGACCTGTCGTTTTCCGAAGACATCCCGGCCGGCCTGACGATCCGCGCCGACGGCGAGCAACTGTTCCGGGTCATCGCAAATCTGGTGCGCAACGCCCGGCAAGCGATCGTGGCTACCGGCAAACCCGGCGAAATATCGGTGCATGCCCACGAGGACGACCGCGCCTGGTGGATCAACATCGTTGACACAGGGCCGGGCATGCCCGCCAAGGCACGCGAACATCTGTTCGAGGCGTTTCAAGGGGGTGCCACCAAGGGCGGCAGCGGTCTGGGGCTGACCATTGCGGCCGAGTTGATCCGCGGCCATGGCGGCAGTCTGGCGCTGCGGCGGACCGACGCGAGTGGCACCGAATTCGCGATCTGCCTGCCGAAATCCGAAATCGCGCTGGGCGAAGCAGCCGAATAGCGGGTCGGTTTTCGGCCTTGCAATGATCCAGCGCCACGGCTATCTGCGCCTCACGCGGATTGGTAGCTCAGTTGGATAGAGCACTTGACTACGAATCAAGGGGTCGGGGGTTCGAATCCTCCCCAGTCCGCCAGTTTATCATGCCAAGTCATTGAAAATAAAGCATAAATTTATTTGGCTGTTTTTGTTACCAACAAAGATACCAACAACCTGAAAATGGTGGAACGGGGCCTCTTGGTGTAGGCTTGAGACGGCCGCAGCGATGACTGCTGCTCGCTTGTGCGCTCCTCGACGAGGCAACCAAGTCAATGCTGCTCGTCACGTCTTGTGAGGTCAAGCGGTCGCTGGTGATTTTGTCGCTTCGGTTCCGACGCCCTGGCGCGAGGATGCTCGATCGATGCGGTAAGTCTTCGGCGCACACAGAGCTTTCAAGTCTCAGCACCTCAAGATGACCGAGCAGAATAAAAGGCTGACAGCAAATTTGTTCTTGACTTACTAAGTGCATTATGGCCTAATGGTAACAACAGGAGGATAACCGATGACAAACCCAAATGCTGAAGCGCAGCGACGGTGGCGTGCCAAACAAAAGCAGAAACGCTTCGAGGCCCTCAAGCAGCCTGACCAAGGCCAGAGCGATGATCTCTATCGGGAGCCGTTCTTCGACAGCAAAGAGCTTGATCTGGACTGGTTCAACTTCGTTCTCCCGCTCGACCTTGCGGGTATGGAGCCGCCCGATTTCAGCGATGATAGCGGCCCCACATCTAACACAGGAGAGCAGGCGGTGTCAGCAAACCGTGTTGGCGCGAGGGCGTGACGCGAGCAGCAGCCTGAGCACGTCGCTATGGCTGCGACCGACATTGTCGCGTGCGGCATGCCATCGACCGTAGGCTGCGAGGTTCCTTGATGCTGGACCGCAGA
>JBBSBK010000113.1:0-10150 GCA_038251315.1 Rhodobacterales bacterium | reverse complement strand
CGGGGCCGAGGCTGAACCGAACTCGGTTTATATGATGGCCCACTCGGGTGCCCGTGGGTCCGTCACCCAGATGAAGCAGTTGGGCGGCATGCGCGGCCTGATGGCCAAACCGTCGGGCGAAATCATCGAGACGCCGATCATCTCGAACTTCAAGGAAGGTCTGACCGTTCTTGAATACTTCAACTCGACTCACGGGGCCCGCAAAGGCCTGTCCGACACGGCGCTGAAAACCGCCAACTCGGGCTACCTCACGCGGCGTCTGGTCGACGTGGCACAGGACTGCATCGTGCGGATGCACGACTGCGGCACTGAACGCGCCATCACCGCCGTTGCAGCGGTGAACGACGGCGAGGTCGTGTCGTCGCTGGCCGAACGTGTGCTGGGCCGGGTGTCGGCGGATGATGTCGTCAAACCGGGCACCGACGAGGTGATCGTGGCGGCAGGCGAGCTGATCGACGAACGTCGCGCCGACCTGATCGAGGCGGCGGGCATTGCAAAGATGCGGATCCGTTCACCGCTGACCTGCGAATCCGACGACGGCGTTTGCGCGGCCTGCTATGGCCGTGACCTTGCACGGGGCACTATGGTGAACCAGGGCGAGGCTGTCGGCATCATCGCCGCACAGTCGATCGGCGAACCCGGCACCCAGCTGACGATGCGGACATTCCACATCGGCGGCGTCGCGCAAGGTGGCCAGCAGTCGTTCCTCGAGGCCAGCCAGCCGGGCAAGATCGCGTTCCGCAATGCCCAACTGCTTGCCAATACGTCGGGCGAACTGGTGGTCATGGGCCGTAACATGGTTCTGGCCATCGTCGATGACGAAGGTGAAGAGCGGGCCACGCACAAGATCGGCTATGGCTCCAAGATCCACGTCAAGGAAGGTGCCGACGTCAAACGCGGCGACAAGCTGTTCGAATGGGATCCCTATACCCTGCCGATCATCGCCGAAAAGGCCGGGATGGTGCGCTTTGTCGACCTCGTCAACGGCATCGCCCTGCGCGAGGACACCGACGAAGCGACGGGGATGACCCAGCGTATCGTCAGCGACTGGCGTGCGGCACCGAAAGGTAACGAGCTTAAGCCCGAGGTCATCATCGTTGGTGCCGATGGCGAACCGATGCGCAACGACGCGGGCAACCCCGTGACCTATCCGATGTCGGTCGACGCTGTTTTGTCGGTCGAAGACGGGCAGGAGATCATGGCCGGCGACGTTGTGGCCCGTATTCCGCGCGAAGGTGCCAAGACCAAGGACATCACCGGGGGCCTTCCCCGCGTGGCCGAATTGTTCGAGGCCCGTCGCCCCAAGGATCACGCGATCATCGCCGAAATCGATGGCTACGTGCGGTTCGGCAAGGACTACAAGAACAAGCGCCGCATCGCGATCGAGGCTGCCGAGGGTGAAGAGCGCGTTGAATACATGGTCCCCAAGGGCAAGCACATTCCGGTTCAGGAAGGTGATTATGTCCAAAAAGGCGATTACATCATGGACGGCAACCCGGCCCCGCACGACATCCTTGCCATCATGGGTGTCGAGGCGCTGGCCGACTACATGATCGACGAGGTGCAGGACGTCTATCGCCTGCAAGGCGTCAAGATCAACGACAAGCATATCGAGGTGATCGTCCGCCAGATGCTCCAGAAATGGGAAATCGCGGAAAGCGGCGATACGGTTCTGCTGAAAGGCGAGACCGTCGACAAGGCTGAATTCGACGAGGCCAACGACAAGGCGATCGCCCGTGGCGGCCGTCCGGCAACGGGCGAACCGATCCTGCTGGGGATCACCAAGGCGTCGCTGCAAACCCGCAGCTTTATCTCGGCGGCGTCGTTCCAGGAAACCACGCGGGTTCTGACCGAGGCATCGGTGCAAGGCAAGCGCGACAAGCTGGTCGGCCTGAAAGAGAACGTCATCGTCGGCCGTCTGATCCCGGCAGGGACAGGCGGGGCCACGTCCCGCGTGCGCCGCATTGCCGCCGAACGCGACAACGTGGTGATCGAGGCACGCCGTGAAGAGGCCGAAGCCGCTGCGGCCCTTGCCGCCCCGGTGATGGAAGACATGGCCGGCGCCGACGTGATCGGCGGCGACGAGTACGACACGCTCATGGTGGATACGCCGGAAAGCCGCGATTGATCTGAATGCCCGTCAGGGCGACGAAAAGGCCCCCGTTCGCGGGGGCCTTTTGCGTTAGGCCCTTAGCGAAACGCCCGGCTGGACACGGAGACCGAATTTTTCGACGGGTCTTTGACGTTGGCAAAGGCGTAGCCATCGGCGTGGTGAACTGGCCCGAACGCGATGCCACGCGCGGCGGCCCACGCGCAAAACCCATCGACATCGGCGATATCGAACACCGGCTTGACCAACGCCTGCCCTTCTTTTTGCGACCGCGCCGCCGGATGCAGCAGGATGGTCAGGCCCGCGCCGGGTGGGCGCAGTTCCACAAACCTGTCGCCCGTGTCCTGATGCCGCGTATAGCCGAACAGGCTACCGTAAAACCCGGCCATTTCGTCAGGCCGTTTGGTATAGATCACGATCCGACTACAAACCGGCGTCACGCCTCTGCCGCCTTTTTGAGATAGTCCAGTGTGCGCGGGTCATCCTCGGGCGCGACTCCCGCCACTGCGCACAACCGCTCGACATATTCGGCGCAGCACAGATGGTGCAGCCGCCGCACCCCCGGCAGCGTCATCGCTTGTGCATGCAGCGCGTCGAACGACCCTTCGTAACGGTCAGCCGAGCTATCCCAGACGTCGTTTCGGTTGAACATCCGGTGGTAATCTTCAGTATAGCGGTCGCGCCGGGCACTGGCGCTGGGAGTGCCGCGTTTCAAGGCATAGCTTTCGTCAGACCGCACGACATAGTGGTTGAGCTGCGCAGCGTCGTGCCTGATCTGGTCGCAATCGACCCGGCGGACCATTCGTTGCCCGGCATCCGACACATGCCGGATCGTGTTGAAGTCCGTATCGACCCACCGGTTTGTTTCCGCCCCCCAAACTCCCTTGAACCGGCCGGGCATGTGATCGCTCATTTCCCGGAACATTTCGGGGGCGCGGAACATCGACTTGAACTGCCGGTTGGGCCCCGACGCCGTGCGCGCCGCCCGCAGGAACGTCCGATGCACCAGCCCGTCGCGGTAGCGTCGCCATTTGCCACTGCCAAAACAGCGCCAGTTAAACGCCATCCCCAGAAAATCGCGTGCATGGTCGCCCAGAAACCCCCGGATGGTGCCGTCGCCCCGGTGCAGCACCAGAAACTCATCGACGTCACAAATAAAGACCCAGTCGACTGCTGCGAACAGCGGATGCGCTTGTGCGGCAGCATAGGCCGACCGCTTCGGTGTCTTGCTGCCAGGTTCGTGGGTGATGTGGGTCAGCCAGCCCGCGTCTGCAAAAGCGTTCAGCAACAGCGGCGACGAATCGGTGCAGTCGTTCGTGGCTACAAGAACCTCGAACCCCAGCATCCGATACCAGGCAACCCATTCGACGATGAACGGGCCCTCGTTGCGCATCGCAGCAAACACCAGAAATCGTTCTTGCACTTCACTCATGGCCAATCTGAATCACGCCCTTGGCCCGTCGTCCATCCATCGTTTCACTTGCCCATGACAAAGACTGCCAGCGGTACTGGCAATACCGCAACAATGACGCACAACACATAGGGCAGTGGGGCATAAAGCCGGCTGAGCCCCGCGACCATGGCGATCCCGCCGCCGCCGCCGACCAGGGTGTTGCCCGGCAGGTTGAACAGAACCATCAGGGCAAGGAAGCGAAACCGCAGAAAGAAGGCGTAGAACCGCGGTTGGTCCAGCGGCATCAGCAGGGCAGGGATGTCGGCAGGTGGCGTCGCGGCCATCTGCGCGACCAGCCCCCCTGCCTTGGTCAACCGCACCCGGTTCAGCCACTCGGCGACGGTGTCCAACGGCACCAGCCGCCCGATCCCATAGGCCAGCAACAGCGACAGCACTGTCGCGACATAGATCAGCGGCGCAATCCGCGCCCCGAACATCGCCAGCATGAACACCCCGATCTCCGCCCCCGGCACATAGGGCACGGACAGGCAGATCACATAGAACAACGTCGCCGCAGCGATGGCGAGGCCGATGGTCAGCGGGCTTTTGGGCAGAATGCTGAACGACATCGCTTCTTCCAGCCGCGCAACACCGATCCGGGCCAAAAGGATCAGCCCGATCAGCGCCGCAAGCGCCAGCGCGATGCGCAGGACGATGACTAGCGCCGGACGTGAGGTGCGAAGCAGCGGCAGAATCCGGCCTTTCATGATGACGCGCCACCCTACCCCGATCAACGTCGCGCTGACTATAACTGAACGCGCCGTGACCATCTTTCCACCATCGGAGTTTCGGTCTAGGCAATGGTTATGCGTATCGCGCCCGATGAATCAGAACCTGACTTAGAGGCAGAGGTCGACAGCACGACGGGGGCAATGCCGTTCAAGACCCAGCTGCTCAAGTGGATCGGAAACAAGCAACGTTTTGCGCATGAAATCATCGCGTTCTTCCCCGAAAGGTTCGGCATTTACCACGAACCGTTCATTGGTTCCGGCGCGGTTCTGGGGGTGCTGGCGCCTGTCAGGGCCGAAGCCGCCGACAGTTTCAAGCCGTTGATCGAGATCTGGCAGGCGCTGGCCTGTGACCCCGACATCGTCAAAGGCTGGTATCGCGACCGCTGGCACGAGGCCCTTGGGTGGCGACAGGGTCGTGCAGTATGAAAAGATCATGGCACGTTATAACACGCAGGCCAACGCCGCCGACTTTCTGTTCCTGACCCGCGCGGCCTACGGCGGCGTCATCCGGTTTCGCAAGGCCGACGGCTACATGTCGACGCCTTGCGGGGCGCATGTGCCGGTCCACCCCACTTCGTTCGGACGACGGGTCGATGCATGGGCGCAGCGGGTGCGCGGCACGACCTTCTTTCACCGCGAATACGCCGATTCGCTTGACCGCGCCCGCCCCGGCGACGTGGTCTATTGCGACCCGCCCTACGGTCACAGCCAGGCGATTCGTTATGGTGCGCAGGGTTTCGATCAGGACGAACTTTTCAGGCGGATCGGGATCGCCAAAACTCGTGGAGTGTTTGTTGCGCTCAGCCTCGACGGATCCAAGAAATCGGGCGGCAGTCACTGCGCCTATGACGTTCCGCCGGGCCTGTTCGTCCGCGATGTGCCGGTGAACTGTGGCCGGTCCATGCTGCGGCGGTTCCAGATGGGCGGCCAGACCCTTGAGGGCGAAGTGGTGACGGACCGGCTGTTGCTGACCCATTGACGCCCGTTCCGGCGATTTCCTGCGCCCACTGGCATCGCCACGAACCGCCTGATACCGGAGCGGCATGGGTGGGCTTTCCGACAACATGCGCGGCGCGCTTTTCATGATGATGGCGATGGCCGCCTTCACCTTCAGCGACGCCTGCCTGAAATCGCTCAGCGATGAATTACCGCTGTTTCAGGCCCTGTTCCTGCGCGGCATCGGCACCACCGGAATTCTGCTGATCCTGACCCGCATCATGGGACAGCTGAATTTCGACATCGCGCGGCGCGATTGGACCCTGATGGCGATCCGCACTGCGGCCGAGGCGGCAGCGGCGTGGTTCTTTCTGACTGCCCTATTCAACATGCCGCTGGGCAACGTCAGCGCGATCATGCAGGCCCTGCCGCTGACGATCACCCTCGCCGGAGCATTGTTTCTGGGCGAGGCGGTGGGCTGGAAGCGCCTGATCGCCATCCTGTTCGGTTTCGTCGGCGTGGTCCTGATCGTCCAGCCCGGCGGTGACGGGTTCACCCACTTTTCGGTTTTCGCCCTGCTGTCGATGCTCTGCGTCACGGTGCGTGATCTTGCAGCGCGACGCACCTCGCGGTCTGTCCCGTCGGTGATGGTCGCCACGGTTGCAGCGGCGGGCGTCACCATCTTTGCCGGGGTCGGGTCGCTGACGGTCGACTGGCGCCCGCTCAGCCCGCTGGCGGCGATGCAGCTGACCGGCGCAATGCTGTTCGTGATCGGCGGTTATGTCACATCGGTCGCGGCGATGCGGGTGGGCGAGATCGGGTTTGTCGCGCCCTTCCGCTACACCAGTCTGCTGGTGGCGCTGGTCCTGGGCTATCTGGTCTTTGGCGACTGGCCCAACGGCCTGACCATGTGGGGCGCGGTTATCGTTGTGGCGACTGGCCTGTTCACGCTTTACCGCGAACGGCAAATGCGCCGCAGGGCGGCGCGGACTGCCTGAAAAATGGCACCTCACCGCCTGTTGACACCCCGGATGAGTCTGCATATACGCCCCCCATCCGGGTCAGGGGGTATTCCCTTTTGCCCGATATCAAAGATCACGTGGTCATGATCCGGGCTAATACTGCCCCGATCCTCTGGATGCCCACCGCACCGTTCCTCCGGTAAGGGAACGACTGCGGGTTTTTTGTGCTTTGCAGACGTGCAGGGCGCGTGAATGTAACTGGTCGCCCCTGAAAAGGCTGCGATCACAAAGTAGGAAATGGCCCTTATGCCCACGATCCAACAGCTGATCCGCAAACCGCGCCAGCCCAAAGTGCGCGGCTCCAAATCGCTGCACCTCGAGGGATGCCCGCAAAAGCGCGGCGTCTGCACCCGCGTCTATACGACGACCCCGAAAAAGCCGAACTCGGCCATGCGGAAAGTCGCCAAAGTGCGCCTGACCAATGGCTTTGAGGTCATCAGCTATATCCCCGGTGAAAGCCACAACCTGCAGGAACACTCGGTCGTGCTGATCCGCGGCGGTCGTATCAAAGACCTTCCCGGCGTGCGCTACCACATCCTGCGCGGTGTTCTGGATACCCAAGGCGTCAAGAACCGCAAACAGCGCCGGTCCAAGTATGGTGCGAAAAAGCCGAAATAAGCAGGCAGGTGGGTCGAGGCCCACCTTACCGCACTTTGTAATGTAAGATGGGTCGCGACCCATCCCCGCCCCGAAGATTAGGAACCCGACCATGTCACGTCGCCACGCCGCCGAAAAACGCGAAGTCCTGCCTGATGCCAAGTATGGCGACAAGGTGCTGACCAAATTCATGAACAACCTGATGGTTGACGGCAAGAAATCCGTCGCCGAACGCATCGTCTATTCGGCGTTCGAACGGGTCGAGGCCAAGCTGAAGAAGTCCCCGGTCGAGGTGTTCCATGAAAGCCTCGACAACATCAAACCGAACCTCGAAGTGCGGTCGCGCCGCGTCGGTGGTGCCACCTATCAGGTGCCCGTCGAAGTCCGCCCCGAACGCCGCGAGGCGCTGGCGATCCGCTGGCTGATCGCCGCCGCGCAAAAGCGTAACGAACACACGATGGAAGAACGTCTGGCCGGTGAATTGGTCGATGCCGTTCAGGGCCGCGGCACTGCGGTCAAGAAACGCGAAGACACTCACAAGATGGCCGATGCGAACAAAGCATTCAGCCACTACCGCTGGTAACAGGAAAATGGCTGACGACCTGAACTTCGACCTGATGCTCGAGCACCTCAAGGCGATCCGCGCCGAACAGGGCCGCACGAACGAACGTCTTGGCAGGGTCGAGCGCAGGATGGATACGCTGAACGATCACGTTGGGGCATTAGTTAGATCCTAGTCATCGATCGAGGCTGACTACACCTCGCTCGAGCGTAGGATTGCCCTGATTGAACGTCGTTTGGACTTAAAGAACGCAGAGGGCTGAGGCTCTCGAAAGGAAACGGAACATGGCACGCGACTACCCTCTCCAGCGCTATCGCAACTTTGGCATCATTGCCCATATCGACGCGGGCAAGACCACGACGACCGAACGGATTCTGTTCTATACCGGCAAGTCCCACAAGATCGGCGAAGTCCATGACGGCGCCGCGACGATGGACTGGATGGAGCAGGAACAGGAACGCGGGATCACGATCACATCCGCCGCGACCACCACGTTCTGGCAGCGTCAGGAAGACCCGTCGCTCGACACCATTTCCGACACCAAATACCGGTTCAACATCATCGACACCCCCGGCCACGTCGATTTTACCATCGAAGTCGAACGGTCGCTGGCGGTGCTTGACGGTGCCATCGTCCTGCTCGACGCAAACGCCGGTGTCGAACCGCAGACCGAAACCGTCTGGCGGCAGGCCGACCGTTACAAGGTGCCGCGGATCGTGTTCGTCAACAAGATGGACAAGATCGGCGCCGACTTCTTCAAATGCGTCCAGATGATCAAGGACCGTACCGGTGCGACCCCGATGCCGATCGCTCTGCCGATCGGTGCTGAGGACAAGCTGGAAGGCGTCATCGACCTCATCAAGATGGAAGAATGGGTCTGGGAAGGCGAAGACCTCGGGGCCTCGTGGGTGCGCCGTCCGATCCGCGCCGACTTGCTGGACGTCGCCACCGAATGGCGTGGCAAGATGATCGAGATCGCCGTCGACATGGACGACGCCGCGATGGAAGCCTACCTTGACGGCACCGAGCCTGACGAAGCAACCCTGCGGCGGATGATCCGCAAGGGCACGCTGGAACTGGCCTTTGTGCCGGTCATTGCCGGCTCTGCGTTCAAGAACAAGGGTGTGCAGCCAATGCTGAACGCCGTGATCGATTTCCTGCCCAACCCGCTGGACGTGGTCGACTACATGGGCTTCCGCCCGGGTGACGAGACCGAGACGCGCAACATCGCCCGCCGGGCCGATGACGCGATGCCGTTCTCGGGGCTCGCCTTCAAGATCATGAACGACCCTTTCGTTGGCTCGTTGACGTTCACACGCATCTATTCCGGCATGCTGAAAAAGGGCGATGCCATCGTGAATACGACGAAAGGCAAAAAGGAACGCGTGGGCCGGATGATGATGATGCACGCCATCAACCGCGAAGAAATCGAAGAGGCTTTCGCCGGCGACATCATCGCGCTGGCCGGTCTCAAGGACACCACGACGGGCGATACCCTGTCATCGGAAAAGGATCCGGTGGTTCTGGAAACCATGACCTTCCCCGAACCGGTGATCGAGATCGCGGTCGAACCGAAAACCAAGGCCGATCAGGAAAAGATGGGCGTCGCATTGGCCCGTCTGGCCGCTGAGGACCCGTCGTTCCGAGTCGAAACCGATATTGAATCGGGCCAGACGATCATGAAGGGGATGGGCGAACTTCACCTCGACATCCTCGTCGACCGGATGCGCCGCGAATTCAAGGTTGAGGCGAACATCGGCGCGCCGCAGGTGGCGTACCGTGAAACCATTGGTCACGAGGTCGAACACACCTATACCCACAAGAAGCAATCGGGTGGGTCGGGCCAGTTCGCCGAGGTCAAGATGATCCTGATGCCGACAGCGCCGGGCGAAGGCTATTCGTTCGAGTCCCGCGTCGTCGGTGGGTCGGTGCCCAAGGAATACATTCCGGGCGTCGAAAAAGGGATCAAGTCGGTCATGGACTCGGGTCCCTTGGCGGGCTTCCCGGTCATCGACTTCAAGGTCGCGCTGATCGACGGCAAGTATCACGACGTGGACTCGTCGGTGCTGGCGTTCGAAATCGCCGGACGGATGTGCATGCGCGAAGGTCTGCGCAAGGCCGGTGCGAAACTGCTCGAACCGATCATGAAGGTCGAAGTCGTGACGCCCGAAGAATACACCGGCGGCGTGATCGGCGATCTGACCTCGCGGCGCGGTATGGTGCAGGGACAGGACAGCCGCGGCAACGCCAACGTCATCACCTGTTTCGTGCCGCTGGCCAACATGTTCGGCTACATCAATACGCTGCGCTCGATGACCTCGGGTCGGGCCCAGTTCACGATGCAGTTCGACCACTACGAACCGGTCCCGCAGAGCATCAGCGAAGAGATCCAGAAGAAATACGCATAACCGGCGGGGCGGGTTCGAAACCCGCCTTACCCAGATCCATCGGGCGGGGCCACTCCGCCACAGAGCAAAAGCAAGGAGCCCATCATGGCCAAGGCAAAATTCGAACGCAACAAACCGCACGTGAACATCGGGACGATCGGTCACGTTGACCACGGCAAGACGACGTTGACGGCGGCGATCACCAAGTATTTCGGTGACTTCAAGTCGTATGACCAGATCGACGCGGCGCCTGAAGAAAAGGCCCGTGGCATCACAATCTCGACCGCGCACGTCGAATACGAAACCCCGGCACGTCACTATGCCCACGTCGATTGCCCCGGCCACGCCGACT
>JBBSBK010000112.1:0-10217 GCA_038251315.1 Rhodobacterales bacterium | reverse complement strand
GTGCTGATCCTGTCGCAGTTCGCCGGCGCCGTAGAACAGATGGAAGCAGCACTTGTCGTCAATCCCTACGATATCGACGCGATGGCCGCAGCACTGAAGCAAGCCCTGGCGATGCCGCTGGAAGAACGTCGGGACCGTCATGCGGCGTTGGTCAAAGACGTCATGTTGAACGACGTCGCTCACTGGACCGAAACTTATCTGGCGACGATGACGCGGCTATCTCGGTCCCGTGTAGGCCATGTGCCATCCGCAACTTGACAGGCTCCTAATATATCTATATTTCCAGATATATGGATAAAAATAGTGCCCTCGACGCCTTTGCTGCTCTTAGCCAGGCCACCCGGCTCGACGTGTTCCGGCTGCTCATCAAGGCCGGTGAGGCGGGCATGTTGGCTGGCGTCATCAGCGGCACGCTTGGGGTTCGCCAGAACACGATGTCGGCCAACCTCGCGATCCTCGCCCGCTCCGGTCTGGTACGCAACGAACGCGAAGGCCGCAGCATCCGCTATTTTGCCGATATGGACGGGTTGCGCGGCCTGCTTGCCTTTCTGATGGAGGATTGCTGCGGCGGGCGACCCGAGCTGTGCCAGCCTGTCATCGATGAACTCGCCTGTGCCTGTTGAGAGGACAGTCATGACCAAGGATATCTACAACGTGCTGTTTCTCTGCACTGGCAACTCGGCGAGGTCGCTCATTGCGGAAGCGATCATGAACCGTGACGGAATGGACAAGTTCAAAGCCTTCTCTGCCGGATCAAAGCCGGGGGCGGCACCGCATCCCTATACGCTCGATCTGCTTAAGGGTCTGAACCACGACACGGGTTTCGCGCGGTCCAAAAGCTGGGACGCGTTCGCCGGACCGGACGCGCCGCAGATGGATTTCGTCTTCACCGTCTGTGACAACGCCGCCGCCGAAGAATGTCCGTTCTGGCCGGGCCAGCCGATGACCGCGCATTGGGGGGTGCCGGATCCGGTCAAGGTCGAAGGCTCCGAGGCTGTCCGGCGGGTCGCCTTCGCGGAAACCTACCGAATGCTGCGCAGCCGAATCTCGATCTTCGTCAGCCTGCCCATCGGATCGCTTGACCGGATGGCGCTGCAACGTCACCTCGACGACATTGGCAAGACCAACGCCAGGGCCGACTGATCTTCAAACCCCGAAAGTCCGATATGAACGATACATCGCTTTCCGTCGCGGCGGGTCTGGGAACCTTCGAGCGCTGGCTGTCCGTCTGGGTCGCGTTCGCCATTGGCGCAGGGCTGCTTCTCGGCAATCTCATTCCCGGCCTCTTCGCTGCTTTGGCCTCATTGGAGGTCGCCTCGGTCAACCTGCCCGTAGCGGTCCTGATCTGGGCGATGGTCTATCCGATGATGGTCGGTGTGGATTTCGGCGCATTGCGGCAGGTTGGCGACAAGCCGAAGGGTCTGGTCGTGACGCTGGTCGTGAACTGGCTGATCAAGCCGTTCACCATGGCCGCCCTCGGCGTGCTGTTCTTCAACCACGTCTTTGCGGGCCTGATCCCGCCGGATGACGCGCAGGCCTACCTCGCGGGCGTCATCCTGTTGGGGGCTGCGCCCTGCACCGCGATGGTCTTCGTCTGGTCGAACCTGACACGCGGCGACGCCACCTATACGCTGGTGCAGGTCAGCGTGAACGATGTCATCATGGTCTTCGCCTTTGCGCCGATCGTGGCCTTTCTGCTGGGGGTGACGGATATCGTCGTGCCGTGGGGCACGCTGCTGTTGTCGGTGGGCCTTTACGTCATGCTGCCGCTGCTGGCCGGGGATCAGACGCGCCGGGCGCTGGTGCGGAACGGCGGCGAGGCGGCGGTGGATGCGTTCAAGTCCCGCGTGCAGCCGTTTTCCATCATCGGGCTGCTGGTGACGGTGGTGCTGCTGTTCGGGTTTCAGGGCGAGGTCATTCTCGACCGTCCGCTGGTCATCGCGCTGATCGCCGTGCCCCTGCTGATCCAGTCCTACGGGATCTTCGTTCTCGCCTACGGCGCGGCACGGGCCTGGGGCATCCCGTTCAACATCGCCGCCCCCTGCGCACTGATCGGCACCTCCAACTTCTTCGAGCTGGCTGTCGCTGTCGCGATCAGCCTGTTCGGACTTGGCTCGGGCGCGGCGCTGGCGACAGTCGTTGGCGTTCTTGTCGAAGTGCCGGTGATGCTTTCGCTCGTCGCTTTCGCCAACAGAACCAAGCACTGGTTTCCAACTGAGGGAAGGGCATCATGACCGTCGTCATCCATCACAACCCCGACTGCGGCACCTCGCGTTGACCGATATTCCGAACCTCGACAAGGCGCATTTCCACGCGATCGACACGGAACGCCTGCTGACGCCTGAGAGGGCGACACACGCCCCGCGCATCCTGCTGCTTTACGGCTCTCTCAGGGATCGCTCGTTCAGTCGGTTGATGACCGAAGAAGCCGCCCGCATCCTGACGCGCTTCGGCGCCGAAACGCGGACCTTTTGCCCTTCTGGCCTGCCTTTGCCGGACGACGCGGACGCCGATCATCCAAAGGTGCAGGAGTTGCGCAATCTGGTGACATGGTCCGAAGGCATGGTCTGGTGTTCGCCCGAACGGCACGGGGCGATGACAGGCATCATGAAGACCCAGATCGACTGGATACCGCTTTCCCTCGGTGGGGTGCGGCCGACACAGGGCAAAACACTGGCCGTCCTGCAGGTCAGCGGCGGCTCGCAGAGTTTCAACGCCGTCAACCAACTCCGAATCCTTGGCCGCTGGATGCGCCTGCTGACGATCCCGAACCAGTCATCCACCCCCAAGGCTTTTCTCGAATTTGACGATGCGGGGCGCATGAAGCCGTCGCCGTTCTACGACCGGATGGTCGACGTCATGGAAGAGCTGATGAAGTTCACGATGCTCACTCGCGATACCAAGGACTACCTGCTCGACCGGTACAGCGAACGGCGGGAAACCGCATCGGAGCTGTCCGAGAGGATGAACCAGAAGGCAATCTGACCGGCGTCTTATTCGCCATATCTATGAATGCCGACAGTTGATGCGACACTGAATTCTGTCGGGGAGGATTGTGCCGACCCCCTACAAGAAAATATCCAGAACGTGAGTTATAACTTTCTGGGTAATTTCATCTGACCTGACGGTCGAGAGAAGACCTGGGGCGACTGGAACCTGTCGTCGTTGCTGTGTCGCTGATGCCGCCGCTCGCAAGGTTCGTGACGCCGCACTCACGGTCCGTTGGTTCCTAACCATTGAGCGGACGGATCAGGCGGCGGCTCAGTACCTGGATTCGCAACTGGCGCACGCCGTCAAGAAACACGGCAAGGAAGATGATCAGCGCCTGCAGCAGCGGTTGCAGGTAGAGGTTGACGCCGGAGAACACGAGGCCCGCCTTGACCGTCTGGATTGTCAGCGCGCCCAGCACCGCGCTGCCGACCCCGCCGATCCCGCCGAACAGGCTGACCCCGCCAAGCACGGCGGCGGCGATCACGTCGAATTCCTTGCCTTCTCCGAACCCGGCATCGAGCCTGCCGATCTGCGAGATGAGCACGAAACCAGAGAGGGCTGCGCAGGTCGAACAGATCACATAGACCGATGCCTGAATCCGCCGCACCGGCAGACCGGCTTTGCGCGCCGCTTCGGGATCGTTGCCGAAGGCGTAGATCTGCCGACCGAAGGCGGTATGACGCAGGGTGACAAAGGCGGCCGCCGCGACCAGCGCAAAGATGACGACCGGGATCGGAACACCAAAAAGCGCCGCCTGACCGAAGGTGCGCAGCGCAGGGGGAAAGTCGAGCTGCCGGGACGAGGTGAGAAAGGCGCCAAATCCACGGTAGAGAAACAGCGTCGAGAGGGTGACGATGAAGGGAACGATCCGCAGACCGACCACAAAGACCGCGTTGAGCAGACCGATGACAACCCCGACAAGGAGCGTGATGACAAGGGCCACCGCCACCCCGACATCAAGGTCGCGCATCGCCAGCCCGGCAATCAGCGGCGCCAGATACATCGTCGATCCGACGGACAGGTCGATCCCTGCAGTCAGCAGGACAAAGGTCATCCCGATCGCGGCAATGCCGATGAACGAGGCCTGTTTGACGATGTTGCCGCCGCTTTCGAAGCTCAGAAAATTTGGCGTTGCGATGCCGAAAACGATCACGATGGCGATCAGGATCAACACTGCGCTCCAGCGCATGGCAAGGGCCAGCGGATCGTGCCTCATGCCGCCTGCTCCCGAAACGCCATCGCCATGATCGCCGGTTCGCGGAACTCTTCGCGCGCGAAGGTGCCCAGAAGCTCGCCTCTGTTCATCACGCCGATCCGGTCGCACATCCCCATCAGTTCATCCAGTTCCGAGGATATCAGAAGGATCCCGCTGCCCCGCGCCGCAAGATCGTCGGCGATGGTGTAAATCTCGTGCTTGGCCCCGACATCGACGCCGCGCGTCGGTTCGTCGAGGATGAAAAGACCCGGTTCGTTCAGCAGCCATTTGCCGATCACGACCTTTTGCTGATTGCCCCCTGAAAGGGTGCGCACCGGCTGGCGGGCCAGATTGCCGGCCTTGATGTGCATGTCGTGGCGCAGCGTCTCGGCGGCACCCGCCAGCCGGTCGCGGTCAAGCGCGCCGAACGGCCCGCGTCCGAAACTGTCGATGGCAGTCAGCGACAGGTTGTCGGCGATGGCCGCGTCCATCATCAGCCCCTCTTCGCGCCGGTTCTCGGTCACGAAGGCGACACCCTGGGCGATGCGCGACCGGGCTGGCCCGTGAAGCGGCAAACCGTTCAGGGTGATCGTGCCACGCGCCAGCGGATCGAGGCCGAAGATGATCCGCGCAAGCTCGCTCCGCCCTGACCCCATCAGCCCGAACAGGCCGAAAATCTCGCCGCGCCGCACCTCGAACGACACGTCCTGCGCGACGCCCGGCTGGGTCACGCGATCCAGCCGCAGGACAACGTCCGCGCCCGGCATGGCCGAGCGCGGCGGATAGAGTGCCGAAAGTTGTCGCCCGATCATCGTGCGGATCATCGTCGCGATGTCGTAGTCGGCCACCGGCCCCTCGCCGACCAGCCGTCCGTCGCGCAGCACCGCAATGCGGTCCGACAGGCGGCGCACATCGGCCAGTATATGTGAAATGTAGCAGATCGTGGCGCCGCCCTGTTTGAGCCGCGCGATGGTCTCGAACAATTTGGCGGATTCGCGGGCGGTAAGCGATGTCGTGGGCTCGTCGAAGATGATGAGTTCGGCCTCGCGGTGCAGCGCCTTGGCGATCTCGACGATCTGGCGTTCGCCGGCGGCAAGGCTTTCGACTGGCGTGTCGGGTGTCGCACGCAGGTCGAGCCGGGCAAGCAGGTCGGCGGTGCGGCGGCGCATCGTGGTCCGGTCAATCAGCCCGAAACGGCGCGGAAAGCCGTCGATGAAGATGTTTTCGGCAACCGTCAGATTGGTGAAGAGGTTAAGTTCCTGGTGGATGAAGGCAATCCCCCGAGCTGTGGCGTCCGAGGCCCCCGCAGGCGCATAGGGTTCGCCGCGCCAGCGCATCGCCCCGTGGGTCGGCGGAGCGATGCCGCCGATCATGTTCATCAGGGTCGATTTTCCCGCGCCGTTCTCGCCAACGATGCCGAGCACGATGCCTTCAGGCACATCGAGTGTCAGGTCGGCCACGGCGGGCACCCCGAACCAGTCCTTGCCTAATCCTCCAAGCGACAAGAGTGCCGTCATGTGCCGGTCCTCTGGCCCAGCCGGACCCGCAGAATGTCGAGTGATGCAGCAGCGAGGATTACCGCGCCTTTCATCATGTCGATGTGGAACGAGCTGAGGTTCATCAGGTTCAGCGTGTTCGACAGCAGGACGAAGAAGATCACCCCGAAAACAGTCCAGACGATCTTGCCTTTGCCACCGAACAGGCTGGTGCCGCCGATCACCGTCGCGCCGATCACATCGAGCAGGAAGGTGCCGTCGCCCAACGTCGGCCGACCCGCTTCGAGCCTGGCAGAATAGAGGATCGCGCCGATGGTCGCGCAAAGACCGGATATCACGAAGACGCTGACGATGATCCGCCGCACCGGCACCCCGGAAATCTCGGCTGCGCGACGATTCGCGCCAACCGCGATGACCTGCCGCCCGAAGACCGTTCCGCCCAAAAGTCCGTGTGCAACGATGGCCAGCGTCACGGCGATCAGCGCAGGGTAGGTCACGAAGGAAAAAACCTCGCGCCGCGGAATTTGCGGCCGGTCCTGCGGCCCGAGATAGAGCGAGACAATGTCGCCCTTGCCAAGCGCGATATAGCTGTCGGGCAGATTGCGGATGTTGTCGGACTGGGTCAGCCAGATTGCAAAGGCCGAAACCGCGATCATCGTGACCAGCGTCACCATAAAGGGCGGCATCCGGAAAAAGGCGACGGCGATCCCGTTCGCCAGCCCGATCAGAGCCCCGGCGATCAGCATGATCGCGACGCCGAGCGGCATGGCAGCGCCAAGGCCGGCAAATGCGCCTCCGGTTTCGTCGATGAAATACCCCCAGACCGGCGCATCCGACAGAACGGCCGGATCGGCCGAGGTGGCGATCAGGATCGCGACCAGCGTGCTCGTGAACCCCACGATGGCACCCTGGCTCAGGTCGATCCCGCCCACCGTCATCACAAAGGTCTGGCCGATGGCGATGGCCAGCAGTGGCCAGGTGTTCGACAAAAGGTTGGAAAGGTTCGCGGGTGTGGCCAGCACTGGCAGGAACGGGACGAGCGCCAGAAAATAGCCAAGCGACAGCCAGAGCACGAAATAGTCCGACAGCAGGACACCACGCAGCCGATGGGCAAGACCCGGACGGGCGGGCAGTGACGTATCGGGCGACAATTCTGACACCGGGGGTGGTCCTTTTTTGCGGTTGCCGAAAGATGCGGGCGGCAGCCAGACCGCCGCCCGCCTTTTCATCACTTGTTCAGGAACCCTTCGGACAGCAGGACGCAGCCCCACATGTCCATTTCCCGATCGCCCAGACTGGCCGAGGTCAGGGCAAAGCCCGGATCGGCAATCACCTGGTTCGGCTGGGTTTCGCCCGCGTCAATCGCGGCAAGGATCGCGTCGAGCGCCGACTGTGCCTCGAAGTAAAGATCCTGCACGCCGGTCGCATCGACAAAGCCGTCCTTGATAAGCTGGCAGGCTGTCGCGTCGCCGTCCAGACCGGCCATCAGCACATGGCCCGCCTCACCCGACGGCTTCCACATTCCGCGCGGTTCGAACACCGATCGGATCGTCGGAAACAGGAAGTCGGACGAGGTAAAGACGAGGTCGATCTTCGGATTGGCCGTCACCGCCGCCTCGAGATTGGCGAGTGCGGTTGCTGCGTCCCATTCCGAGGCCACTTCGATCGGCGTGTTGAAGGCTTCGGGATGTTTGGCAATGGCCGCATAGAAGCCGTCCTTGCGCCCGACCGCGTTCGGGTCGCCCAGATCGCCGACGATGATGAGCGGCGTCAGCTTCTCGCCGCCGCTGGCGGCAATCGCCTGTTCCGCGATGAAATCAACTGCCTGTTCGGCGATGGTCGCGTTGTCCGCGACGACCACGATGCCGGCAGACAGGTCCGATGGCGGTCGGTTGAATACCGCGATGGGCGTGTCGTTGTCCTGCGCTTCCTTGACGATGGTGACAGCGCTTTCACCGTCCTGCGGGATGATGATGATCCCGTCGACGCCTTGGGCGATACAGTCGCGCACCTGCTCAAGCTGCCGGTTCGCATCCTCGTTTGCATTGCGCTCGATCACGGTGTGACCGGCGTCCTGCAACGTGGTGGTGATCGCCTTGTGCCCGGCGACCCAGAACTCGGTCTCGAGGTCCTGAAATGCAAAACAGATCGTCGCGGCTTGTGCGCCGCCGGCGAACATGAGGCCGGTCAGGGCCGCCGCCGCCAATGTGCCGGGTTTGGAAAAGGTTCTGATGGTCATCGTTTTCTCCCTACGTTCTGGATGTGCCGCACTGGCACGGGGTTGGGTTCGCCGGCCTCTGGCGCGGCAAACATCTGGCTGGCCCGGTCGGTTCCGGGCTTCTTGTCGTTGGGTTCGGCAGGGGCGGCACCGGCCGCCCGCGCGAAAAGGTCGGGCGGGCCCATCTGGCCCCCCTTGAGGACGATTTCGATCCCGTCGAAGGTGGGATCGTCGGAAACGCCGGACATGAGCGATGCCCCCGCCGAAATCGGCGCCAGCGGTCGCAGCGCGAAAAGCGGCAGCGCCGCCAGCACCCGGCCCGACGTATCGCCGCCCGCCACCACGACGCGCGTGAGGCCGTGCATGACGATCAGCCGGTGAAGGATGTATCCCAAGGCGCTGCCGATGGCGGTCTCGGCCCCGGCCTTGGTGACGTTCCCTTGGCGGCAAGCCACGGTCAGCCGGGCGATGCCCGGATCGTCCGGTCCGCGCGCAGTGCAGACGATGGGACTGCCGCCGTCAGCAAGCACAGCACTCGCCCGCGCCAAAGCGCTGTCGATGGCCGCGCCGCGGTCGGCGCCCACAAGTGCAGCGGACTCGAGAGGAACGGCACGAAACCCGGCCTTTTCGCCCTGCGCAATCTGCGCGGCCGTGACTGACGAGACGGAACCGCTGACGGCAGCGATCCGGGTAACGGGCGATGGCGGTGCGACGTCGGGGGCATTGCCCAGCCACCCTGTCTCACGCCAATGCGCGACAAGGGCGCTTTCGACGCCTTGGCTGCCGATGACGAAGCGCATTCCATCGATCAGCGCCCCGGCAATTCTCTGGGTGCGGCCATCCAGCGTGTCGATGGCGATCCCCGCTGCGCCCTCTGTCCGCAGTGCGGCGAACCGGTCCTGCGCGGCCTCTGCACCGGTCATTGCGTCGAGCGTCAGTGGCATCAGGGGCATTTCCGTCTGCCGCGACAGATGCCGGCATACATCGGCCTCGTCCATCGGCGTCACCGGATGCGCCGCCATCACCGGATGCCGGTCGAGCCGCGCGATGCCGCCCGGACCGGCAGCGAAAAGATGACCGAAAACCTGATAGCGACCAAATTCCGGCGAGGCGATCAGGATCGCGGCACAATCCGCGCCTAGCCGGTCCAGCCCGATGTCGAGCGCCTTGCCGATCGACCCGACTTCTGGCGCGGAATCAAGGGTCGAGCAGACCTTGTAATGGATCAGCGGGGCACCCGTCGCGGCCAGCCAGTCGAACACGCCCGGCAGATTTGCCTGCATCCAGTCGGGCGTTTGCGCGCGTGCCGTTCCAGCCAGCCCGACTGCCGCCAGATCGCCCAACCGCGCCCGTTGTGCGGCGGCGGGCACCTTCAGGAACAAGGCGGCGGGCAAGCCGGCAAAGGCCAGAACCTCGGCCACGGCGGCGGCACCGGTGAAATCATCGCCATACCAGGCGATCCGGGGCGCCGGTGCGGTCATGCCGGAAACGCCTTCAGTGCCGCGGCAAGCGGCGGGTTATCTGCCGCCCAACTCTCAAGCGACACGCCCGCAAGGGCTGCGTCCCAGGCTGCCCGCAAGGCTGCCACGCCTTCTGCCGGACCGCCCGGATGCCCCATGATGCCGCCGCCCGCCGCATGGATCAGATCGACAGATCCGAGCTGCCGCAGCGTCTCGGGCACCTGCCGCACGGTCTGGCCAGATGAAAAGACCGGCAGCGCAAGACACGGGCGGTCAGCCCAGAGGGGGGTCAGCAGCGACCGGGCCGACCCGATCACACTGTCGTCGGTTTCGCAGAACTTGTTGGCAAGTCCGTTGACATGCATGTGGTCTGCCCCGGCCAGCCGCCAGATCTTGGACCACGCCACATAGGACCAGCCCAGCAGTGGCGCCCGGCTCAAGGCGCCCCAGCCATTGCGATGGGCGTGGATCGGCACTTGCGTATGCCGACCCAGCGCGATCATCCCCGTCAGCCCGACCGCGTTGATGCTTGCCATCACACAGGTGCCACCCAGCGATTGCACCAGATCGTGCCGCTGCTTCATCTCGTCGATCTCGCCGGTCAGGTTGAAGGCGAACATCACCCGCTTGCCGGTCGCATCTGCATGGCGGTCAAGCACCGTCATCACCGCACGCACACGATCGGCGAAGGGGCAACCGGGGCCATCCGCCTGCAATTCGTCGTCCTTGATGAAGTCGATCCCGGCTTTCGCCAGATCGGCGACCAGCGCGGCCGTGCCTTCGGCGCTCAGCCCGACGCTGGGCTTGACGATCGTGCCGATCAACGGACCGGCGGCGACGCCGGCCAGCTGCCGGGT
>JBBSBK010000111.1:0-10378 GCA_038251315.1 Rhodobacterales bacterium | reverse complement strand
GCCCGGCGCGGATCATTGCCTGGGTCGAGCCTTTGCCGTTGGTCCCGGCGATGTGGATGATGGGCGGCAGCGATGCCTCTGGCGACCCCAGTTTCGGCAGCAGCCCCAGCATCCGGCCCAGCGTCAGGTCGATGACCTTGGGGTGCATCGTCATCATCCGTTTGAGGATGACATCAGAGGGGCGGGTCACTTTTTCACAGCCTCCGGGGCTGGTTCGACCGGTGCGGGGTCCGGGATTTCGACCGGCGTTGGCGGCGGCAGATCGCCTGCGACGGCCTGATCCTGTTTCTGCAGCATTCGCAGGATCGTCACCAGTTCGTCGCGCAGTTTGGTGCGTGGCGTCACCCGGTCAAGCATCCCGTGGTCCAGCAGATATTCGGCCCTCTGGAATCCCTCGGGCAGTTTTTCGCGGATCGTCTGTTCGATCACCCGCGCCCCGGCAAACCCGATCAGCGCGCCCGGTTCGGCGATCTGCACATCGCCCAGCATCGCGTAGGATGCGGTGACACCGCCAGTGGTCGGATTTGTCAGGACCACGATGTAGGGCAGCCCCGCCTCTTTGAGCATCTGGACGGCGATGGTGGTGCGCGGCATCTGCATCAGGCCGAGGATGCCTTCTTGCATCCGCGCCCCACCAGCGGCGGAAAACAGGATCAGCGGACGTTTCAGCGCGATGGCGCGTTCGGCCCCGGCGATGATCGCGTTGCCGACATACATCGACATCGACCCGCCCATGAAATTGAAATCCTGTGCGGCGACGACGACGGGGGTGCGCCCGATCTCGCCCTCGGCCACCAGCATCGCGTCTTTTTCGCCGGTCTTTTTGCGGGATTCTTTAAGGCGGTCGGTGTATTTCTTTTGATCGCGGAATTGCAGCGGGTCGGTGATCGGTTCGGGCACCTTGACGTCGGTAAAGATGCCGCCGTCGAACAGCCGCGCGAACCGATCACGCGGGGTGATCCCCATGTGGTGGCCGCAGTTGGTGCAGACCTGCTGGTTGTCGGAGAGTTCGCGGTGGAACAGCATGGTCCCGCATTCGTCGCACTTGGTCCACAGATTTTCCGGCACCTCGCGCCGCGAAAACAGCGAATTGATCGTCGGGCGGACGTAGTTGGAGATCCAGTTCATGCGGGCGCGCCTAAGGTCTTGGGTGGTTCGTTATGGCCCGTCAGATAAGCCGGGCAGGGCCGGAATGCAATCCGAGGCGGTCCGCTAAATGGACCGGCGTGCCGCTCGGATCCGTGCTGGACCTTGCCCGCCCGACCGATGCCGCCAGATACGTCGTCTTTCATTGCTTTGACGAAATCGAAAAGAGCCTGAGCGGGGAGGTTACCTACTACGAAAGCATCGACATGGTCGACGCGCATCATCCCCAGACAATCCTTGCCTACGGCATGAACGATGCGCCCCTGCCGGTCGCCAACGGTGCCCCGCTGCGCCTGCGGGTCGAGCGGCAGTTGGGCTACAAGACGGCCAAATATGTCCACACCATCGACCTGGTGACGGACTTTGACGATTTGGCGCAGGGGCGCGGCAGCTATTGGGCGGATCGCGGGTATGAGTGGTATGCGGGCATCTAGGGCGATTGAAGTTCGCCCCTGATGGTGGGAACGTGACGGTCTGAACAGCAAAAGGCCCGCTCATGTCGTTTCACGCCGAACTGCAATCGCGACTGATCCGCTATTGTGCCATCGACAGCCAGTCGGATGCCGACAGTCCGACCGGGCCATCGACCGATATTCAGCACAAGCTGTTGGATTTGCTGGTGATGGAGCTGGCCGAGATCGGCGCGAGTGACATTGTCAAGACGCCCTATGGAACGGTGATCGCCACCATTCCCGGCAATGCGCCCGGCCCGGTGGTGGGGTTTCTGGCCCATGTCGATACGGCCCCGCAGTTCAACGCCACGGGGGTCAAACCACGTGTTGTCGCAGGCTACAACGGCGGCGACATCAGTTATCCCGACAATCCTGACCTGACCCTGTCGCCTGCCGATTTCCCCTATCTGGGGACCAAGCAGGGGCATGATATCGTCACCGCGTCGGGCCTGACCCTGCTGGGGGCCGACGACAAGGCGGGCGTGGCCATCATCATGACCGCCGCCCGGCATTTGCTGGCCAACCCCGATATCAAACGGCCGACGCTGCGCATCGCCTTTACCCCGGACGAAGAGATCGGGCGGGGGGTGGACAAACGCCTGCCCAAGGATCTCGCCGCCGATTTCGCCTTTACCTTTGACGGCGGTGCGGTGGGCGAGATCGAGTTCGAGAGTTTCAGCGCCGATGGGGCGACCGTGACGGTGCAGGGCGTGTCGATCCATCCGGGGTTGGCCAAGGACAAACTGGTCAACGCGATCCACCTTGCCGCGAAAATCGTCGAGATGATGCCGCAGGCGACCATGACCCCTGAAACGACCGATGATCGGCAGGGGTTCGTCCATGTCACCGATATGGCGGGTGGATCGTCTGACATGCGGATCAGGTTCATCATCCGCGATTTCGAACTGGACGGGCTGGCGGCCAAGGGGGCGATGCTGGAGAAGGTCTGCGTGGCGGTGCAGGCAACCGAACCGCGGGCGCGGATCACATGCACCATCGCGCCGCAATATCGCAACATGCGGTATTGGCTGGAAAAGGATATGACGCCGGTCGATCTGGCGCGCAATGCAGCGAAGTCGCTGGGGATCGAACCTGTCAGCGTCCCGATCCGGGGCGGCACCGATGGGTCGCGCCTGACCGAAATGGGCGTGCCCTGCCCGAACCTGTTCACGGGTATGCAGAACATTCACGGGCCGCTGGAATGGGTATCGGTGCAGGACATGGGGCTGGCGACGGATTTGATGCTGGGGGTGGCGCGGGCGGCGAAAAGCGGTTGACTGAACGATGTTCATGAACTATGTTCAAGAAATAATAGAATCGGCCCATATCGGAGTATCTTCATGAAACGCCTTATGCTTTCCACCCTTATCGTCACGGCCCTTGCTGCCCCCGCTCATGCCGACCTGTCCGCGCAGATTGCGTCTGACGGGATCGGGGCCACGCTGACGGCGGTTGAAGCGATCACCGACCCGACCGCGTCCGACCGTTTTGCCATCGGCGGCCTGCGGTTCCTGACGTCCATCGAACGTGCGCTGCAAACCCGGTATCGGTTCGGGATGAGCGGGGTGTTGACCGAAACGCTCGGCATGCCGATCCTGCGCCTGCCGATTGACGACAACCCGACCCCCGACGCCTTTGATCCCGAGGTGGTCGAGCAGATGTTTGCCGATGTCGAAGCCGACCTCGATCTGGCGTTGCAAGCGCTGAACGGGATCACCGACGCCGATGACGTTGCCGTCACCATCGACACCGCCGATCTGTGGTTTGACATCAACAACAACGGGGCGCGCGATCCGGGCGAGGACTTTCTGAACGTTGCGGGGATGACCCTGAACCGGGGCATGGACGATAGGTTTACCCCGCCCGTGATCCGGTTCGACACCGCCGATGCGGCATGGCTGTCGGCCTATGCGCATCTGCTGTCGGGCGTGTCCGAGGTTGTGCTGGCGTTTCACCCCGCCCCGGCGATCGGACGGGTGCAGGGTGCGGTCGCGCAGATGCAGGCGATGGCCGGGCCCGTGGTCGACGACCCCTATGGCTATGACAGCAGCGCCATGTACGGCACCTATGCCGATCTGATCGCGATGGTGGTCTTTGCCATCCAGCAACAGCCCGACCCGGTACTGTCGCGGTCGGCCCACGCGCATTTTCAGGCGATGATCGCGGATAACCGGATATTCTGGGACCGTGTCGCGCGTGAAACCGACAACGACGCCGAATGGATTCCGAACAAGAACCAGCAATCGGCGTTGCCCATCGTCTTTCCACCCGAAACCGGCAACGCCTGGCGCAAGGTTCTGGCCGATGCCGAGGGGGTGCTGAACGGCAGCCTGCTGATCCCGCACTGGCGGTTTGGTGACGGCGCAGGCATCAATCTGGCCAAGCTGATGCAGGACCCGCCGCCGGTCGATATCGTTGGTTTCGTGCAGGGCGTCAGCCTGCTGCCTTACGTCGAAAACGGCCCACTGGTTAGCACCGCCAGTCTGAACCAGTTTGCGCAGATGATGCAGGGCGACGCCGCGCTTTACATGGTGATTCTGAACTGAGTGCCGGTTTGTGATCACACGCCGGAAACGTGTGATCACAAATGTCGGATTTTCATCGTTATTCACGCATTCGCGGTTTTTACGCCTCATTCGATGTGGTTTGAAGCCTTTGATAGCGCCAGATCAAAGGGGAACCGGCCGATGAACATCCACGAATATCAGGCAAAGGCTCTGCTGCGCAGTTATGGTGCCCCGGTCAGCGATGGCCGTGCCGTGTTGCGTGCCGAAGACGCCAAGACGGCGGCGGGCGAGTTGGACGGGCCGTTGTGGGTCGTCAAGGCGCAGATTCACGCTGGTGGCCGTGGCAAGGGCAAGTTCAAAGAGGCCGACGCGGGCGAGGCGGGTGGTGTGCGCCTGACCAAATCCGTGGCCGAGGCGGCGGCAGAGGCCAAAAAGATGCTGGGCCGCACGCTGGTGACCAAACAGACCGGCCCGGCGGGCAAGACCGTCAACCGCATTTATATCGAGGACGGTGCGGGGATCGAAACCGAGCTGTATCTGGCCATTCTGGTCGACCGCCAGACCAGCCGGATTTCGTTCGTCGCCAGCACCGAAGGCGGCATGGATATCGAGGAGGTGGCGCACAACACCCCCGACAAGATCATCACCATCTCGGTCGATCCGGCCACCGGATATCAGGCGCACCACGGGCGGCGCATCGCCTTCGGCCTTGGCCTGTCGGGTCAGCAGGTCAAGCAATGCGTCGGGCTGATGGGCATCCTGTACAAGCTGTTCACCGACAAGGACATGGAGATGCTGGAAATCAACCCGCTGATCGTCACCGACAAGGGCGATCTGAAATGTCTGGACGCCAAGATGGGGTTCGACGGCAACGCGCTTTATCGCCACGCCGACATTGCATCGCTGCGCGACGAGACGGAAGAGGACCCCAAGGAACTCGCCGCGTCGAAATACGACCTGAATTATATCGCGCTGGACGGTGAGATTGGCTGCATGGTCAACGGTGCCGGACTGGCGATGGCGACGATGGACATCATCAAGCTGTATGGTGCGGAACCGGCCAATTTTCTGGATGTGGGCGGCGGGGCGACCAAGGAGAAAGTGACCGAGGCGTTCAAGATCATCACGTCCGACCCGCAGGTCAAAGGGATTCTGGTGAACATCTTTGGCGGCATCATGCGTTGCGATGTCATTGCCGAAGGCGTGGTTGCGGCGGTGAAAGAGGTCGGGCTGAAGGTGCCGCTGGTCGTGCGCCTTGAGGGCACCAAGGTGGCCGAGGGCAAGAAGATCATCAACGAAAGCGGGCTGAACGTGATCGCGGCGGATGATTTACGGGACGGGGCAGAGAAGATCGTGAAGGCGGTGAAGGGGTGATGCGTTCTGCAAAATTCACGCTCGCTATTTTGATGCTGACCCCGGCGGTCGCATTGGCAGAACCCAATCCGGTTTTGCAGTCCGCGCTGAACGGTCTGTCAGCCAGCCAGCCAGGGCTGGGGTCGGCCTTTTCCGCCTGTATTTTGGGTGACGGCGATCCCGTGCTGACGGCGGCGATGTTTACCGACGCCGGATGGGTGCGGCAGGACGACGATGAGATGGGCGTGATCGAACTGAGCACCGACCAGGCGTTGTTCGTCACGCTGTATGACGGCGGGCGCATCTGTGCGGTCGGCAGCCCGTCCGATGGCACCCACGCTGCGACGTTTACGCTGCAAACCCTTGCCAAGGTTGCAAACCTGCCGACGGTGCCAATCCCGGACGAGTTGGACTGCACTGCGTTTTCCATTGGCGACGCGACCCGCGCCTATGTGACCGGTGGCGGTCAGGATCCGGTCTGCGACAGCGATACCGACAGCGAAATCCGGTTCACATTCACCCGCCGCGACGGCGGCAACTAGCCAATGCCTGCCGCCCCTGCAAATCATCCAAATTAGGAGGCCCGCATGGCCATTCTCGTCGACAACACCACCCGCGTCATCTGTCAGGGCATCACCGGCAGTCAGGGCACGTTTCACAGCGAACAGGCCATTGCCTATGGCACCAAGATGGTCGGCGGGGTGACTCCCGGAAAGGGTGGGACCAGCCACCTTGACCTGCCGGTTTTCAACACGGTGCATGAGGCGATGGCGGTGACGCAGGCCAACGCAAGCGTGATTTACGTCCCGCCACCCTTCGCCGCCGACAGTATCCTTGAGGCGATCGACGCAGAAATGCCACTGATCATCTGTATCACCGAAGGCATCCCGGTGCTGGACATGATGCGCGTGAAGCGGGCGCTGGACGGGTCGAAAAGCCGCCTGATCGGGCCGAACTGCCCCGGTGTCATCACCCCCGACCAGTGCAAGATCGGGATCATGCCGGGGCATATCCACAAGGCCGGATCGGTCGGGGTCGTGTCCCGGTCGGGGACGCTGACCTATGAGGCTGTCAAGCAGACGAGCGACAGCGGGCTGGGCCAATCCACCGCCGTCGGCATCGGCGGCGACCCGATCAAGGGGACCGAACATATCGACATTCTGGAAATGTTTCTGGCCGACGACGCCACCCATTCGATCATCATGATCGGCGAGATTGGCGGGCAGGCCGAGGAAGACGCGGCGCAGTTCCTGATGGACGAGCGCAAGGCGGGCCGCTGGAAACCGACCGCCGGGTTCATTGCGGGCCGCACCGCGCCGCCGGGTCGCCGGATGGGCCATGCCGGCGCCATCGTCGCGGGCGGCAAGGGTGATGCGGAAAGCAAGATCGAAGCGATGAAACGCGCCGGGATCGTGGTGGCGGAAAGCCCGGCAGGGCTGGGCGAGGCTGTGTTGAAGGCGATCGGGTAGGGTGGGGTTTCATCCCACCTTGTGAAATGGTGGCGGGGTGCAACCCCGCCCTACGGATTAAATCAACTGTCATCCGAGGATGAACACAATGACCGAGCAATCCCCCACCGACCAATTCCATGCTTCCAGCTTTATGCAGGGCCACAATGCGGAATATATCGAACAGTTGTATGCCCGTTATGCCGATGACCCGACTGCGGTCGATGAAAGCTGGCGGGCGTTCTTCAAGGGGTTGGGCGACCCTGCGGACGATGCACGGGCCGAGGCGGCGGGGCCGTCTTGGGCCCGCACCGATTGGCCGCCGGTTCCCGGTGACGATCTGACGGCGGCGCTGGATGGGCAGTGGCCGGTCGAGCCAAAAGCTGCCGGGCAAAAGATCGCCGCCAAGGCCGCTGAAAAGGGTGTCGGACTGTCGGATTCGCAGGTGCGTGTCGCGGTTCTGGATTCGCTGCGTGCCCTGATGATCATCCGCGCCTATCGCATCCGCGGCCACCTGATTGCCGACCTCGATCCGCTGGGCATGCGCGACACCAAGAACCACCCCGAGCTAGACCCGGAATCCTATGGCTTTACCGCCGCCGACATGGATCGCCCGATTTTCATCGACAACGTCCTTGGCCTTGAAATCGCAACGATGAACGAGATCATCGCGATTGTGCGACGCACCTATTGCGGCACGTTTGCGCTGCAATACATGCACATTTCCAATCCCCAAGAGGCTGGTTGGCTGAAGGAACGGATCGAGGGTTACGGCAAGGAAATCAGTTTCACCCAGAACGGCCGGAAAGCGATCCTGAACAAGCTGGTCGAGGCCGAAGGTTTCGAAAAGTTCCTGCATGTCAAATACATGGGGACCAAGCGGTTCGGTCTGGACGGTGGCGAGAGCCTGATTCCGGCGATGGAGCAGGTCATCAAACGCGGCGGCGCGCTGGGCATCGAGGAAATCATCATCGGGATGCCGCACAGGGGGCGGCTATCGGTGCTGGCGAATGTGTTGGGCAAGCCCTACCGCGCAATCTTCAACGAATTTCAGGGCGGCAGTTTCAAGCCCGAGGATGTCGATGGGTCGGGCGATGTGAAATACCATTTGGGTGCGTCGAGCGACCGAGAATTCGACGGCAACGCGGTGCATCTGTCGCTGACCGCCAACCCCAGCCACCTTGAGGCGGTCAATCCCGTCGTGCTCGGCAAGGTCCGTGCCAAGCAGGCCCAAAAGGGCGACAAGACCCGCACCAAGGTTATGGCGGTGCTGCTGCACGGCGATGCGGCCTTTGCCGGTCAGGGTGTTGTGGCCGAGGGGTTGGGCCTGTCGGGGCTGGTCGGGCATCGCACCGGCGGGACGATGCACATCATCGTCAACAACCAGATCGGGTTTACCACGTCGCCGTCGTTCAGCCGGTCCAGCCCTTATCCCACCGACATTGCCCTGATGGTCGAAGCGCCGATTTTCCACGTCAACGGCGACGACCCCGAGGCGGTGGTGCATGCCGCCCGCGTGGCGACCGAGTTTCGCCAGAAATTCCACAAGGACGTGGTGCTGGACATCTTTTGCTATCGCCGCTTCGGCCATAACGAAGGCGACGAGCCGATGTTCACCAACCCGCTGATGTATCAAAAGATCAAAAAGCAAAAGACGACGCTGACGCTTTATACCGAACGCCTTGTGCGCGACGGGCTGATCCCCGAGGGCGAGATCGAGGATATGAAGGCGCAGTTTCAGGCGCATCTGAACGAAGAATTCAGCGCTGGCGAGGCGTATAAACCGAACAAGGCCGATTGGCTGGATGGACGGTGGAGCCATGTGGACCGCCAGAAGCAGGGCAAATACCAGCGCGGCAAGACCGCCCTGTCGCCCGAAACGATGGCCGATATCGGCAAGGCGCTGACGACGGCGCCCGAGGGGTTTGCGCTGCACAAGACGATTACCCGCCTTGTCGACGCGAAAAAGGAGATGTTCGAAAGCGGCAAAGGGTTCGATTGGGCGACCGCCGAGGCGCTGTCGTTCGGCTCGCTGCTGCTGGAAAATTATCCGGTGCGCCTGTCCGGGCAGGACACCACGCGCGGCACGTTTTCGCAGCGCCATTCGGCATTTGTCAGTCAGAACACCGAGGAGCGGTATTATCCGCTCAACCACATTCGCGAGGGTCAGGCGCATTACGAAGTTATCGATTCGATGCTGTCGGAATACGCGGTGCTGGGGTTCGAATATGGCTATTCACTGGCCGAACCGAACGCGCTGGTCTTATGGGAGGCACAGTTCGGCGATTTCGCCAACGGCGCGCAGATCATGTTCGACCAGTTCATTTCGTCGGGCGAAAGCAAATGGTTGCGGATGTCGGGCCTCGTTTGTCTTTTGCCGCATGGATATGAGGGGCAGGGGCCGGAACACTCATCCGCTCGGTTGGAACGGTTCCTGACGATGTGCGGCGGGGATAACTGGATCGTCGCCAATTGCACGACGCCGTCCAACTATTTCCACATCCTGCGCCGCCAGTTGCACCGCAACTATCGCAAGCCGCTGATCCTGATGACGCCGAAATCGCTGTTGCGCCATAAACTGGCGGTCAGCACGGCCGAGGATTTCACCACCGGGTCGAGTTTTCACCGGGTGCTGTGGGACGACGCGCAAAAGGGAAATTCGGACACGACGTTGGTGGCTGATGAGAACATCAAGCGTGTCGTCATGTGTTCGGGCAAGGTGTACTATGACCTGCTGGAAGAACGCGACGCGCGCGGGATCGACGATATCTATATTCTGCGGTTCGAACAGTTCTATCCGTTCCCGGCCCAGTCTGCGGTCAAGGAATTGCAGCGGTTCACCAACGCCGACATGGTCTGGTGTCAGGAAGAGCCGAAAAACCAAGGCGGCTGGTCGTTCATGGAACCGAACCTCGAATGGGTTCTGGGGCGGATCAAGGCCGCCCATACCCGGCCCATCTATGCCGGCCGGGCCGCCGCCGCATCGCCCGCGACGGGCCTTGCCAGCCAGCACAAGGCGCAGCAGGCGGCCCTTGTCGATGACGCACTGACCATGAAAGGAAGCAAGAAATGAGCACTGAAGTCCGCGTTCCCACATTGGGCGAAAGCGTTACCGAGGCCACCGTGGCCACATGGTTCAAAAAGGCGGGCGATGCTGTCGCCGTCGATGAAATGCTGTGCGAGTTGGAGACTGACAAAGTCACGGTCGAGGTGCCATCGCCCGTCGCCGGGACGCTGGCCGAGATCGTCGCCGCCGAGGGCGAGACGGTGGGGGTGAATGCGCTGCTGGCGCAGATCAGCGAAGGGGCGGCGGGTGACGCGCCGAAAAAGGCTGCGCCGAAGAAAGAGGCCGCTGTTTCGGAGCCCAAGCCCGAAGATGATAAGGCCAAACCACAGGAAGCGGGGCCAGAGGAAACCAAACCGCGCGACCCTGAGGATGCCCCGTCAGCCAAGAAACTGATGGCCGAAAAGG
>JBBSBK010000110.1:0-10560 GCA_038251315.1 Rhodobacterales bacterium | reverse complement strand
CCCAAGGAACTGATCCTTGAAAGTTACCGGATCGAAGGGATCAGCGAACCCGAATGCAGGGCGATCTTTCTTGACTGGGCGTTGGGTGTGCCGCTGGACGGCGACACGCGCAGGCAGGTCTTGGCGCTGCTGGACCGCTACGCCGACCAGCCCGCCGATCACCCGATGACCCTGACCTTGCGGGCGGCACTTGATGATGCCGGACCACCAAAGCGGCGCGGCGGGCGGGCGGGACGTTTAGCGGGGTAGGGCGGCCGCTTCGACAGCCAGCGCCGTGATCGCCGCCCAATCGCCCGCTGCGACCTTCTCCGCCGGCGCGACCCAAGTCCCGCCGACGCACAGGACATTGGACAGTTTCAGGTAATCGGCGGCGTTCTTCAGGCTGACGCCCCCCGTCGGACAAAACCGTACCTGCGGGATCGGCGCGCCGATGGCTTTAAACGCTGCCGCACCGCCGTTTATTTAGGCGGGAAAGAATTTGGCGACGGTATAGCCGCGTTCCAGCAGCGCCATCGCCTCGGACGCGGTGGCCACACCGGCCAGCAGCGGTAGCTCGTTCGCCTCGCAGGCGTCCAGCAACCTGTCGGTGGCACCGGGGCTGACGCCGAATGTGGCCCCTGCCGCCTTGGCGTTCTCGACGTCTTGAGTGGTCAGCAACGTGCCCGCGCCGACAACGCCGCCCGTCACCTGCGCCATCTCGCGGATCGCGTCCAGCGCGGCGGGGGTGCGCAACGTGACTTCGAGGGCGGGCAGGCCACCGGCGACCAGTGCCTGTGCAAGGGCGCGTGCTGACGCCGCGTCGTCGATCACCAGCACCGGGATCACCGGGGCCAGCGCGCACACGGCGGCGGCGAGTTCAGAGGCTTTTTCGGGGGTCATGGGACTTTCCTGATGTTGTGTGCGGCGCAGCCGTCGGAGCCTCCGGCGGGAGTTTTTATTGCAAAGTGAAGGTGTTGGCGGTCATACCACGACGCCAGCGCCGGTGGCGGCAAGGCCGACGTTGCGCCGAAACACCTCGAACAATTCACGACCGACGCCGTTGCCGTTGCCGCTCAGGTCAGCCTCGGCCAGCGGGCGCGATTCCAGATCGACGTTCAGCACCTCGAGCGTGCCTTTGGTAGCGTCCAGCCGGATGATGTCGCCGTCGCGCAATTTTGCCAGTGGGCCACCGTCGGCGGCTTCGGGGCAGAGGTGGATCGCAGCGGGCACTTTGCCGGACGCACCCGACATCCGCCCGTCGGTGACCAGCGCCACTTTGAGGCCGCGATCCTGCAAGACCGCAAGCGTCGGGGTCAGGTTGTGCAATTCGGGCATCCCATTGCTGCGCGGTCCCTGAAAGCGGACGACGACCACGGTGTCGGTGGTGAACTCACCCGCTTTGAACGCGTCCTTGACCGCACCCTGATCGTGGAAAATCCGCGCCGGGGCCTGAATGATGTGCCGTTCGGGGGCGACTGCCGACACCTTGATGACGCCGCGCCCCAGGTTGCCCGACAGTTGCGTCAACCCGCCGTGGGCGTTGAACGGATCGGACGCGGGGCGCACGATCTTGTCGTTCAGCGTTTCGCGCGGGCCGGGGACATAGGCGACCCGGCCATCGCGCAATTGGGGTTCCTGCGTGTAAAGGTCAAGCCCGTCGCCCGCCATCGTCTTGACGTCCGGGTGCAGCAACCCGGCGTTCAGCAATTCACCGATCAGGAACCCAAGGCCGCCTGCGGCATGGAAGTGGTTCACGTCGGCCAGTCCGTTGGGATAAACCTTGGCCAGTTGCGGTGTCACCTGCGACAGATCGTGGAAATCTTCGAGATCGAGGATGACCCCCGCCGCGCGGGCCATCGCGGGCAGGTGGATCACGAGGTTGGTCGACCCACCCGTCGCCATCAGCCCGACCATGCCATTGACGAAGGCCTTTTCGTCCAGCACCGCGCTGGTCGGAGTGAATTCGTTCCCCAGCGCCGTGATCGCCAGTGCGCGTTCGGTGGCAGCCACCGTCAGCGCCTCGCGCAGCGGCGTGCCGGGGTTGATGAACGACGCGCCGGGCAGGTGCAGGCCCATGAACTCCATCAGCATCTGGTTGGAATTGGCGGTGCCGTAGAACGTGCAGGTGCCGGGGCCATGGTAGGAGGCCATTTCGGCCGCCATCAGGGTGTCGCGCCCGACCTCGCCCGTGGCGAATTGCTGGCGCACGCGGGCCTTTTGATCGTTGGGCAGGCCCGACGTCATTGGCCCGGCGGGGATGAAAACCGCCGGGATATAGCCAAAGGTGGCGGCAGCGATCACCAGACCGGGGACGATCTTGTCGCAGACGCCAAGGTAAACGGCGGCGTCAAAGACGTTGTGCGACAGCCCGACTGCAGCGGCGAGAGCGATCACATCGCGCGAAAACAGCGACATTTCCATGCCGGTCTGGCCTTGGGTCACGCCGTCGCACATGGCGGGTACACCGCCTGCAACCTGCGCTGTGCCTCCGGCGGCGCGGGCGGCAGCGCGGATGATATCGGGATAGGTTTCAAAGGGTTGGTGGGCGCTGAGCATGTCGTTGTAGGCCGTGATGATGCCGATGTTGGGGGCCTGCGCCGAGGCCAGCGCCGTCTTGTCATCGCCAATCGCCGCATAGGCGTGGGCTTGGTTTCCGCAGGTCAGGTGAGCGCGGCGCGGCCCTGATGTCGCAGCGGCATCCATCCGGTCACGATAGGTGCGGCGCGGCTTTTCGCTGCGCGCGCGGATTCGGTCTGTTACGGCGACGATCTGCTGGTGCAGGGGCATGTTGCGACCTTTCACGGGAGCTTGCAAATACAATAGCACGGTCAGTTAGCGCTAACAACAGCAGGGCTTGCCGGTCAGCCCGTCGGGAGATGTCGTGCGAACTGCAACAAACCTGAAATCAGGGTGAATAAGAACAAAATTTTCCACAATTCTGCCCAGATTGGCGCGCAGATTCGGCATCAGACTTGCGGGGGCAACGTACAACCAGGGCTCAACGGCCCGAAGGGAAGACCATGAAACCGCACCGTCTGATCGTCTTGACCGCACTGACCCTGGCCGTGGCTGGCTGTTCCAACGTCGCCACGGTGTCGCGCAACGCGGCCCTGAACGTCCCGGAACTGTCCGCAATGCCCTCGCAGCAGCGCAGCTATGCAGTGCAGGATGTGCGCGCCATCGTGTCGCCCGCGCTGCGGGTGTCCGAGGCCAACAGCTATTACCCGATTACCGATATCGTCTGGCGCGGCGATCCGATCGGCGACCGGCATACACAGATTGCATCGCTGTTTGAAACTGCCGCCGGCCGTGGCGCCGAAACCCTCCGCGGCGAAGTGCCGGTGGTTGTCGATGTCGAACTCGTGCGTTTTCACGGCGTGACCGAGCGGACGCGCTTTTCGGTCGGGGGGGTCTACAACATCATGTTCAACTTGACCGTCCGCGACGCCGTGAGCGGGACGGTCATCGAACCGACCCGTCTGGTCGAGGCCGATCTGCCTGCTCCCGGCGGGCAGGCGGCGGTGCGCCTGGACCAGTCGGGTCAGACCGAAAAGGTTCGCATCACCGATTTCTTGACGATGGTGTTGCAGCGCGAATTGACCGGTCCGGTCGCCGTCACCCTTGGCGGGGTCTGACGCCTCTTTCACCAAAGCACCGAACCGGTTAGGGAGGGCACCATGACGCTGCCCACCTTGCCTGTTGTCCGCCTTTTGCCCCGCGTCGATGCGCGCGCGGTGCGCCACGGATTTCCATGGATCTATGACAACGAGCTGGTGCTGGACCGGCGCACCAAGGGGCTTGCTGCAGGCACCATCGCCCTGCTCGAGGACGCCGAGCGGCAATCCCTGGGCCTGGTCGCCTTCAACGCCAGTTCGAAAATCATCTGCCGGATGCTTGACCGCGATCCTTGCGCGGTGATCGATCAGGCATGGTTTGCCGCCAAGGTTCAAAGGGCTCTGGCCCATCGAGCTCGCCTTTACGACGCACCGTTCTATCGCCTGATCCATGCCGAGGCCGACGGGTTGCCTGGTGTGATCATCGATCGTTTCGGAGATCTGGCCGTAGTTCAACCTAATGCCGCCTGGGCGGATGGCCTTATCGGACCTTTGGTGGCGGCTTTGGCCGAGGTGACCGGGGTGTCGGCCGTGATCGTCAACGGCACCGGGCGCGCCCGAGTGTTGGAGGGGCTGGCCGAGGTAACGACGGTCGCCCTTGGCACCGCCCCCGGCGCCCCGATTCCGGTGCCGATGAATGGTGCGATCTATCTGGCCGATGTCGTGGGCGGGCAAAAGACCGGGCTGTTCTTTGACCAGCGCCCGAACCATGCGTTTGCCACGAAACTAGTGCGGGACGCCCGCGTATTGGATGTGTTTTCCCATGTCGGCGGGTTCGGCCTTGCCGCGCTGGCCGGCGGGGCTGCATCAGTTCTGGCGGTCGACGGATCGGCCCCGGCGCTGGCATTGGCAGTTGGCGGGGCGGCGGCGATGGGTGTCGCCGACCGGTTCCAGAGCCGGCAGGGCGATGCATTCGACGTTTTAACCGCTTTTGGAGCGGAAGGGGCGCAGTTCGAGGTCGTGATCTGCGATCCGCCCGCATTCGCGCCGTCGAAAAAGGCGCTCGATGCGGGGCTGCGGGCCTATGAAAAGGTGGCACGTCTGGCCGCACCGTTGGTCGCGCAAGGGGGGTATCTGGCGTTGTGTTCCTGTTCGCACGCCGTCGATCTGGGCGCGTTCCGCGCCGCCTGTGGCCGTGGGATCGGGCGGGCCGGGCGGCAGGGCCAGTTGATTCACACCGGGTTCGCCGGGCCGGATCATCCGCAGCTGCCGCAACTGGCCGAAAGCGGCTATCTCAAGGCGTTGTTCTTCCGCCTATGAGGGTGATGATCGACGCTTGCGTCCTGTATCCGACGGTGATGCGCGAGGTCGTGTTGGGCCTGGCAGGCGCTGGTTGTTTCGAGGTCCGCTGGTCGGCCCGAATTTTGGAAGAATGGGCACTGGCGGCGCGTAAACTTGGCCCCGGCGGCGAGGTGCAGGCGCGCGGCGAGATTGCGCAGGTGCAGGCGCGGTTTCCGGGCGCTGTCGTAGCGGCGCAACCGGGGCTTGAGGCGCGGTTGTGGTTGCCTGACCCTGCCGACGTGCACGTGCTGGCGGCTGCGGTTGCGGGATCGGCCGATCTGATCCTGACAGCCAACGCCAAGGATTTTCCGCGTGGGATTCTGGCCGAAGAAGGGCTGGAGCGGTGCGACGCCGATCAATTGGCGATGCGGTGTCTTGCGACCAACCCAGAGACCGTGGCGCAGGTTGCCGGGGCCGTTCTGGCCGAGGCGCGGCGCCTGTCGGGGCAGGACTGGACCATGCGGGGCCTGCTGAAAAAGGCGCAGATGCCGCGGTTGGGCAAGGCGCTTTCTTAGTTGCCGACCCGCCACTTGGCTTCGTTTGCGCTGATCGCCGCGATCCTTTCGCCGACCTTGGGATGGCTCAGCAGCCATGCGGGCGTTTTGGCCCCATGCGCCCCGGTCAGACGGTCCAGTTTGGTGAACAGTGCCTTTTGTGGCGCGGTGCCGATACCGGCCTTGATAAGCAGAGCCGAGGCATAGGCGTCGGCCTCGTATTCGTCGCCGCGTGACAGCCGCGCCATCAGCATAGACATCAGGCTGTTGACCAGGAGCGGGCCAATGCCCGGCAGGAACCGCCCGATCGTCATGACAAGGGCGGTGCGCACCGCATTCTGGCCGGAAAAGTCGATCATCCGGCGACGCGAATGGCCGAGCGCGACGTGGCCGAGTTCGTGCGCGATGACGCTGCCCATTTCGTTCGCCGTGACATCGCCCGCGCGGTATCTGTCAAAAAATCCACGGGTGATGAAAATCCGCCCGTCAGGCGCGGCCAGACCGTTGACCGGATCGACTTCGTAGATGCGGACCCGGATGCGCGGCAAATCGAGTGCCTGCGCCAACCGTTCGCAAACCTCTCTCAGTACCGGATCGGCCAGTTCAGTCGATTTTTCATCGAGTTCGCGCGTCGTGCGCCAGACGGAAAAGCGATACATCGCAATGCCGTAGACCAGGGCGAGCAAGATCGGCAGAAATTTCAACATGGGTCAGATATGGCCTTTGCTGTCCCGGATTCAACGCCCCAGCGCCTTCATCCCTGCGCCGATCCCGGCAAGCGTCAATGGCACCATCAGGTCGGACCCGAAAATCTGGCGGATCATGCCAACCGATTGGGTATGGGGCCAGAACCGTTCGGGAAGGGGGTTGATCCACAGATGTGCGGGCCACTGGTCGCGGGCGCGTTCCAGCCAGGTTTGGCCGCTTTCGGCGTTCCAGTGTTCGCTGGCACCACCCGGATGTGCGATTTCGTATGGTGACATGCTGGCATCACCGACAAAGATGCATTTGTAATCCGACCCGTAGGTGCGCAGCACATCCCATGTCATCGTCTGCGCATCCCAGCGGCGGCGGTTGTCGCGCCAGACGCCTTCGTACAGGCAATTGTGAAAATAGAAATGTTCGAGGTGCTTGAATTCGGTCTTGGCGGCGCTGAACAATTCCTCGACCACGCGCACGTGCGGGTCCATCGACCCCCCTGCGTCGAGAAACAGCAGCACCTTGACCGCATTGCGCCGTTCGGGCCGGGTCTGCACGTCAAGGTAGCCGTGTTCGGCGGTGGCACGGATCGTCCCATCAAGGTCAAGCTCGTCGTCTGCGCCGTCGCGGGCCCAGCGGCGCAGGCGTTTCAGGGCAACCTTGATATTTCGGGTGCCCAGTTCGACGGTGTCATCGAAGTTGCGAAATTCGCGCCGGTCCCAGACCTTGACCGCCCTTTGGTGGCGGCTGGCGTCCTGCCCGATGCGCACGCCTTCGGGGTTGTAGCCATAAGCGCCGAACGGGCTGGTGCCAGCCGTTCCGATCCATTTGCTGCCGCCCTGATGGCGGCCTTGCTGATCGCGCAGGCGATCGCGCAGGGTTTCCATGAGTTTATCGAACCCGCCAAGGGCGGCGATTTCAGCCTTTTCGGCGTCGGTCAAATGCTTTTCGGCGAGCTTTTCCAGCCAGTCGGCGGGCAGGTCAAGAGCGTTCAGAACCTGATCGGCGGTGATGTTTTCCAGCCCGGAGAATGTCGCGGCAAAGGCCCGGTCGAAACGGTCGATGTGGCGTTCGTCCTTGACCATGATGGTGCGGGCCAAGAAATAGAACGCGTCGATGTCGTAGGTGGCCAGCCCGGCGTTCATGGCTTGAAGAAACGTCAGGAACTCGCGCAGCGATACAGGCACCCCGCCGCGCCGCAGATTGTCAAAGAACGGCAGGAACATTCGCCTGGGTCATACTACGTTCGATAAAGACCAGCACGAACAGACCGATTATGCCGCAGATCAGTGCGCCAACAGTTGCCCATTGCAGCAGATCGGCAGTCCTGCCGCCCTGCCGCCGTGCCCCGATCGCCCCAATCACCGCCCCCAGCAACAGTCCTGACAGCGGATAGATCATGGTGGTCAAAGTCCTGTGGAGCGATTCAGGGCGGCGACTTCGGTTTGCCGCGCCCTGACGTTGCGGTCTGCCCCGTAGCCGTAACGCGCCCAGGCCAGACTGTCCAGACTGGCGGCGCTCGCCTCGGCGCCGCGACCCGCCATGTCAAGCGCTTCGGCCCGAAACATCAGCAGCGTCGCAAGAAGGGCAGCGTTCTGGTAATCGGTGGCGATCGGGATCGCTTCTGCGGTCAGGCGCAGGGTGGCGTCGATATCCCCCGCGCTAAGCGCGAAGGCACAAAGCTGGACCGCGATATGAGCGGTGTGGATCCGGGTTGCTGGGCTGGCCCGATAGGCGCGATCGGCGGCGCGGAACGATTGAAGGGCCAGATCGGCGTCGTTGCCGATCTGCATGCGTCCATAGACGTAATAGGCGAACCCCTCGCGAGCTCCAGTGTAACGATGGGCGCGGGTCAGGTTGACGGCGCGCTCGGCGGCATTGCGGCGGGCTTGCGGGTTGGCGTCTGCCGACAGCGCCGCTTCGATGGCGTCGATCCAGTCGCGGGTAGTGTCGTTGCGGGGGTTGGCGGCGCGACCTTCGCCGGCCGGGTTCAGACGGGCAAGGATACCGGGTAGCCGCACCGCCACTTCACCCCGCGTCATCCCATTGCGCAGGTCGGGCGCATAATAGGCCCGCAACATCAGCATGTCGAAGCCGGTCAGGACGGCGTTGATGTTGTCGTCGTTGAACACCGAATCCGACAGACGATAGAGGTCGTTCAGCGGCCCCAGCGATTGCGCCAGTTCTTCGTGCAGGCAGTCGCGGATTTCCTGCGGGGCGACATCGGCGGGAACAAAGATCACGGCCCGGTCACGTCGGGTCAGGGTGGCCCAATCGACCTGCGGGGTGCGCCGGGCGACCTTGAATTCGGCCCAACTACTGATGCGAGGGACAACGAAACAGGCCGCACGCGGCACTGCGCGTTGCAATTCCGCGCGGCTGACGGATTCAATCGTGATGCTGGCGTCGGCGGCGCCGGTCATCGCGACGTCGATCCCGGCCTCGGTTCGTAGCCGGGCCAACAGGGCGCGCAGATCAGGCACCAGCGACGGCGGGGTCTGGCCGGTGACGCGCACTGTGATCGGCCCCTCAAACCGGGTCATCACCGGGATCGACCGGCCGCTTTCCATGCGAAAGCTGAGGTCGAGGAAATCCTTGACCATGTCCGCATTGGCCCGCGTTGGCGCATTGGCCGTGCTGCCGGCAAACGATTTCATCGGCGGCAGGGTGTCGGCCATCGTCGCGGCACGGCTGGGCGGTTCGGCCAGCGGGACCGGTGCGCAAGACCCCAGAAAGGTGATCGCGAGGATAGCGAATCCGCGCATTACAACATTTTCTGATATTTGAGGAATGGGGTCAGCGTCGCGATCCGGTCATAAAGCTGACGCGCGGTGGTATTGTCCTCGGCCGTGTTCCAATAGACGTTGTGGGCCCCCTTGGCGCGCGCAATGTCATAGACTGCCACGATCAGTTTGCGGCCGACACCCTGGCCTCGTGCGGCGGGGGCGGTAAACAGGTCCTGCAGAAAGCAGACATCTTCGATCCGCCAGCCGTGCCGATGGAACAGGTAATGGGTCAGGCCGATCAGTTCGCCATCGCGTTCGGCCACTAGGCCGCAAAAGTCACGCGAATCGTCGCCCAGAAGGCGGGCGAATGTACTATCGTAAACCGCCGGCGGCAGCGTCGTATGGTAAAATTCCAGATAGGCGGTCCACAGATCGGCCCAAGCACCACGGTCAGTGGCGACTAGCGGGCGGATACTGACCGGCATGTTTGCCTTGGTCAAATGCTCTCTCCTCAACGTCACGGTCCGTTCTGGCAACGGACTGCGGCGGCGTCTGGATCGAATTGGGGCAATCCCAAGGCGATCGCGGCGCGGCTTGGCGATTAAGGCAGCACCAGCGCAGACAAATCACGCAGCAAATGAACTTGTTTCGCAGATTGCGGCAAAGCGTTGCCGGATGGACTCAAGTGCCTTGCATGAAACGCTTTTCGGGGCGCCAGATACAGGGACCGCGCGTTAGCGCTGGCCCCGCGCCATGAAGGCGATCCGTTCAAACAGATGCACGTCCTGTTCGTTCTTGAGCAGCGCCCCGTGCAGTTTCGGCAGCAGCGACGTGCCGTCGCGGCGCAGATCATCCGGCCCCAGATCCTCGGCCAGCAGCAGTTTCAGCCAATCGAGAACCTCAGAGGTCGAGGGCTTTTTCTTCAGGCCGGGGGTGTCGCGCAATTCATAGAACTGGGTCAGCGCGGCGGTCAGCAGCTTGTCCTTGATACCAGGATGATGGACCCCGACGATCCGGCGCAGGGTGTCGATATCGGGGAACCGGATGTAGTGAAAGAAACAGCGGCGCAGGAATGCGTCGGGCAATTCCTTTTCATTGTTCGACGTGATGATGACGACGGGTCGCTGAAGGGCGGCGACAGTCTGGCCGGTTTCGTAGACGTGAAACTCCATCCGGTCGAGTTCCTGCAGCAGGTCATTCGGGAATTCGATATCGGCCTTGTCGATTTCATCGATCAGCAGAACGACACGCGACGGCGCATCAAAGGCCTGCCACAGCTTGCCCTTGCGGATGTAGTTGGCGACATCGTTGACCCGCGCATCCCCCAACTGGCTGTCGCGCAAGCGGCTGACGGCATCGTATTCATACAGGCCCTGTTGCGCCTTGGTGGTCGATTTGATGTGCCATTCGATGATCGGCAGGTCCAGCGCGGCGGCGACCTGACGGGCCAGTTCGGTCTTGCCGGTGCCCGGTTCGCCCTTGACCAGCAGCGGCCGTTCCAGCGTCACGGCGGCATTGACGGCAACGGTCAGATCGTCGGTAGAGACATAGGCGTCGGTACCTTGAAAACGCATCGGATGGTCCTTTGAAACGGCTGCGCAGAACAATCACACTAGCACAGCGTGGCGGCGGATCAACGCGGCAACAGTGTGATAATTCGGGGGGTGACAGGGGCGGGGCAAAGGCGTAAACGGGCGAAAAATTACAAGGGGATAACCGATGCTGGGAAGCCCGGGACAGACTGCACCGCTTAAAGGATCCAGGATG
>JBBSBK010000109.1:0-10632 GCA_038251315.1 Rhodobacterales bacterium | reverse complement strand
TGGCAGCGATCCCGCAAAACGACGATTTGCGCAAGAAATCAGCGAATTACCAAATCGTCGGCACCATGCAATCGGAGTGGGGTCCGCTGTTCGGCGCACTGGCCGACGCGGTCGGCATCGCCCCGCCGGTCCGCCCCGCACCACTGGATCAGGACGGCCTGCTGGGCCTGTTCGATGCCAAGGATACGGGCGGCGATTACACGCTGGTCCCGGCCACGGCGACCGACATGCGCGGCAAATACGGGGCGGTGCAAGCAAGTCTCGAGGTTGTTTATGACGACGCGTGAGGCATATGAGGTCGGCTACGACGCCGCCGGAAAAGTGTCGATCATCGAGGGTGCGTCCCGTGCTGATGCGTCTCCCGCTGTGACCGAACACGTGGCCTCAGGCGGATGCAGTTCCGGCCCGACGATGGAGGCTGCGGCCCGCGCTGCCGGCAAATCCGACATCCTTGATCAATACGCCGCCGATTATCCCAAAGGCCCGCACGACCAGCCGCAATCGATGTGCCCGGCGTTCGGCAGCTTGCGCGTCGGCCTGCGGATGAAGCGGGTCGCCACGGTCCTGTCCGGGTCGGCCTGCTGTGTCTATGGCCTGACGTTTGTGTCGCATTTCTACGGTGCCCGCCGGTCGGTCGGCTACGTCCCGTTCAATTCCGAAACGCTTGTCACCGGCAAGTTGTTCGAAGACATCCGTGAAGCCGTGCACGACATGGCCGACCCCGATAAATACGACGCCATTGTCGTGACCAACCTGTGTGTGCCGACGGCGTCCGGTGTTCCCCTGCGGCTGCTGCCGTCCGAGATTAACGGTGTGCGCATCGTCGGCATCGACGTGCCCGGTTTCGGCATCCCGACCCATGCCGAGGCCAAGGATGTGCTGGCCGGTGCGATGCTGAAATACGCCCGCGAAGAGATCATGGCAGGCCCGGTGCAGGCCCCCGTCGGCGGCAAATCCGACCGCCCGACCGTGACCCTGCTGGGCGAGATGTTTCCGGCCGATCCGATGATGATCGGCGCGATGCTGGCCCCGATGGGTCTGGCCGCCGGACCGGTGGTGCCAACGCGCGAATGGCGCGAACTTTATGCCGCGCTTGACTGTGGTGCGGTGGCGGCGATCCATCCGTTCTATACGGCGGCGGTACGCGAATTCGAATCTGCGGGGCGGCCCGTCGTGGGATCGGCCCCTGTCGGATATGATGGCACGGCGGCTTGGCTGGCCGGAATTGGCGATGCTTTCGGGCTGGCTGCCGACCGCGTGGCTGCGGCGCAGAACGCATTCCTGCCTGCGATCAAGGGCGTGCTGGCCGCGACACCGATCAGCGGCACGATCACCCTGTCGGGCTACGAGGGCTCCGAACTGCTGGTCGCACGGTTGCTGATCGAAAGCGGCGCGAATGTGCCCTACGTCGGCACCGCCTGCCCGAAAACCCGCTGGTCGGCTGACGATGCCGCGTGGCTGGCGGCCAAGGGCGTCACTGTGAAATACCGCGCCAGCCTCGAGGACGATCTGGCGGCGATGCAGGGCATTCGCCCGGACCTCGCCATTGGCACGACTCCGGTTGTGCAAAAGGCCAAGGAAATGGGTCTTCCGGCCCTCTATTACACCAATCTGATTTCAGCGCGTCCGCTGATGGGCCCTGCCGGGGCCGGGTCGCTGGCGCAGGTCGTTGCCGCCGCGATGGCGGGCAAGGACCGGATGGACCGGATGCGCGGGTTCTTTGAAGGCGTCGGCGCGGGGGATACCGCAGGCGTTTGGGAAAAGTCGCCCAACCTGCGGCCCGATTTCCGCGCCCAGCATCAAAAGAAGTTGGACAAGGCCGCGCGGGTAGCAGCAGCAGAGGTTATGATCTGATGCTGATTCAGGACCACGATCGCGCGGGCGGATACTGGGGGGCGGTTTATGCCTTCTGCGCCGTCAAGGGTCTGCAAGTCGTCATTGATGGCCCGGTGGGTTGCGAAAACCTGCCCGTGACGTCCGTGCTGCATTACACCGACGCGCTGCCGCCGCATGAACTACCCATTGTCGTGACCGGCCTTGGCGAAACCGAAATGGGTGCCGGGACCGAGGCTGCGATGAAACGGGCGTGGGAAACGCTTGACCCCGCCCTGCCAGCCGTCGTCGTCACCGGGTCGATCGCCGAAATGATCGGCGGTGGCGTCACGCCGCAAGGCACCAATATCCAGCGGTTCCTGCCGCGCACCATCGACGAGGATCAGTGGGAATCGGCCGACCGGGCGATGACGTGGATCTTCAGCGAATTCGGCATGACCAAAGGGCGGATGCCCCCCGAAAAGCCGCGTGAAGACGGGGCCGCACCCCGCGTCAATATCCTTGGGCCGATGTATGGCACGTTCAACATGCCGTCCGACCTGCACGAAATCCGCCGTCTGGTCGAAGGCATCGGGGCGACGGTCAACATGGTGATGCCGCTGGGCGCGCATTTGGCCGAAATGCGCAATCTGGTGAATGCGGACGTCAACATCTGCATGTACCGTGAATTCGGCCGCGGGCTGGCCGAGGTGTTGGGCAAACCCTATCTGCAAGCGCCGTTCGGCATCGAATCCACGACGCTGTTCCTGCGCAAGCTGGGCGAATTGCTGGGGCTGGACCCCGAACCGTTCATCGAACAGGAAAAGCATTCGACGATCAAACCGGTCTGGGACTTGTGGCGGTCTGTGACGCAGGATTTCTTTGCGACGGCCGAATTCGCCATCGTCGCCAACGAAACCTATGCCCGCGGCATCCGGCATTACCTTGAAAACGATCTGGGCTTTCCCTGTGCATTCGCGGTGGCCCGCTGCCGGGGTAAAAAGACGAACAACGACGAAGTGCGCCAACTGCTGCACACCAAACGGCCCTTGATCGTCATGGGGTCGATCAACGAAAAGATGTATATGGCTGAAATGAAGGGCGGGTTCGGACCCGCGCCGCATTTCATCCCCGCCAGTTTCCCCGGCGCCGCGATCCGCCGTGCCACGGGCACGCCGTTCATGGGCTATGCGGGTGCGACTTATGTGTTGCAAGAGGTCTGCAACGGGCTGTTCGACGCGCTGTTCCATATCCTGCCGCTGGGCACCGAGATGGACAAGGCGCCGTCAACCCTGACCCCGCTGCGCCGCGATTTCCCCTGGGATGCCGATGCGCAGGCCGCACTTGACCGGATCGTCGCGACCCACCCGATCCTGACCCGGATTTCCGCCGCCAAGGCCCTGCGCGACAGCGCCGAACGCGCCGCCCTCGATGCGGGCGCCGACCGGGTGGTGCTGGAAACCGTACAAACCCTTGATCCCATGTCCAAAGGAGCAACCAAATGACCGACATGACCAATCATCATGTGGCCGACAGCCGGCGCAGTCAGCCTCTGCCGCGCGGCGAATACATGGCCTATTTCGCGCTGATTTTTCTGGCGACGCTGGTTCCCGCGACGCTGGCCTGGGCGCTGACCGCGCTGCGCCACATGGCACTGCCGGCCAAGGGTCCGGTTGCGCGGGCCTGGACTCAGGCCCGCATCATCACGCCCTGCATCTTCAACGCATGAGGGCGAACAGACATACGACCCGGCGGCACAGTGTCACGGGCAAAAGGTTTCGGCAGTCCGAATGGATTGGCGGAGTAGGGCGGGGGATAAGCCTCCGTCGTGGCCCGGCCGCGGGGGAAGCGCGGTTTCAGTTCACTTTTCCGGAGGAAAAACATGGCTGATAGAAATGACCTGTCCTTCACGGGTCTCACAGACGAGCAAGCGCAGGAATTGCACTCGGTCTACATGAGCGGCTTTGCGATCTTTACGATGATCGCCGTCGTCGCCCATGTGCTGACGTACATCAAACTGCCTTGGTTCAGCTGGTAAGGAGGAACACACAAAATGGCAAAGTTCTACAAGATCTGGCTCATTTTCGATCCGCGCCGCGTTTTTGTGGCACAGGGCGTGTTTCTTTTTGCGCTGGCGGCGATGATTCATCTCGTCCTGCTCAGCAATCCAGAAACCAACTGGTTCACCCGCGCCTTCGGGCCGGACGCCGTTGTTGTCGTCCAGTAAAAAACACCGCTGCGGGCGGAACGCCCTTTCGCCCGCGGCAAACCGAACGAAAGCGACCGACAGGCCGATGCGCCCCTGACCGGGTCACGTCGCTGTCCCTGCATGGAGATGGAAGATGGCACTGCTCAGCTTCGAAAAGAAATATCGCGTCCCCGGCGGGACGCTGGTCGGCGGCGATCTGTTCGACTTTTGGGTGGGCCCGTTCTATGTGGGCTTTTTCGGGGTCACGACATTCTTTTTCGCCGCCCTTGGTACGATCCTGATTTTCTACGGGGCCAGTCAGGGCCCGACATGGAACCCCTGGCTGATCTCGATCAACCCGCCGCCGCTGGAATATGGCCTTGGCGCGGCACCGCTGCTCGATGGCGGCCTGTGGCAGATCATCACAATCTGCGCGATCGGCGCTTTTGTCAGCTGGGCCCTGCGCGAGGTTGAAATCTGCCGCAAGCTGGGGATGGGCATCCACGTGCCCGTCGCATTCGGCGTGGCGATCCTTGCTTACGTAACTTTGGTGGTGATCCGCCCGGTGCTGATGGGGGCCTGGGGATATGCGTTTCCCTACGGCATCTTCAGCCACCTCGATTGGGTGAACAACACCGGCTATGCCTACGGCAACTTTCACTACAATCCGGCCCACATGATCGCCATCAGCTTCTTCTGGATGACCGCGCTGGCGCTGGCGCTGCACGGATCCCTGATCCTGTCGGCTGCCAACCCCGCCAAGGGCCAGCCGATGAAGACGCCGGACCACGAGGATACCTATTTCCGCGACCTGATCGGCTATTCCATCGGGCCGCTGGGCATCCACCGGCTGGGCCTGTTCCTGGCGCTGGCGGCGGTGTTCTTCAGCGCCATCTGCATCGTCATTTCCGGCACCATCTGGTTCGACGAATGGATCGTCTGGTGGGACTGGTACGCTGACTTGCCATTCTGGGCAAACCTTTGAGGGAGGATATGAATCATGGCTGAATATCTCAATATCTTTACCCAGGTTCAGGTGCAGGGACCGCCCGAACTGGGACTTGCCGGTGATCCGACGACGAACCGGGACCGCACGACCAACACGCGGTTCTGGACTTCTGCCGGGACTTTCGGCAACGCCCAGATCGGTCCTGTCCATCTGGGTGCCTACGGGCTGGTCGCAGTCGTCTGCTTTGCCGCGTGGTTCGTCATCATCGGGATGAACTTTTGGGCGCAGGTCGATTACAGCCCCGCCTTGTTCCTGCGCGAACTGCCGTGGATGGCGCTGGAACCGCCGGGGCCTGAATATGGTCTGGGCTTTGCGCCGCTCAACGATGGCGGCGCATGGCTGATCGCCAGCTTCTTCTTTCTGGTCGGTTGCGTCACCTGGTGGGTGCGCACTTACAACCGGGCGACGGCACTGGGAATGGGGCATCACGTGGCGTGGGCCTTTGCGGCGCTGCTATGGCTGATCTTTGTGCTGGGCCTGTTCCGGCCGATTCTGATGGGAAGCTGGTCCGAGGCGGTGCCTTACGGCATCTTCCCGCACCTGGACTGGACGAACCTTTTCTCGATCACCTACGGGAACCTGTTCTATAACCCGTTCCACGCCCTGTCGATTGCCTTCCTCTATGGCTCGGCCTTGCTGTTTGCGATGCATGGCGCAACCATTCTGGCAGTCAGCCGGTTCGGCGGCGAACGCGAGCTGGAACAGATCGCCGACCGGGGAACCGCAGCCGAACGCGCCGCCCTGTTCTGGCGCTGGACGATGGGCTTCAACGCGACAATGGAAAGTATCCACCGCTGGGCCTGGTGGTTCGCAGTGCTGACCCCGCTGGTTGGCGGTATCGGTATCCTGCTGACCGGCACCGTCGTCGATAACTGGTATGTCTGGGCCCAGGACCACGGCTATGCGCCGCTCAATTAACAGGGGAACCTTGCTATGAACGATCACAACATCACAGGTCTGGGCCATAAATCCCAACTTTTCGCCGGGGTGACTTGGCTGATGCTTAAGGGGGCCGGATATGCGGCGATAACGATCATCGGCGTCTGGCTGATCATCGCCGTGATCGCGGGGATCGGGCGGCTGTTGCCGGCCGAAAGCCGCGATACGCCTGATCCGACCCCGACATCTTTCCTGATGATCGCGACCCCGGACACCGGGACCGCGTAAAGAACGGGGGCAGGCGGGCGCGACGCCAACGCCTGTCCCTTTGCCAATGGCCGGGCAATAGACCGCCGGGCCGTTATTGGGGTTTCGGCCCCGTTCCCATCCTGTTGGCTACAGGAGAATGGCGTCGCAGCGGGCCTGCCCCCTGCGACGCTTTTTCTTTTTCTCAGCGGAGGCTGCCATGTCGACCACCCCCACCCTTGACCGCGTGAACACCCCTGCTGACCTGCGCCGTATGTCGGATGCAGCTTTGGCCGACGTTGCCCGCGAATTGCGGGCTGAAGTGATCGAGTCCGTATCACAAACAGGTGGCCATCTGGGATCGTCGCTGGGCGTTGTGGAGTTGACCGTCGCCATCCACGCCGTCTTTGACACGCCTCGCGACAAACTGATCTGGGACGTTGGCCACCAGTGTTATCCGCACAAGGTGCTGACGGGTCGGCGCGACCGCATGCGCACCCTGCGACAAGAAGGCGGCCTGAGCGGTTTCACCAAACGCGCCGAATCCCCCTATGATCCCTTTGGTGCCGCCCATTCCAGCACCTCGATTTCAGCGGCTTTGGGATTCACTATCGGCCGCGACATGGGGATGGACACTGGCGATGCAATCGCTGTCATTGGTGACGGGTCGATTTCTGCGGGTATGGCTTATGAGGCGCTGAACAACGCCGGAACCGAAGGCCGCCGCCTGTTCGTCATCCTGAACGACAACGAAATGTCTATCGCGCCGCCTGTGGGGGCGATGTCGCGCTATCTGTCGGGCCTTTATGCCAGCCCGCTGGGCCAGATTCAGAAAATGGCCGAAGGGTTTGAATCCGCATTGCCCGGCCCATTGCGCGACCATGCGCGGCGTGCGCGTCAAATGGTGACGGGACTGCCCGGCGGGCAGGGGACGTTGTTCGAAGAACTGGGGTTCCAGTATATCGGCCCGATCGACGGACACGACCTGACCCAGCTTTTGCCGGTCCTGCGGGCGGCACGGACGCGGGCCGTTGGTCCGGTCCTGATCCATGTCTGCACGGTCAAGGGCAAGGGCTATGCCCCGGCCGAATCCAGTGCCGACAAATACCACGGTGTGGGCAAATTCAACGTGGGCACTGGCGAACAGGCCCAATCGCGGCCCAATGCGCCGAGTTATACGACGGTTTTTGGCCAAGCCCTGACGGACGAGGCCGCGCGCGATCCTTCAATCGTCGGGGTAACGGCAGCGATGCCGTCGGGCACCGGCCTTGATATCATGCAGAAACGATTTCCGGGCCGGGTGTTCGATGTGGGCATCGCTGAACAGCATGGCGTAACCTTTGCCGCTGGCATGGCGGCGTCAGGATTGAAACCCTTCGTCGCGATCTATTCGACGTTCCTGCAACGCGGCTATGACCAGATCGTGCATGACGTTGCCCTTCAAAACCTGCCCGTCCGTTTCGCCATCGACCGCGCCGGATTGGTCGGGGCCGATGGGCCGACGCACGCCGGGGCCTTCGACGTTGGCTATCTGTCGGCGTTGCCCAACATGGTGGTCATGGCCGCCGGGGACGAAGCCGAACTGGTTCACATGGTCGCCACCGCCGCCGCTCATGACGCAGGACCCATCGCGTTCCGCTATCCGCGCGGCGAAGGCGAAGGGGTCACGATGCCCGAACGCGGCGTCGCTTTGGAAATCGGCAAGGGCCGCGTGGTGCAGGAAGGGTCCGATGTCGCCATCCTGTCGTTCGGCGCGCATTTGGGCGAATCGTTGCGGGCCGCGCGGCTGCTGGCGGCCCAAGGCGTTAGCGTCACGGTCGCCGACGCCCGTTTCGCCAAACCGCTGGATCACGCATTGATCCGGCAGTTGCTGCGCCATCATCGGGCGTTGATCACCGTGGAACAAGGTTCACGTGGCGGATTCGGCGCGATGGTCCTGCACGATCTGGCCAACGACGGCTTGCTCGACGGGCGCTGCCAGATCCGCACGATGACGCTGCCGGATCGGTTCATAGATCAGGCCGCACCCGACGCGATGTATGCCGATGCGGGGTTGAACGCTGTGGATATCGCCGCAATGGCGCTGCAGGCGGCGGGGATGGATGCGCGGTTGATGCGGGTCTGATTAGCCCGCAGCGCCTGCAAAAATCGCGGTGTGATGGTCGGCCATGTAAATGCGCAGCCACGGCGTATAGACGGCGGGATCGCGGGCGATATCTGCCGCTAGCCCAGCCACATCGACCCATTTCACCGACATGACCTCGGCAGGGTTCGGGGTCACGGCCATGCCAACAGGGGCCTCGGCCACAAAGATATCGACCACCTCGTGTTCGGTCAGCCCGTTGCCCACATCCGCGCAGTATTCGACCGTATCGCGCAAGGCGGGCAGCAATCCGGTAATCCCAAGCTCTTCGTCAAGTCGGCGCACCGCGCACACCAGCGCGTCCTCGTCCCAGTCAGGATGCGTGCAGCAGGTGTTCGCCCACAGCCCCGGCGTGTGGTATTTGTCCAAGGCACGTTGCTGCAAAAGCACGCGGTCCCCCTGCAAAACGAACACGCTGACCGCCTTGTGGCGCAGGCCGCGCTGATGCACGGCCAGCTTTTCCACCGGGGTCAGGGTGCCGTCGATCCATGCAGGAATCATCACACTCATACGTGGTTGGCCGCCACGAGGCCGGTCAGGTGCGACAGGTTCTTGAACCCGATCTTGAGGTGCGCCATCGGCCGCGCGGCAACCAGTTCCTTGTTCATATACGCCTCGAACGTCAGTTTCTGCACATCGACATCATGACACAGCGACACGAACCTTTCACGCCGGTCATCGCTTTTATAATAGGCATTCTGCATCGCGCCCAACACCTTGAACACGTTCTTATGTTCGCGCATGAACAGTTTGCGGGCCAGCGCCAAGTCTTTGATCATCCCCGATTTCAACTTGGCCGCCGCCGCCGTCGCGGCCACGCGTCCGCCGAACATGGCATAATAGATGCCTTCGCCCGACGATGGGGCCACGACGCCAGCGGCGTCCCCCGCGAGCACCACGTCGCGGCCGTTATCCCAGCAATCAAGCGGCTTGAGCGGGATCGGCGCACCTTCGCGCCGGATCGTCTTGCACCCCACTAGACCTGCATTTTCGCGCAACCGGGCAGTGGCATCCTTGAGGTCGACACCATCGACCTGCGTGCCCATCCCGATGCTGGCGTGCTTGCCATGTGGGAACACCCAGCCGTAGAAATCGGGCGAGATTGCACCATCGTAGATCACATCGCAGCGCAGCGGATCATAGGTGTCGTTGACCCCCTCGGGCGCCTCGACAATTTCGTGATAGGCGATGACATAGGGGATTTCAGACCCCCCCGGCACCTCGTCACGCGCCACGCGCGACCGCGCACCATCGGCCCCGATCACCAGCCGGGTGGTCAACGCACGCTCTTCGCCCGTCGCCTTATCGCGGTAGATGACATGGGTGCCGTCCTTGTCGCGGGCGATCTTCTGATAGGTGCCAGTGACACGCTCGGCCCCGGCCTCGACCGCGCGTGCCCGCAGGAACACGTCGAAATGTTCGCGGTCGACCATGCCGACATAGCCATTCTCGATCGGGATATCGACGCGCCGACCGGTGGGCGAAATCATCCGTGCGGTGGTGATCCGCGCCACGATCTGCGACTGCGGAATGCGGAAATCGCGGATCAGGCGGGGCGGGACCGCACCGCCGCAGGGCTTGATCCGCCCGTCCCGGTCCAGCAGGGCAACGCGGTGCCCGGCCCAGGCCAGATCTTCGGCGGCTGTGGCGCCCGACGGGCCGCCACCAATCACGACGACATCGTATTTCATGGCTATTCTCCCGGAACCAAGGTTGCGTTGGGGGCGGTGCGCCCCATGATCTTGACCGCCAACAGGGCGGCGGTGATGAACAAGGCGGCTTCGATCAGGAACACCGATCCGAATGCCTGTACGTCGGTCAGGGTCAGGCGCAGAATATCGACCAGCAGCGCCCCCATCAGCCCGCCGAACCCGGCGGCGACGGCTTGGGCCGCGCCCCACAATCCCATCCGCGTGCCTTCGCGCTGGCCCCGGCCCGACCCGGCAAGCGCCATCATCGACCCGATCGCGGCGACCGCGAACATGCCGTTAAACACGCCAAGGGTCACGACGGCGGGCAACAATAGCGCCGCCGCCCCTGCGGTGCCGATTACCGCCAGCGCCATCAGCGTCAGGCTGGACCCAAGGCATCCAGCGATGACCCATGTCCGCAAACTGCCCCATTTTAACCCTGTTGCCGCGATGCCGACCAGCAGCATGCCGACGAAAACGCCACCGTTCTGTGCGCCCGATTGGGTCGTCGTCTGACCCGGCATGAGGCCGAACACGAGGCCCGAATAGGGTTCAAGGATCAATTCCTGCATGAAATAGGCGGTCATCGACAGGAACACGAATATGGTGAAATTGCGCGCGGCGGGCTCGGCCCAGACCTGCGCCATGCCTTCCCAGAATGGGG
>JBBSBK010000108.1:0-11260 GCA_038251315.1 Rhodobacterales bacterium | reverse complement strand
GCCGGTTTGCCTGCCGACCTTGCAACAGACGAAACCCGTCTGCGCGACGTCCTGGCTTTGAACGATCCCGCTGCTTGCGACGTCGAAGTTGTCGCAATTCGCGCTTTCGCCACGACCGCCGAGTCTGATGCGCAACTTGCCGATACCGAAAGTCTGACCCTGAAGCTCGAGGATCAGGTCGTCGTCGAAGGTATGGTGTATGTCGACCGCCAGCCGGCCAATGTCGACGTCAATCGCGGTGATACCGATGTGATGGTCGCTGCTTCGGAACCGCAGGTGACCGTCACCGAAGGCCAGGCCCAGATCGTCGTCAAGCAGGCCGCCGCAAACATTTCCGTCGAGATGCCGCAGCCGGTCATCCGGATTGAACAGCCCGCCCCGGAAATCATCATCACGATGCCGGCACCCGGTGTTTCCGTTACCAATACGCAACCGCAGGTCGAGATCCGACAGTCCGAACCGATTGTCACGGTGACTCAAGCCGCCCCGGCGGTCAGCCTTGAACTGCGTCGCGCTGCTGAAGGCACCGACGGAAGTCTCCAGGTCACCGACCGAGCAACAGGCGAGGCCTATGCGCCTGGTGCTGCCGGCAAGGCACAGGTCCTGACAGATACCACCGTCAACCTGACCCAGAACGAACCAAGGATCACCTATCAGGATGTTGCAACCGACAGCGGTATGGGTGCCTCGATCACCCGGACCGATCCGATCGTGACCTTTGAAAGCGCCGATCCGCAGGTGACTTTTGTCTCGGCCGGCGAGCCGCAGATCGAGATGGTGCAGACCGGCGAACCGGTGATCACCTTCCTCGACGCAGCCGCTCCGGCGGCGGACACGACCGCAGCCGATGTGACGCAGCCGGAAATGACCGATGCGGAAATGGCCGCTCAGGCTGATGCTACTGCAGTGACGAACGACGCGGTGGCAGATCCCGCCGCTTCCGACACGATGGCGGCAGTCGAGCCGACGATGGGCAACGGGCCAATGGTCAACCGCGACGGCTATAGCCGCTTGATGTCGGGCGATGTTCCCGCCGACCGACTGATCGGCATGAGTGTCTACGGCATCAATGACGAAAATGTCGGCGAAATCGGCGACCTGATCGTGGGTACCGATGCCGCGGGCAGTTCAGCAATCATCCAGGTCGGAGGTTTCCTCGGGCTGGGCGAAAAGGATGTGCAGGTACCGTTCGACATGCTGACGTTCCTGCGCAGCGACAACGATGACATCCGCGTCTACGTCGACTCGACCGAAAACAAGCTTGAGAACATGGAAACCTACAAGCGCTGATCTTGACTTCGTCGAAATGACAAAGGCCGCCCGCACGCCGGGCGGCCTTTTGCTGTGTATGACAGTCAGATCGCGCGGCGGCCCGGCCCCCAGCGTTCGGTCAGGCGGGCCAATATCTGATCGCGGGTCTGCCGATAGCTGTTCAGCCGGGTTTCGCGCCCCTCGCCCAGACCAGTCGGGTCAAGGATCGGCCAGTATTCCACGTCGATGTGATAGAACTGCGTCAGGTCAAGGGCACGCCGCTGGCTGGCAGGCGACAGCGCCAGCACAAGATCGAATGACGACAGATCGTCACCCCAGTTTTCCATCACGTCGAAACTACGCGAACGGTGGCGCGCCAACTCGACCCCGATTTCTGCACAGACGGTGATTGCGAAACCGTCGACTTCAAGATCGTTGTGAACGCCGACGGACTGAATATAGGCCTTGGTGCCATACAGCTTTTTCATGATCCCCTCGGCCATCGGCGAGCGCACCGCGTTGTGGTCGCAGCAAAACAACACCGACTGCGGCAAGGGCGGATATGTCTTTTCAGGCGCCACCCGTCAGCCCCCGAAATGCAGCACGCAGATCAGCGTGAACAGGCGGCGGGCAGTATCGGTATCAACCTCGGCCTTGCCCTCAAGCCGTTCCTGCAGGATGCGCGCACCCTCATTGTGGATCCCGCGCCGGGCCATGTCGATGGTTTCAATCTGGCTGGGCGGCAGAGATTTAACGGCGCTGAAATAGCTTTCGCAGATCTGGAAATAGTCTTTGACCACCTGCCGGAATGGTCCCAGCGACAGATGGAATTCGCCCGCAGGTTCGGCGGATTCCGTCGCGATTTCGAACACCAGACGTCGTTCACGGATCGACAGCGCCAGATGGTAAGGCCCATCAGGCACCCCCCGCCCGTCACGCGGCGGCAAGGCAAAGCTGTTGGCTTCAAGCAGGTCGAACATCGCCACCTTACGCTCCTGCTCGATCTCCGGCGTCGGCGGCGGCAGGTTGGCGTCGTCAAGCGTGATCTGGGAAATGCGGTTCATAGGTCAACCCTCGTTCAACCGATCAAGCCGTGCAAGCACGCTCAATCCATGCGCCTGCAGGCTTTCGGATGCCGCCAGCCGCGCCGCTGCCGGGCCGATGGCGCGCAGGGCGGCGGGAGTCATTTGCGCCAGAGTCGTCCGTTTCAGGAAATCCAGCACCGACAATCCGGACGAAAACCGGGCCGACCGCGCCGTGGGCAGCACGTGATTGGGGCCGCCGATGTAGTCGCCGATTGCTTCGGGCGTCCAGCCGCCGATGAAGATCGCCCCGGCGTGGCGGACCTGCGCGGCCAACATTTCGGCGTCGGCCATGCATAATTCCAGATGTTCCGGTGCTATCCGGTCGGACAGCGCCACTGCCTGATCCATGTTGGCAACGGTGATGATCGCGCCAAAGTCGCGCCAGCTCGCCCCAGCGATCGCGCGGCGTTCCAGCGTTTCCAACCGCTTGTCCACCGCCGCCGCCACGGCCCGACCAAAGGCGGCATCGTCGGTTATCAGGATGCTTTGCGCACTTTCGTCGTGTTCGGCCTGTGAAAGCAGGTCAAGTGCGATCCAGTCGGGATCGTTGTCGCGGTCCGCAATTACCAAAATCTCGGACGGCCCGGCAATCATGTCGATGCCGACGCGGCCAAACACCCGCCGTTTGGCCGCCGCGACATAGGCGTTGCCGGGGCCGGTGATCTTGTCCACGGGTGCGATCGTCGCGGTGCCATAGGCCAGTGCCGCGATGGCCTGCGCCCCGCCGATCCGGTAAATCTCGTCGACTCCGCCGATCCGTGCGGCCAGCAAAACCAGCGGGTTACACACCCCTTCCGGTGTCGGCACCACCATCGCCAGACGGTCCACCCCGGCGACCTTGGCCGGGATCGCGTTCATCAGCACTGACGACGGATAGGAAGCCAACCCTCCCGGCACATACAGGCCCGCCGCCGAGATGGGCGTCCATCGCCAACCTAGGGTCGCGCCAACCTCGTCGGTCCAGCGTTCATCGGCAGGCATCTGGCGGGCGTGATAGGCGCGGATGCGGGTCGCCGCCAGATCCAGCGCGGCGGCGTCGTCGGGTGTCACAGCGGCACAGGCGGCGTCGATCTCGGCCATGGAAAATCGCATCGTTTCGGGGGTCAAGGTTAGATGGTCGAACCGCGCGGTCAGGTCGATGACGGCACCGTCGCCCCGCTCGCGCACATCCGCAATGATCCCGGCCACGATAGTGTCCACATCAGGGCTGTCCTCGCGTTTGGCCCCCAGCAGCGTAACAAAGTTCGATTCAAAATCCGGGTCGGTGGTGGACAGAAACTGTGGCATCTCAAACTCCCTGCCGCCCCGACATAGCCGGGCAGGTCCGGGCGTTCAATGCACCGAGTCACAGCGTCAGCCGACGCTATCCCGGACATCCGTCAGGCGTATCTGCACCGGCGATGACACCTGCCTGCCCCGCACTGTGGTAATAATCCCAAGAGGTGCGACAGTGGTGCTTGCCAAAAAACATCACCCAGGCCGCCCAAAAAGCGTAGGTCTCGCGCAATGCCCAAGCGCGGGCGCAAAGGCTTTGCGAGGCATCGGTATAGATCAGATCGTGCAAGACGCGGGACGTGTCGACAAGGCGCATGACGGAGCCCTCCTTGTTGCCCCGGTAACGCGCAAGGATCACAGTGTTGTGTCAGTCGTCGGCGAAAGACATATATGTACCCGTCAGATGCGGCAGCGCTGCATGATCACGCGTGAAGTTCACCGCGATAGGCGACAGGTCCGGCGCACCCCATTCGATTCAGTCTGGATGCCCCGGTACTTTGCGCGACGGCGCGACGTAGGGGCGCGTGACATCCTTTAAAACCACCTCGAGCGTTTCAACCGTCAGCGCCACTGCGCCATCTCCGGCTAAGGTCAAGATCACCCGGCCGGTCCCATCCTCGCCAGCCTCGAAGGCGACCGACAGCAGCGACAGAACGGTATCGCTATTGCCCCGTGCGACGCCTTGCGATTGCACCGCCAGCACATCCTCGACCAACAGCACCGATTGCACCCGTTCGACGGGGCGCTGACGGGTTCCAGCGCGGTCGGCATCCTCCCAGCGGAACCGGTTCAGGAGCAGGGCAAACCGGCGGTCCTTTTTCGTCCAGATCATTTCCGACGCCGGAAAGACCGCATCCTGCACCAGCGCGGACAGCACCGTCAGATCGTCACTGTCCAGCGCCTTGAGCCGCAGCGGGCCATCGCCGCCATCCTCGAACCTTGCGTCGCTCATTGTCCCGGCACCCTTTTGATCTTGGCCCCTACGCCGCGCAGCTTGTCCTCGACGTGTTCATAGCCGCGATCAAGGTGATAGACCCGGTTCACCTGGGTTTCGCCCTGCGCCGCCAGCCCGGCAAGGATCAGCGACACCGAGGCGCGCAGATCGGTCGCCATCACCGGCGCGCCCTTCATCCGTTTCACACCCCGGACTGTGGCGGTGCCGCCATGCACGTCGATCTCGGCCCCCATGCGGACCAGTTCGGGGGCATGCATGAACCGGTTCTCGAATATCTTTTCTTCCAGCACCGACGTTCCGTCAGCGGTGCAGAGCATCGCCATCATCTGCGCCTGCAGGTCGGTGGGAAAGCCGGGGAACGGCTGGGTGACGACATCCACCGCCCTTGGGCGGTCGCCGTTGCATTTTACCTCGAGGCCGCTGGTCGTCTCACTCACTGACACCCCCGCCGCGTCCAGCTTTTCGGCGAACGCGCCGACCAGATCGAGGCGGCCGCCGACGCATTCCACCTCGCCCCCGGCGATCACCGGGGCCAGCATGTAGGTGCCCAATTCGATCCGGTCCGTTACCACCCGGTGGGTCGCGCCGCCCAGGCGGTCGACCCCCTGCACGGTGATCGTCGACGTGCCTTCGCCCTCGATCTGTGCGCCCATCTTGCGCAGGCAGGCCGCCAGATCGACGATTTCTGGCTCACGGGCGGCGTTGTTGATGACCGTGGTCCCTTTGGCCAGCGTCGCCGCCATCAGGATGTTTTCGGTGGCACCCACGGACGCAAAGGCAAAGTCGATGACCGCGCCCCTGAGCTTGCCACCCTTGGCTTTTGCATGCAGGTAGCCGTCCTTCAATTCGATCTTGGCCCCCATTGCCGTCAGCCCCTGAATATGCAGATCCATCGGCCGCGCCCCGATCGCGCAGCCGCCGGGAAGCGAGACGACCGCATGCCCCTCGCGCGCCAAGAGCGGCCCCAGGACCAGGTTCGAAGCCCGCATTTTGCGCACGATGTCGTAATCCGCGTGGCTGCTGACCCGACCGTGCGACGACATCGCCTGCACCTTGCCGTCCTGCAACGCGGTGATCTCGGCCCCCAACGATTGCAGCAGTTGCGTCATCGTCGCGATGTCGGACAGGCGCGGCGTGTTGGTCAGGGTCAGCGGTTCTTCGGTCAACAGGGTGGCCGGCATAAGTGTCAGTGCGGCGTTCTTGGCCCCGGCGATGTGGATCTGCCCCTTGAGCGGTATGCCGCCGGTGACGACGATGGAATCCATATGTTAGTCTTTCTTGTCTTTGACGGTGACACCGCGGGCCTTGGCCTGCGCCTTGCGCCGAGCCATATTGGCCCTGAGCGCCGCTTTCAGGCGGTCCTCGCGGGTCTGAGGGGCCTTGGCGGCCCCTTTGTCGCCTGATTTCTGCTCCATGTCCGCCCTGTTAGCAGCGTCGGCAAAAACCGTCCAGTCAGGGCTTGCGCCAATGGGGAGTTCCCGCTAATTGGCGCCGCAGACGTGCTGTGGTAGCTCAGTGGTAGAGCACACCCTTGGTAAGGGTGAGGTCGAGAGTTCAATCCTCTCTCACAGCACCATTTATTCCCAATGTTTTCAATTAATTGCAGAAAATAGGGGCCCTTTGGCTTTTTTTCCTTACACTTTGTCTTACAGATAGGCTGCAGAAGTGTAAGACAAAATGTAAGGCAAAGCATTTCACCTCATGACGCTTCCAAAGGTTGCGCACACTCGGGTTCGTGGCGGGATTTATCACATCAACATCCGCATCCCACAAGTCTGCGCAAAATATACGGGCCGAAGCCCGCTTTCGAGCGGTCAACCAGGTCCTGCGATCCACGCGACGCCGAGCGTCAAGTTATCGCCCAACGAGCGCTCATGGATCGCCAAATAAAGGATGTCGAATGCAGCGCAGAGTAGGATCGGCTGCGACGATATCTTGACGCATCCGAGGCGAATGCGGTGGACGCGATTGGCGGGTCAGGGATCCTCTCAACCGTTATCTAAGAACTGCGCGTGATCAGCGCCTTCCTTGAGGCAGGGAAGGCTGCACAGGATGTTGACACCATAACCGACTTTGATTGGGTAAAGCGAGAAGTCGTCGACTCTAAGACTCGTCGCAAGGTATGGCGTGACGTTCCCATCGCTATTGAGATCGGCGAGGAAGATACTTCGGGAGGACAACGGGTAGACCTGCAGGAAGATTGTTGCAGGCATTAATTGAACGTGCCGAGCTTGGTCGGCCGTTCCATGGACAGATCGCCAGACCGATCCAAGGGTCAGGACGCCTGGCAAAGATGGCCATAGAAGCCGGCTAACCCTGAAACAGCGGAAAGCTGACTCCCAGGGCCCAAGCCAGCACGATGCCAAGCGCAAGACCGGATGACAGCGATGATGACCTGACCGAGAGATCCCGCCCCATTGTTCCAAACACCAGATAGAACAAGATCAGCACCGGCGCGATCAGCATCAGAAAGAACAAGCCTTCGAAATCCAGTGCCACAGCAATGCCGAGCGACAGCAGGAAACCACCCCGAATGCAAAGTCGGACGAGAACGCGGCTGTTTGCGGTCAGTATTGCATCGGACACCATATAAGGCACGGCACCGATCATCAGGACGGCGATGATCCACAACCGCCCCGCCGTCGGCCAGAAATTCGCGGCAAAGCGATCAAGGGCAATGCCAAACACGGCGCACCAGAGCAAAAGCACCGCAAAGGCCAGCCAGGTCAGCCGCCACCGGATCAGGCCCCAGACCGTCAGCATCACCAACTGCAAGGCGCCGTAAATGAACAGATGCAGACCCAGATAATCGGCAACCAGGACGGGCAGAAAGTGCGGGTCCAAGGCAACGGCGATCAAAGGGGCCAGGATTGCGGGCAAAAGGATCAGGATGGCGGTTTGCGTGCCGCTGGGACGCGGGTCGTCCTGCACAGTTTTCGGCAAAAAGCCTGCGATTCGCCGAAAGATCAGTACCAGTCCAGCGAGCAGCCCAAGGATGGCCCATCCGGTCGGCGGAGTGATGACGTCTGACCGGCGTGCGTAAGCCCGGTCAAGCCAGGCAACGGCCGCGGCCCTGCCGGCACGACTCTGCAGAACCGACACATGCTCGGTGAAGGGCGCGACAACGACGCGGCGCTGTACGGTGCCCTTTGTCGCAATGCTCCCCTCGACGGCGCTGGGGTCGACCTTCTGTAACGCCTTTTGCGCAAAGGCCCGCAACTGCGTTTCCCACGCGCCTGTCACCAACAACAGGTCATCAGGCATGGTGGCATCAATCGCATTCGAGAAGGCCGAGATCAGCACGACCGGACCAATATCGGAACGGTTTGCCGCGACCCGCGCAAGAATGTCGGTCGCCATGGAATGGCCCAGCAGCGCGACCTTGCCACCGTTCAGGGCCACGGCATCAATGACCTCTGATGTCTGGTCGACCAACAGCCGGGTCGTCCCATCAACCGATGTGACATCGCCCGACATCGGGACCGAATTGCGCCCATGCCCCAGAAATTCAAACACGAAAACCCGATACCCCGCCTGCGCCAACGGCAGCGCATACCCTTGCATCATCTGCTGCGAGCCCGCAAAGCCATGCGCGACAACAACGACCGGGCCGTCTGCCCCGGCCCGCGCATATCCGGTGACAGGGGTCTGACCGATATCAAAGTGCCTGATCTCAACGCCACGCCGCGCGAATTCGAGGACCCCGAACGAGATCAAAATCAAAAGGATCGCCAGATAAGCTCTCAGTCTCGTGTCTCCCGCGGTTGCGTTCAGGATGCCCAGGGTCCCCGGGGGGTTTCGGCGATTGATTTAGGGCGCGCTTGAAAAGAACATAGCCTTCAACCTCGCACGTTCAGCCAGAAATTCATGCTTTCTCTTCATCCCGAAGCGGAGTGTCAAATCCCCAATGAATCCGGACGAACTTCCGAGTCATATCTTCGCCCGAAGCAGCATAATGATATGCGCAATCAGCCACGGGTCCGTGGGTTAGCCGCAACATGGTTGTCGACGATCGGCATCGGTCCGGACGAGCGTCGTCGGGCGCCGGCCTCTCAGTCGCGATGTGCGAGACCGAAATTCACTGGCGCCCTACTGGAGAGCCACCGGGCGCGCGGGCTGCGCGGAGTCGAGTATGTCGTCTCCGGCAAATCACGCCGGGCCGCGCGCCGGACGCACAGGGCAGACCTTGGCGATGCGACATGGGAGCGCTGCCAATTCCACCTCGCCCGGACCGCCGACAGTCATGCGCCGACCCTCGCCCCGGTGCCAACAAGACCGAACCGATCGTCGATCGATAAAACCGTGCCATCCAGAAGGCTCCCCTACTGCGTGTCTAACCCATGGTCTGACTCCAGCATCACGCAACTGCGTGTCAACAGCATTGCAAAGACGTAATGCAAGACGTTGCCGTGGCCGTGTCGCCGCCCCTTTTCATTGCAGACTTGTAACGTCTCGGACACGCCCAAGCGCCTGCGCGTCGATTATTCCGGTGCCGTGGCCCGTTGCGGCCGATTGACAGGGAATGGGACCGCCAATGACCGCCCCCATCATTTCGATCAACCATCTGACCCAGCGATTGGGCGGGCAAACGATCGTAGACGATTTGACCTTCGATATACCGGGCAAAGAGGTATTCGGCTTTCTGGGTCACAACGGTGCTGGCAAGACGACGACGGTTCACATGCTCACGACACTGGCCCGCCCGTATTCCGGCACGGCGCTGATTGACGGTCACGACATCAGGACCGACCCGCTCGGGGTGCGCCGCGTCATCGGTTACGTCCCGGAGAACGTGCGGCTTTACGACACCTTGACCGCGCGCGAGAACCTCAGCTTCTTCGCGCGGCTGTCGGGCATCGATGACGTCAACGCGCGTGTCGACGAAACCCTTGCGTTTCTGGTCTGCACTGACTTGGCCGACCGACGTGTCGGCACCTTTTCCAAGGGCATGCGGCAGCGCATCGGTCTGGCGCAAGCCATCCTGCACCGCCCCAAGGTGTTGTTTTTGGACGAACCAACCTCGGGACTCGATCCGATGGGGATCAAGACCCTGCGCGATCTGATCAAACGGCTGAACACCGACTTCAGCATGACGGTTTTCATGAACACGCACCTGATTTCCGAGATCGCGCGGACCTGCACGTCCATCGGGGTGCTGGGTCATGGCAAGCTGATCTTTCACGACACTATCGATGCCGTCACCGCCCTGTATGGCAACGACGCCTCGCTGGAGGATCTCTATCTGTCTCTCACACCGCTTGGTCGGCTGGCAGGGGCTACGTGATGTCGCCATCCCACTTGATCGCCCGCCAGTCAATTGCCCTTATCCTGCGCGAACGAAGTGTGACGCTGTTGGCGGCGCTTTTCGTTGTCCTGGTGCTGTTGTCCGCATGGTTGGGCTGGTCGGCCACAACCACGGTCGATGGCATCTATTTGAACGCGGCCAGATTTCTCACCACCGCTGGCCAGCAGGTGCCGCCCAATCCGGTCTTGGACATCTCGCCCCTGTCGCTACTGCGCAACATGGTGATCTACGTCGGGCTGATCGGCGTTCTGGCGGCGATCGTCGTCGGCAATCAACTGGCGGCGATGGACCGCAAGAGCGGCACGCTGCCCCTGATCGCCACGCGCGGTCTGTCGTCATGGGACTATGCGGTGGGCAAGTTGGAAGCTGTGACTCTTCTTGTCGCCTGTCTGACCGGAATCGCTGCGATCGTCAGCGTGCTGACTTTTCTGGTATTGCCGGGGGCCACGTTGAGCGGCGCGGCCTGGCTGAAGCTGTCCGCTTTCTTCGGTCTTTCGGCCCTTTATATGCTGATGTTCGCCTTGCTTGGACTGGCGTTCGCAGCGCAGACACGATCCGAATCTGTCGGCCTGCTGATCCCTGTCACAATCTGGCTGACCCTGACGTTCATCCTGCCGTCACTGACCGGAAACATTCATCCGACTGCCGCGATCAACCCGGTCTCTGCCCTGGCCGCAGCCCCCGATACGACCTTCTTTCATTGGACAGGCTGGTTGGTGGGGCCACTTTCGCTGGCCGAAAGTTACAAGATTGCATCTGCCCGGCTGCTGGACTTCCTGACCGTAAACTTCATCGTGAGATCCGCAATCGCTCCGACGCTGGGCCTTGGCGGTGCCACCGCAATCGCCGCCGGCTTTGCTGCTTACGCCCTCATCACGATGGACCGCACCCAAGGAGACGTCGATGTCTGATCACGCCCTCACTCCCGCTGGCGTGATCGCCCGAAAGGACATCGTCGCTGCCAGCCGCGACCGGTTCATCATCATCATCACGATCTTTCTGATCGTTGCTGCGGTGACATCGTTGATGACCGGGGCGATTGCCCTGGCAACCGACGTGGCCACCTACGATCAGGCCCGTGCCACGCTTCTGGCTCTGGGCAAGCCGGTAAATGCTATCGCGCCGCCCGAGTTCTATCCCCTTCGCCTGCTGCGCGGTGCGATTGAGCAAACCGAAATCATCGGTGCCGCCATCGCGACCCTGATCGGCTATCGCGCCGCGGTCAGCGAACTCGGCCGCCAGACATTGGCGCTGATCATGACCCGGCCCCTGCACCGCTGGCAGTTCATTGCAGGCAAGACGCTGGCCGGGCTGGCGCTGCTGGCGGGCGGATTGGCGGTCGTGTTGGCCGTCTGTGCGATCACGTTGCATCTGCTGTCAGGCATCGGC
>JBBSBK010000107.1:0-11483 GCA_038251315.1 Rhodobacterales bacterium | reverse complement strand
GACCACGCCATACGTGTTCACGCCCGACGAATCCGCTGACATGGTCCGCGCCGGGGCCGATGTCATCGTCGCCCATATGGGCGTCACGACGGGCGGCAGCATCGGCGCGTCGTCGTCGAAATCGCTGGACGATTGCGTGGCCGAAATCGACGCCATCGCCGCCGCCGCCCGCGCGGTGCGCGACGATATCATCGTGCTGTGCCACGGCGGGCCGTTGTCGATGCCCGACGACGCCGCCTATGCGCTGGCCCACACCAGCGGCTGCCACGGGTTCTACGGGGCCAGTTCTGCCGAACGGTTGCCAACGGAAATCGCGATTGCCGATCAAATACGCGCCTTCAAGGCGATCAAAGGGAAATCATGACCGAAACCAACTTCATCTACCCCGAAAACGTCGACCGCTATGCCTTTGACTGGGGCCACCTGACGCTAACCTGCGGGCCAAAGGTCAACGGCGCGGGCCAGTTTTCCGCCGGAGTCGTCGATGTCCCCCCCGGTCAGGGACACACACGGCACAACCATCCGGGCGCCGAGGAAATCATCTACGTCCTTGACGGCACCGGAGAACAGATGGTCGAAGACCCGGACGGCAATCCGATCACGCAAGAGGTCCGCAGAGGCTGCACAATCTTTGTCCCCGAAAGCCGGTTCCATGCGACCCTGAACACCGGCACGTCGCCGATGTCCCTGTTCGTCGTCTACAGCCCGGTCGGCCCCGAAGAGGTGCTGCGCACCCTGCCCGATTTTCGGCTGGTTCCGCCGCCGCACAAGGGCTGACGCAATGTTCCCCATGCCCCGCGCCGCCCGCCCAGCCGACCTGAATTACACGTTCGCCCAGCTAGACACGATGATGGCGGCGCAGGGCCTCGACGCCTTCGTCGCCACGTCCAAACACGCCGTGCGCTGGTTCACCGGCGGCCACCAGTTCATCTTTTTCGCGGCGATGGATGCGATCGGGCAAAGCCGCTATTTGCCCGCCTTCGTCTATGTGCGCGGCGACGCCGACAAGACGGGCTATTTCGCCAACCGGATGGAAGGGCACGAACACGCCGCCCTGCCCTTCTGGATGCCGCACGTCCAGACGGCGTTCTGGGGGTCGGTCGATACCATGCAGGCCGTCGCGGCACATCTGCAAAAGGCCGGGGTCGCCAGCGGGCGGATCGGGATCGAGGCGGGGTTCATGCCCAAGGACGGGTTCGACGCGCTGGCCGCCGGGTTGCCACAGGCGCGGATCACCGACGCGAGCCTGCCCCTGACACGGCTGCGGATGATCAAGACGACGGCAGAACTCGCCCTTCTGCGCGCTGCGTCCGACGCCATCGATGCCGCGATGCAGGCGACGATCCTGGGTTCAGGCACAGGCGATACCAAGCATCAGATCATCGAACGCTTGCGGCAAGAGGAGACACAGCGCGGGCTGACATTCGAATACTGCCTGCTGACCCTTGGCGACAGTCACGTGCGGGCCGGATCGGGGCAGACGTGGCAAAAGGGCGAGGTCATGTCGATCGATTCCGGCGGCAACCTGCACGGCTATATCGGCGATATTTGCCGGATGGGTTGTCTGGGCGATCCCGACAGCGAACTGGTCGATCTGCTGGCCGAGGTCGACGCAGTGCAGCAGGCGGCATTCGCCTGCATCGCTCCGGGTCAGAACGCCACCAACATGGTCGCAATTGCCGAGGCCGAGCTGAACCGCCTGCCCAACGCCGCCTGCAACGATTTCTTTGCGCACGGCATGGGCCTAATCAGCCACGAGGCGCCGTATCTGATGACCAACCACCCGGTCGCCTACGAGGGCAGCGATGCAGATACGCCGTTTGTCCCTGGCATGGTGCTGTCGGTGGAAACCACGATGCTGCACCCCGGACGGGGGTTCATCAAGCTCGAGGATACCGTGGCGGTGACGGCGCAGGGATACGAGATGTTTGGCGGCCAGAATCGGGGCTGGACGGTCAGCGCACGGTTTTGACCGCCCCCTCCAGCAACGTGACGGCTTCGTTGGTCGGGCCGAGACCCAGAAAATTGCCGCTCATGTGCATGGGAAGCGTGGTTCAGGCACTTATCCCTGCCAGCATATGCCACCTGTGCAACACCAGCAGCGGCGAATGGATCGCATTGCGATCAACCGCGCCACACTGACCGCATCAACCCGGCAAAAGGACTCTGCATTGACCGTGACCATGCTCAAAATGGGCAAGACCGCCACCGAAGCGGCGCAGGAGAACGACGCCGTTCGCGCGACGGCCGCGGCGGCGCTGGCCGATCCCACCTCAGGCGGCGACTCCAGCATGCGTGAGATGCTGCAGAAGACCGAAAATGACAGACCGGCCAGCTATCGCCGACCCAAGCCCGGATCGACGCCCTGAAAGCCAAGACGGCCCCCAGCGACATTGAGATCAACAGTTTCGCCCAAGATCAGGTGCGCAACTCTGTGCGTGCCCGAACAGCTCGTCTGCCAAGCCGGACAATGCAACATCGGTGTCCGCCGCGATGGCGGAATCACCGTGCCCGATAACGCGGGCGTACCCAGTCGGGAAGCTGCAGAATGACCTTGCCCCGCACCCCCTTGTTCCGCCTTGAGGGCAAACGCGCTCTTGTAGTGGGTGCCTCATCAGGAATCGGGCAGGGCTGCGCCGTGGCGCTGGCCGAGGCGGGGGCACATGTGGTCTGTGCGGCGCGAGGGGCCGAAAAGCTGGGCGCGAGCGTCACCGAAATTCTGATCGACGGGGGCTGGACGGCGGACTGATGGCAAAAGAACGGATCACAACGTCGCAGGTGGAACAGCGCTCGGGAGTCAATCAATCGGCGGTCAGCCGCATTGCCGGCCAAGGGTTTCATTTGTTGGTCTTTATGGCCGGTCAGGATATCACCAGGAACGATTGGGAGGATCGCAAGATCGGATCGTTGCGCACCCGCTTTGCGCCGGGTCTGATCGTGCGCTCGCCTGCGTTGGTGATCGCGGTCAAGTTCGTGCGGCATCGCGACGTCGCCTTTGTTCTTGAACGACATCTGCGGATCCTGCGCGCGCGCCGTGTTGTCGGTCGAGCATGGCGCGTCGATGATCGTCGCATCTACCAGAGTGACCGAGCGCAGCGTGATCCACTTGTCTGCAAGATGACCGTTCACCTCGGCGATGACCGCCTCGGCCCGGTCATGGCGCTCCGGCCGTGGGTGGAAGTTGAGAATGGTGGTCTTTTCCATTGGTGGACATCCCCGATCTCGGCGTGTTGGTGCCCGGGCGTCGTCGACACCACGACCAATTTTGTCGCACACCCCGGGCTGATCGCGCAAGCTGATGCGACTGGCCCCGACGTTGACGGCGTGGATGGCGATGCGGCGTCGGTACTGTCGTTAAGCGGTGCGCAGATCGCGCCGACGCCCTGCCCAAAGCCGGTTCCGCCGCAGCGATCGAAACTTGGCACCAGTCGCTCAAAGAAAACTGTCAGATGCCGGCCTGACGGGCCAGACCAAAGGCGCTGCCGATGACACCAAAGATGGTCTGGGTGGCGGTCAGCGGGCTTTCGGTGGCATAGACCAGATCGCCGTCACGGATCGGGAACTCACCGGCGCTGAACAGGCCGTCGGCGCTGGTCAGGTCGATCGTAAATATCACCCGCGTGTGCGACGGTCCGCTGGCGTCGCTGCGCACCGCCGAGGCAGGAAAGCGACGCAGAATCAGGATACCTTGCGGGTCAGCGCGCGAGTCGGTGACCCCGCCGATCGCCGCCATCGCATCAAGCGCGGTCATGTGGTCGGAGGTAAATGCATGCACGGCCTCGGTCCCCGCCGCGCCAAGCGACAGGAACCGGCGCTTGTCGGCCTCGACATAAATCTTGTCGCCGCCCGCCAGCGTGCTGTCGAGCGACGGGTTGGCGAGCAGTCGCGCGACCGAGGTGCCATAGGTCTGATCACCGCGTTGCAAGCGGATCCGGGGATTGATCAGACCTGCCTGAACGCCGCCGCCCTCGGCGATGACGGCCATGACAGTAACATCGGTGTCAGTCAGCGGATAGACGCCGGGTGCCCCGACACCGCCCACAAGGCTGACGGTGCTTTGGCGGCCTTCCGCCAGGTTGAGCGTCACCTGGGTCGATGGATCAACGTCGATATACCGTTCCTCGATCCGGTCACGGGCGGTTTCAGGGGACATCCCCGAGATCTTCATTGCCCCGACATAGGGCAGGAACACCGATCCGGCAGGCGATACACGCATTGCAGGCAACTGCACCTGACGTTGACCGGGGCTGGTCAACAAGCCGTTGTCGGCGGTGCTGAAAACGGTGATGGCGACGGTATCGCCGACGGCAATGATCCGGTTGGCGGGCTGGTGTGTCCGGTTGATCCAGGCGAGCCGGTCTTCGCCCACGGCGGGCCATGTGTCATAGGTTTCAAGCAGGGCGCGCGTCACCGGCGCGACGGCGAAATCGCGGGCCGCTTCCTTGTCGGCATTGCCGGTTTCCAGAACCTCGCGTTGCAGCCCGGCACCCCGTGGCAAGGTGGCGCATCCGCCAATCGCGGCGCAAAGCAGCAGTGCGCCGATAGTGCGCAAGAATGATGTTGTCATGTCCCGTCCCGTGGCAGCGGCAACCAGCATCGGCCCCCCGAAACCCGACGCCTCAAGGGCGACGACCGAAGTTTGGCCGATCCGGGTCCACTGACCTTGCCAGCAAAATGCACTCGGGTGCAAGGGTCAGAAACCCCACCCCGACCCTCGTCTCTGGTTTGACGCAATTTGGCATCGGTGATCGCCCAACGGGTGCATCGCCATATCGGGGGAGTTGCGCCGGGGACGCGCACAAGGCAGGTTTGCGGTGCCCCGATTTCCGGGCCTTGCAGAGGCCGATGCACACCCACCCCGACGCGCAGACACCGCCGCCCTGCCGGATCGCCGTCATCGGATCGGACGGCCGGATCGGCCGGATGCTGCGCCTTGGCTGGGCCGGGCGGGCCGATCTGGCAGTGCGCTGGACAACGCGCAGGGGGCCTGCCGATGCTGTCGATCCATTGGCGATGCCGCTTGCGGCCCTCGCCACCACCTTTGCCGGCTACGACGTGATCCTGAACCTTGCCGGCCCGGTGCCACAGCCGGGGCGATCCGACGATGCCGCCACGATGTCCATGCACCCGAGCCTTGCGGCGGCCCTGCTGAAAGCCGCGCAGGCGGTGGGTGTGCCGAATGTGGTGTTGCTTTCTTCTGCCGCCGTTTATGGCGACAGTCCCGGCCTGCTGACCGAAGCCACCCCGCCAGCCCCGCGCAGCACCTACGGGCAGGCCAAATTGGCGATGGAACGTGTCGCCGCCCAATCGTCGGCCCCGCTGCAGTCCACCGTCCTGCGTCTGGGCAACGTTGCCGGGGCCGACATGCTGCTGGGTGGTGCTGCGGAGCGGGGTGGCGCAACGCCGGTCAGGCTGCACATGCTGCCGGACGGATCGACCCCGCTGCGCAGCACCATTGGTCCGGCGACGCTGGCGCGGGTGCTGAACGACATCATGCTGGCCCTTCATCATGGTGCATCGGTCCCTGCCCTGTTGAACCTTGCCGCCCCGGGCGCAGTGACAATGGGCGACCTGCTGGATGCGGCGGGTTTGCCTTGGGTGCCCGTCCCGGCACCGCAAGGCACGATTGCGCGGGTAACGTTGTCGACTCTGGCGCTCGAACGTCTGGTCTGCTTCGCCCCAGAGGAATGCACTGCGACCGGGATCGTCGACCAATGGCGTGACTTTCAGCGTCGCGCAGCGTCGGCGGAACTTTGACCCGGGCCAAACGAATCATGGATGTCATCCTGGCCATGCTGCTGGGCGTGCTGCTGGCTCCTGTCCTGGCCCTGCTTATCCTTCTGGCGCTGCTGTTACAGGGTCGACCGGTATTCTATCTGTCCGAGAGGATGCAGACCCCGACCCGCGCATTTTCACTGATAAAGCTGCGCAGCATGACGACTGCGTCCCATGACAGCGGCGTTTCGGGCGGCGATAAAGCCGGGCGGATCACGCCGCTGGGCCGGTTCCTGCGCCGCACCCGTGCCGACGAAATCCCGCAACTGTGGAACATCCTGCGCGGCGACATGAGCTTTGTCGGCCCGCGCCCGCCTTTGCGCATCTACGTCGGCCGGTTTCCGGCGCTTTATGCGCAGGTGCTGCGCAACCGGCCCGGCGTCACCGGCCTCGCCTCGGTGGTCTATCACCGGCACGAGGAATGGCTGCTGGCCCGCTGCGCGAGTGCCGCAGAAACCGACGCGCTCTATGCCCGTGTCTGCGTTCCGCGCAAGGCAAGGCTGGACCTGATCTATGCCCGACACCAGACCTTGTGTTTCGATCTGGCGCTGATCTGGCGGACGGCAGCGGGGGTATTCGCGCGGCAACGGACCCGCCGCCCGGTCTCGGTCGCGAAAACCAACTGAACATGGCGCGGAAACTGTTGAACGGACGGTGTCAAACCCCTATGCGCAGCGGATGCAGAACGTCGTGACTCCAGCACCTACCACCGCCCGGATGGAGATTGCCGTCGCCGACGACCGGCTGGTGCTGACCGGGCCGCTGGATATCGACGTGCTGGCGGATCTGGACCGCGACGGGGCCTTGGAGATGGCCAAAGGTGTCGGTGTCATCGACATCGGCGGGCTGACTGAAATGGACACTGCCGGGGCGTGGTTCCTCACCACGTTGCAGGCGCAAGGCAGTAGCGATGTGCGGATCGACGGCGCGAGCAAGGCGCAGGAAGAATTGCTGGCGACGGTAAAGGAAAATCTGGCCCCAGCCGCCACCGAACCGACCCGGAACAGTCCGCTGGCCGACTGGCTGGAAAAGGTTGGTCGTGGCGTCGCGGGCGGTGGCACGACGGCGGTCGAACTGATCGGTTTCCTTGGCCAGGTGATCGCGACCCTTGGCGGCATCCTGATCCGGCCCCGCCGTTTGCGTCTCACCTCGCTTGTGCATCACTGCCAGGATGTCGGGGTGCAGGCGGTGCCCATCGTCGCCCTCATGGCATTCCTGATCGGCGTCGTGCTGGCATTTCAGGGTGCCGCGCAGTTGCGCCAGTTCGGGGCCGAGGTGTTCGTCGTCGATCTGATTTCCATTTCGATCCTGCGCGAACTCGGTATCCTGCTGACCGCGATCATCGTTGCGGGGCGGTCGGGGTCAGCGTTTACCGCCGCCATCGGGTCGATGAAGATGCGCGAAGAGATCGACGCCATGCGCACCCTTGGCCTTGATCCGGTGACGATCCTCGTGGTGCCGCGTGTTCTGGCGCTGATCCTGATGCTGCCCGCTTTGGGGTTCATCGCCGATATGTCGGGGCTGGTCGGCGGCGCGGTGATGAGTTGGATCGACCTGGGAGTCTCGCCACAGGTGTTCATCGCGCGGCTGGTATCCAACACCGACGTCTGGCACTTTGGCGTCGGCATGATCAAGGCACCGTTCTTTGCGCTCATCATCGGGATGATCGGCTGTTACGAGGGGATGAAGGTGGGCGGCGATACTGAATCACTTGGGCGGCGCACCTCGACATCCGTGGTGCTGGCGATTTTCATGGTGATCGTCATGGACGCCATGTTTTCGATCTTTTTCGCGATCGTGGGGGTCTGATGGCCGACCAGAACGACAACCCTGACGATCCGGACGGGCACATCATCCGGGTGCGCGGGCTGGTGACGCGGTTTGATACCCATACGGTACATGACGGCCTTGATCTGGACGTGCGCCGGGGCGAGGTGATCGGGATCGTCGGCGGGTCGGGCACCGGCAAATCGGTGCTGCTGCGCGCCATCGTCGGCCTGCTGAAACCCGCCGAAGGCACCATCGAGGTGTTCGGCCAATCGGTGCGCGACACGCCCGAGTCCGAATATCGCAGCCTGCGGCGGCGCTGGGGTGTGATGTTTCAGGACGGGGCGCTGTTTTCGGCCCTGACCGTGCGCCAGAACGTCGAGGCACCGATGCGCGAACTCCTGGACCTTGACGCGGACCTGCGCGAAACCCTTGCCGCGATCAAGGTGCGGATGGTCGGCCTGCCCGAAGATGCACTGGACAAGTTTCCGTCCGAACTCTCGGGCGGAATGCGCAAACGCGCCGGTTTCGCCCGCGCCATCGCGCTGGACCCGGAAATCGTTTTTCTGGACGAACCCACCGCCGGGCTTGACCCCATCGGTGCAGCAGCCTTTGATATGCTGATCAAGCAATTGCAGGCAGCACTGGGGCTGACCGTGTTTCTGGTAACGCATGATCTGGACAGTCTTTATGCAATCTGCGACCGGGTGGCGGTGTTGTCCGAGAAAAAGGTACTTGCGGTGGGGACGATCGAAGAGGTGCAGGAAATCGACAACGCCTGGGTGCGTGAATACTTCCATGGCCCCCGCGCCCGCGCTGCCACCGAGCAGGTGGCCCGGATCGGCCAAGACTCGATCGGTCAGACCGCCTGATGGAAACCCGCGCCAACTATATCCTGATCGGGGCCTTTACCCTTGCTGCGCTGATCGGCACGCTGGCGTTCTTCATCTTTCTGGCCAGCGTCAAGGTCGACCGCCGCTACAACACCTACGGCATCCTGTTCGATGACGTGTCGGGACTGAATTCAGCGGGCGATGTGCTGTTCAACGGGATTTCGGTGGGGTCCGTGACCAATCTGCGGATCTATGAAAAGGATCCGTCCAAGGTATTCACCGAAATCCGAATCGATGCGACGACGCCGGTGCTGCGCGATACCGTGGCGCAGTTGCAGTCTCAGGGGGTCACGGGCGTTGCCTATATTTCGCTTGCGGGCGGCACCTCTGGCGCACCGCGCCTCAGATCCGAGGACGGCAGCATCCCGATCATTCCTTCCGAACGGTCGACCGTGCAGGCCCTGATCGAAGACGCGCCCGATGTGCTGGAGCAGGCAAGAGATCTGCTTGAACAGCTACAGAAGCTGACCGGGCCGGAAAACCGGGCCCTCGTCACCGCGATTTTGCAGAACGTCACGGAATCGTCGGGGCGGCTCAATCAGGCGCTTGACGATTTTTCCAGCATCACCGGCACGGTCGCCGAGGCGACCGATCAGATCACCCAGTTCACCGGCCGGCTTGATGCCATCGGGGCGACGTTGACCACCACGCTGGAACAGGCAGACGCGACTTTTGGCGCGGCGCAGACCGCGTTCGAGACCGCCAACACCACGATGGCCTCGACGTCGAGCGCGATTGACAGTGCGCAGGGTGCCTTTGCCCAGACGGAAACGTTCATGCGCGACCAGATCCCCGACGTTCTGGCGAAAGTGACCGACGCGGTGGACCAGACCAACGCCACGATAATCGATCTGCGCACCCGTACCGGCAACACACTCGACAGTTTTGGGCAAACCGCCGATCTGCTGAACGCCCGGCTGACCGAGCTTGAAACCACCCTGTCGGATGCGACGGTGGCCTTTACCGCTGTGACCGAGGCGTCGGATGGCTTTACCACCCTCGTCTATGGCGACGGCGCCGCGCTGGTATCCGAAGCGCGTGTGGTGCTTGCTGATGCCAAGACCGCGATCGCGTCGATCGAAACCGTGATGCGCGACGATGTGCCCGCCATCGTCGCCGATATCCGAACCGCCGTCGCCAGCGCCTCTGCCGCCGTCGATCAGGTCGCCGCTGACGTGACCGCCTTTACCGGCGATCTGGACCCGCTCAAGTCCGAGGCACAGGCGGCCCTGACATCGGCCAATGCGCTGTTCAGCGAGGCGCAGACGACCCTGAACGCGCTCGACACCACGCTGGCCGGGGCAGACGACACGCTGGCCGCGGCCGAAACCGCCTTCGGCACCGCGACGGGTGTGATGAACACCGATCTCGCCCCGGTGTTCGACGATATCCGCACCGCGTCGGACCGGATCAGCAGTGCCGTCGAAGATGTGACCGCCGATATCCCGGTGATCACCGCCGACCTGCAGGCGCTGATCACGCGCGCCGATGCGGTCGTCGCGCAGGTGCAGACCGCCGTCGCCGCCGCAGCACCGGGGATCGGCGATTTCGCTTCTACTGGCCTGCCCGAACTGAACCGGCTGGCGACCGAGGCGCGCGGCCTTGTCACCACCCTCAACGGCCTTGTGCGCCGGATCGACAGCGACCCGGCCCGTTTTCTGCTTGACAACCGGGTTCCCGAATATCGGAGATGAGATGATGCACCCCACCGCCCTGACCCGCCGCACCGCCCTTCTGACGGGCATCCTCGCCCTAAGCGGATGCAGCGCCCTTTCCTCGCTGAATGCGGCTGCCCAGCCGCTTGACACCTACGACCTGACCCCGGCCTCCGGATCGCGGCAGGGGCGGCAAGGCGGGCGCACCCTGCTGGTCGCCCGCCCCGAGGCCCCGGCGGCAATTTCGTCCGATCGGATCCTGGTGAAACCGAACGCTATCGCCATCACCTATCTGCCCGATGCGCGGTGGAGCGACGAGTTGCCCCTTGTCGTGCAAACGCTGTTGATCCGCAGCATTTCCGGCACCGGCCGGGTCGGCTATGTCGGGCGCAGCGAAGGCGGGCCGGTGCCCGATACCGCCCTGCTGGTACGGATCGATGCGTTTCAGGTGGACGTGCTGGCCGATGAGCGTTTTCAGGCCACGGTCGACATTGCCCTGACGGCGCTGGACGACCGCGACCAGCAGGTGATCGGCAGCCGCAGTTTCGCCCAAACCGCCATCGCCGCCGATACCACCCCCGCCGCCGTCGTTCTTGCCTTCCAGACCGTGCTGAACGCGCTGCTGCCCGAAATGGCCGACTGGGCCGCGCAACGCGCCTGATCGCCGGGCCATGTTGGGATTTGGGATCCAGCGCCCGGATGTGGCCGCTTCATACCAACGGCCCTCAAGATTGATCTCTGCCCCTGAGCGGGAGGTGATTGAGGTGATGGCTTGCGTGTCGTTGGCGAAGAGGTTTCAGGCCCCGCAGCAGGCGTCGACACTAACATCGTAGCCATCGAAGACGGTGATCGCAGGCGATATAGTCAGACTTTTTTCGTCTCGTTAATGTAATCGCTCTTTGGACAGGCCATTATTTAATAGAAACTCTACGAACCATCTTCCGGTAATTGTAATCCGATAGCTATCTGAACTTTTCAGCAAACTTCCAAGTTTGCAAATATGACATATAGGTGTCCACGCTCCAATCTCGTAGGGTGGGGTAGTCGGCTTGAAGTCCAGCAAAGAGATGTCTCGCTTCATCAACTGAAATCTCCCTCGAATTTAATAGATCAAGCGCCCTAACGGTAATCCCTCCATTTTTAACGGGGTGCGGTCGTAGAACTCATGCGGCCATTTTCAGTTTCATGGCGGGTGTTATGCCGCCGATGCCCATGTTGGGCCGGTCGTTGTTGTAAGTCCATAACCATTGCGTGGCGTGATCTTGAGCCTCCTCGATGCTTTCGATGATGTATTGATCCAGCCATTCGTGCCTGACCGTGCGGTTGTAGCGCTCGATGTAGGCATTCTGTTGGGGCTGCCCCGGCTGGATATGCTGGATCGTAACGCCTTGTT
>JBBSBK010000106.1:0-11720 GCA_038251315.1 Rhodobacterales bacterium | reverse complement strand
CCTCCGCTACAGCATGGGGCAGCGTCTTGCCGTAACGGGCTAGGGCCGCCTTGCGGGCAATAGAGCTTCGGTCTTCGGGCGACAGGCGCTTGGCGCGCGCCAATCCACCTCGTGAATGAAAGTTATCTTCAGTCATCATATGGCATCCTGCTTGCAGTGAAAATTATAGCAAGCATATGCTTGCTAAGGTATCTTTGCAAGCATAAAGGTTTTGCATGGGCTTGCTTGTCGATGGCCGTATAGAAATACGGGCCGGAGTTTCTGTAGCATTTCGCCATTACCAAAAGAATGGTGACAGTCTCATCTGCAACGCGGCATTTTTTACAGTCGTCAAGGCCCAGTAAAGACCAACACTTCTCCCCCCTTCCCAAACCCCCCATTCCCGTGTATGGCCCCCCAATCTGTGACATCGCGCCCTGACCCCGGCGCGAGGCGAAGGACAGGGGTCGGCGGCAATGGGGCCGCTATGAAACGGGCACTTGGAACGCCAAGACAGGCCCAGACAGGAAACGATAGATGTTTAATGAAGTGAAGAAATCCATTCAGTGGGGGCAGGAGACTCTGACCCTCGAAACCGGCAAGGTCGCCCGTCAGGCTGACGGGTCGGTCATCGCCACGCTGGGCGAAACGTCGGTCATGGCGAACGTGACCTATGCCCGCGAAACCAAGCCGGGGCAGGACTTTTTCCCGCTGACGGTCCATTACAACGAAAAGTATTATGCGGCAGGCAAGATCCCCGGCGGGTTCTTCAAGCGCGAGGCGCGGCCGACAGAAAAGGAAACGCTGACGTCGCGGTTGATCGACCGTCCGATCCGGCCGCTGTTCGTCCCCGGTTTCAAGAACGAAGTGCTGGTGATCTGCACCTGCCTGAGCCACGATCTGGTCAATGATCCCGATATCGTGGCGATGATTGCCGCCAGTGCTGCACTGACGATTTCCGGTGTGCCGTTCATGGGCCCGATTGCGGCGGCCCGTGTCGGGTTTGCCAATGGCGAATACGTGCTGAACCCCGAAATCGACGACATGCACAACCTGCGCATGAACCCCGAACAGCGCCTTGATCTGGTTGTGGCCGGGACCAAGGACGCGGTGATGATGGTCGAGTCGGAAGCTTATGAGCTGTCCGAGGCCGAGATGCTGGGTGCGGTGAAGTTTGCCCATGACAGCATTCAGCCGGTGATCGACCTGATCATCGATCTGGCTGAAAAGTGCGCCAAGGAGCCGATGAATTATCAGGCCCCCGATTATGCGGACCTGATGGCGGCGGTGAAAAAGGCCGGCGAAGCGCCGATGCGCGCCGCGTTCAAGCATACCGTCAAGCAGGACCGTGTGGCGGCTGTGGATGCGGCCCGCGACACGATCAAGGCGGCGTTGAGTGCGGACCAGTTGGCCGATGCCAACCTTGGGTCGGCGTTGAAGAAGCTGGAAGCGTCGATCTTGCGCGGTGATGTCGTCAAGACCGGCAAGCGGATTGATGGCCGTGATACCACGACCGTTCGCCCGATTGTCGCCGAGACCGGGTTGCTGCCCCGCACCCACGGGTCGGCCCTGTTCACCCGTGGCGAGACGCAGGGGCTGGTTGTCACCACCCTTGGCACCGGCGACGACGAACAGATGATCGACGCGCTGACCGGCATGTACAAGTCGAGCTTTATGCTGCATTACAACTTCCCGCCCTATTCGGTGGGCGAGGTTGGCCGCTTTGGCTTTACCGGGCGTCGTGAGATCGGGCATGGCAAGCTGGCGTGGCGTGCGTTGCAGGCGGTTCTGCCTGCGCCGACGGATTTCCCCTATACCATTCGCGTGGTGTCGGAGATTACGGAATCCAACGGGTCCAGTTCGATGGCGTCGGTTTGCGGTGGGTCGTTGTCGATGATGGACGCGGGGGTGCCGTTGAAGGCGCCGGTTGCGGGTATTGCGATGGGGCTGATCCTTGAGGATGATGGCAGCTATGCGATCCTGACGGATATTCTGGGTGACGAAGATCATCTGGGTGACATGGATTTCAAGGTAGCTGGCACCGCTGCGGGCATCACTTCGTTGCAGATGGATATCAAGATCGCGGGCATCACGCCCGAGATCATGGAAAAGGCGTTGGCGCAGGCCAAGGACGCCCGCATCCATATTCTGGGCGAGATGAGCAAGGCGCTGTCGGAAACGTCTGAATTCAGCGTGCATGCGCCGCGGATCGAAACGATGCAGATCCCGACCGACAAGATCCGGGAAGTCATCGGGTCGGGCGGCAAGGTGATCCGCGAGATCGTCGAGCTGTCGGGTGCCAAGGTCGATATCAACGACGAAGGCATCATCAAGATCGCGTCGCCAAATGGCGAGGCCATCAAGAAGGCCTATGACATGATCTGGTCCATCGTTGCCGAACCCGAAGAGGGCAAGGTTTACAAGGGCACGGTCGTCAAGCTGGTCGATTTCGGCGCCTTCGTGAACTTTTTCGGCAAGCGCGACGGGTTGGTGCATGTCAGCCAGATCGATAACAAGCGTCTGAACCATCCGTCCGACGCCCTCAAGGAGGGTCAGGAGGTCTGGGTCAAGCTGCTGGGCTTTGACGATCGCGGCAAGGTTCGCCTGTCGATGAAGGTCGTCAATCAGGAAACCGGGGTCGAAGAGACCAAGGAAGAGGCCGACGCCGAGTAAGACGGCACTGGCTGAATCGATCAGGGCCCCGCTGGCAACGGCGGGGCCTTTCGATTAATCGTTGCCTGCCACGCCGGTTTGCGTACCAATTCTGCCATAGCCACCCAAGGTTAGTAGCCATGACATGGTTGTGATTGAACAGGCCCGCGTCGTTGGGGTTAACTATCGATAGTCATTTAACGGAGTCTGCCATGCTTTCCCGTCGCCAATTCGTTTCAGCCGCCGCTGCCGCCACTGTCATCGGCCCTGTTGCCGCAAGTGCACAGGGCTATGTCGTGCCGCCGCAGCACATGCCGGTCTATGTCAACCTTGCCACCGGTTGGGCGCCCAACGAACTGCACCTTGATCCCAACGCGTTCCATCTTTTCCTGACGATGACCGAAGGCCGGGCGATCCGGTATTCCGTCGGTATCGGGCGGCCCGGTTTGTATGAACCCGGTACGTTCAGCGTGGGCGCGAAAAAGGAATGGCCAAGCTGGACCCCGACCGACGACATGATCGAGCGCGAACCGGGGCACTACAAACAGTACGAAGACGGCATGCCCGGTGGCCCCGAAAACCCCTTGGGCGCCCGCGCCCTGTATCTGTTCAAGCCGCAGATTGGTGACACGATGCTGCGCATCCACGGCACAGGCTTGCCACAAACCATCGGCAGCCGGGTGTCCAACGGCTGTGCCCGGTTGGTGAATTCGCATATCGTCGATCTGTATTCGCGGGTGGCGATGGGGACTCGGGTTGTGCTGTATCCGACGGCCTGAGGTGAATTGGGGCTAGATTATCTCGTCTTCGTCAAACAGCGATTCCTGATCAAGCTGGTCCGATAGCGTGCCGACGACGGCCCCGGAATTTTCTGGAATCGTGGCGATGTGAAACAGCGCGTCGCCTTCGTTGACGATGGGCAGGTTGGTGCGCCCGACGATGATGCCGTGAGTGGACGCGATCACCTCGGTTTCGTTTTCGCCAAAGGGATCTGATATGATGCCCAGCACCTCGTCCGCCTGCACGATGTCGCCGGTCTGGCGGAACGTGCGCAGCAGCCCGCCGGACGGGGCACGCGCCCAGCCGGAATGGGCCGACCGGATCGGCGGCACGCGGGGTTTCGGCACGCCCTTGGCCCCAACCATCCCCAGTTCGCGCATCACCCGCAGAATGCCGTAGACGCCGGTTTTGGCGGCATATTCATCGAACCGCAGCCCCTCGCCCGCCTCATACAGCAGCATGTCGACGCTGCGTGCCTTGGCCGCCATCCGCAGCGATCCGTCGCGCAGTTTGGCCGTCAGGATCACGGGTGCGCCGAACACGTCGGCCATATGCGCCAACCTTTCGCTGCCGGGGCTGTAGCGGATTTGCGGCAGGTTCGTCCGCTGGATCGCCGCCGAATGGAGGTCGATGCCGAAGTCGGCCCGTTCAACAATTTCGGTCAGGAACATGTAGGCCAGCCGCGACGCAAGCGACCCGCCCGCCGATCCGGGAAAGCAGCGGTTGAGGTCGCGCCGGTCGGGCAAGTAGCGGGAGTGGTTCAGGAAACCAAAGGTGTTGACGATGGGGATCGCCAGCAGCGTGCCTGCGATCCGGTCGATGTTGGGGGCGCGCAGCAGGCGGCGGACGATTTCGACGCCGATCACCTCGTCACCGTGGATTGCGGCAGAGACGAACATCACCGGGCCGGGCTTTTTGCCGTGAACGACATGCACCGACATGGTGACGGGTGTGTGGTCGGACAGGTTCGACACCGGAATGTCGACCGTGGTGCGCTGGCCGGGGGCAATGCGCCGCCCGGCGATTTCGAAGGGTTTCTGCAAATGTCAGCCTTTGCCTTTGGTTTTCGTTTTGCCCGGCGTTGCGTTCTTTTCGATGAATTCGATGATTTTGCCGGCGATGTCGATACCGGTCGCCTTTTCGACGCCTTCCAGACCGGGGGACGAGTTCACCTCCATCACCACAGGCCCGTGGTTGGCGCGAAGCATGTCGACGCCGCAGACGTTCAGGCCCATCGCGCGGGCGGCGCGGATCGCGGTTGACCGTTCTTCGGGCGACAGTTTCACCACGTTGGCCGACCCGCCGCGATGCAGGTTGCTGCGAAACTCGCCCTCGGCCCCGGTGCGTTTCATTGCGGCGACGACGCGGCCACCAACGACGAGGGCGCGAATGTCGGTGCCGCCCGCCTCTTTGATGAATTCCTGCACGAGGATGTTGACGCCAGCACCGCGGAACGCCTCGATCACCGATTTTGCCGAACGGTCGGTGTCGGCAAGGACGACGCCGATGCCCTGCGTCCCTTCGAGCAGTTTGATGACGAGGGGTGCGCCGCCAGCGAGTTTCAACACTTCTTCGGTCTGTTTGGGGTCGTGGGCGAATGTCGTGACGGGCAGGCCGATGCCGTCGCGCGAGAGGAGCTGCATCGAGCGGAGTTTGTCGCGCGATCGCCCGATGCCGACGGATTCGTTCAGCGGATAGACGCCCTGCATTTCGAATTGGCGCAGCACGGCGAGGCCGTAGAACGTGACGGACGCGCCGATGCGCGGGATCACCGCGTCGTAGATGGGCAGCTTTTCACCGTTGTAATAGATTTCGGGGCGACGGCTGGCGATGTTCATGTAGCAGCGCAGGGTGTTGATGATGTCCATCGTATGCCCCCGCGCCTCGGCGGCTTCTTTCAGGCGGCGGTGGGAATAGAGTTCGGCGTTGCGGGCCATCATGGCGATTTTCATCGGGGTTCCTTTCGGTCTTGCGCGAGCATGTTGGATTGGCCGGGGTTGACCAGAATGTTGTGACGCCGGATCGCGGTGCGCCCCAATATGATCGGCATGACCATCGCGGCGCGGTCAGCCAACGATACCTCGATCCCCCAGACCCGGCCAGCCAGACGCAGCCGGGTGTGGATCACGAGGCGTTGTTCGGGAACGCCGGTGGTGTTCTTGATCTCGCGTTGATCGACCAGCGGGGCCTCGCAATCGAACGTATCCTCGTGCCCGGCATGGGGGACGTGGAACCGCACCCAAGGCGCGCCGTCGCGGTCGAAATGGCGCACCCGTTCTGCGTGCAGCGCCGACGTGCGCGCCCCGGTGTCGATCTTGGCGGTGACGCCGATCAGCCCCAGTTGCGGCAGATCGACGATTTCGCGCCAGCCGATCAGGGTCGGCTGTTTGGCAGGTGTCACGGTTTGAGCTGGGTCTTGCGCAGGTAGGGCAGAACCGTTTCGAAATCACCGAATTTGGCCTTGGCGTCGTCGTTGTTCAGCGACGTCGGGATGATCACGTCGTCGCCGACGTTCCAGTTGGCGGGCGTGGCCACGGTGTATTTGGCTGCCGTTTGCAAGCCGTCCAGGGCGCGCAACACCTCGGCAAAGTTGCGCCCGACGTTCATCGGGTAGGTCATGCTGAGTTTCAGTTTCTTGTCCGGCCCGACGATGAACACGGCCCGCACCGTCTGGCTGTCGGCGGGTGTGCGCCCATCGGGCATCACCGCCTCGGCGGGCAGCATGTCGAAGGCCTTGGCGACCTTGAGGCCGACATCGGCGATGATCGGGAATCCCGCGGTGGTCCCGGCGACCTTTTCGATGTCGCCTTTCCATTTCTTGTGATCCTCGACGCCGTCCACCGAAATGCCGATCACCTTGGTGTCGCGTTTGGCCCATTCATCGGCCAGTTGCGCCACCGCGCTGAATTCGGTGGTGCAGACAGGGGTGAAATCCTTGGGGTGGCTGAACATGATCGTCCAGTGATCGCCCACGAAGTCGTGCAGCGAAAAATCGCCTTGATCGGTTTCGACCATCAGATCGGGGATCGTGTCGTTGATACGCAGGCCCATTTTATCGTCCTTTTCATGTCGTTGGGGAGTGTCATAGCGGAATATGATCAAATTGTCACGGCGCAGACTTCGCAAGCCCTTGAAGCGGCCCATTCACAGTGCCAAACTGACGCCAAATTTCAGGAGGTCAACCATGATCGAGAAGCGCAAGTTCTACATCAACGGCAAATGGGTCAACCCGGCCAAACAGCACGATTATACCGTCATCGACCCCTCGACCGAAGAAGGGTGCGCGATCATATCCTTGGGCGATCAGGCCGATACCGATGCCGCCGTTGCCGCCGCCAAGACCGCATTCGAATCGTGGTCGGTCAGCGATCCGGCCGTGCGCCGCGCCTGCGTGCAGGGGATTCTGGACCAGTATAATTTGCGCAAGGACGAAATGGCGCAGGCCATCAGCATGGAAATGGGCGCGCCCATCGACATGGCCGCCGACAGTCAGGCCGAAAGTCTGCCGTGGCACCTGAAGAATTTTCTGCGTGCCTTCGACCAGATGGATTTCCTGAAACCGCTGGGCAAACATGCCCCCGACGACCGCATCGCGCTGGAACCCATCGGGGTCGTCGGCCTGATTACGCCGTGGAACTGGCCGATGAATCAGGTCACGCTCAAGGCCATCCCGGCCCTACTGGCAGGCTGCACCGTGGTGATGAAACCGTCGGAAGAGGCACCGCTGTCGTCGATCCTGTTCACCGAATTCTGCCACGACGCGGGCGTGCCGCCGGGCGTGTTCAACATGGTCAACGGCGACGGTGCGGGCGTCGGCACGCAGTTGTCGATGCACCCTGACGTCGAGATGATCTCGTTCACCGGATCGACCCGCGCGGGCAAGTTGATTTCCAAGGCCGCCGCCGAGACGCTCAAGCGCGTGACGCTGGAGTTGGGCGGCAAGGGGGCCAACGTGATCTTCGCCGATGCCGACGATGAGGCGGTGCAACGCGGCGTTGCGCATATGATGAACAACACCGGCCAGTCCTGCAACGCACCCAGCCGGATGCTGGTCGAACGGTCCGTCTATGACAAGGCCGTGGAAACTGCCGCAAACCTCGCCAATGCCACCCGCGTCGGCCCGGCGTCCGACAAAGGCAACCATATCGGCCCGGTGGTGAACAGGGCGCAGTGGGAGAAAATCCAAGGGTTGATCGAGACCGGCATCAAGGAAGGTGCGCGGCTGGTTGCCGGTGGGCTGGGCCGTCCCGAGGGGCTCAACAAGGGGTTCTATGTGCGCCCGACCGTCTTTGCCGACGTCAAACCCGGCATGACGATCGAGCGCGAGGAAATCTTTGGCCCGGTGCTGTCGATCATTCCGTTCGATACTGAAGAAGAGGCTGTCAAAATTGCCAACGACACGCCCTATGGCCTGACCAACTATGTGCAGACGCAGGACGGCCCCCGGCGCAACCGGATGGCGCGCAAACTGCGTGCGGGCATGATCGAAATGAATGGAAAATCGCGCGGGGCGGGTGCGCCGTTTGGCGGAGTCAAGATGTCGGGCCGGGCCCGCGAAGGCGGCGCTTGGGGGATCGAGGAGTTCCTCGAGGTCAAGGCGATCAGCGACTGGGCGGCAGAATAGAATAGTCGGGCGCTCGGGTCCACACTCGGGCGCACTTCACCTCTTCTTTGGTCCTTAAAACTCCCGCCGGAGGCTCCGCGGCGTCGTCAAAACGGGCACTTCGCGGTAAACCGCACCCCCGCGCCTCCGTCCGGGTGGCGCAGTTGCAGCGTTTCGGCGTGCAGCATCATCCGGGGGTAGTCGCGCGCAGAACCTTCCGCATAGAACGGGTCACCTAATATCGGATGCCCAAGTGCCAGCATATGCACCCGCAACTGGTGCGTCCGTCCGGTCAGCGGCATCAGGCGCACCCGCGTTTCCCCTTTGCCCACCCGCACAACGCGCCATTCGGTCTGCGCTGCCCGTCCCGTTTCGTGGTTCACATGTTGCAACGGCCGGTTCGGCCAATCGACGATCATCGGCAGATCGACCAGCCCGGTGCGCGGGGTCAATTCGCCCCAGACCCGCGCCACGTAAGTCTTTTTCGTGTGCCGCCGTTCGAATTGCAGCCCCAGATGTCGCTGCGCGTGCGGTGTCACCGCATAGACCATGACGCCACTGGTGTCGCGGTCCAGCCGATGCACCGACAGCGCCTCGGGAAAGGCCGCCTGCACGCGGGTCAGCAGGCAATCGGCCAGATGTTCACCCTTGCCGGGGACGCTCAGCAACCCCGCCGGTTTATCCACCAGCAGCAGCTGGTGGTCGTGGTGCAGGATGACCAGCGGGCCATCGGGCGGCGCGTAGTCGGTCATCGGGCGCGGCGGAACACCGCCAGCAGATACAGGGCCACCGCCGCCCAGATCATCGGGAACGCGATGGCGCGGGCTTGGCCAAAGGGTTCGCCAAACCAGAATACCGCGACCAGAAAGATCATCGTCGGGGCGATGTATTGCAGGATCGCGATGGTCGTCAGGCGCAGCCGTTTGGCCCCGTTGGCATAAAGCAGCAGGGGGATCGCGGTGACCGCACCACAGCCGAGCAGCAGCCATGTGTCGCCTGCGGTGGCGGCAAAGTGGCTTTGCCCGCTTGCCGTCAGCCAACCCCAATAGGCGAGTGCGGGGATCAGCAGGATCAGCACCTCGAGCAGGAAGCCCTGGTTTGGCCCGACCGGCAGCCATTTCTTGAAGAACGCGTAGAACCCCCAACTGAACGTCAGGCTGAGGGCGATCAATGGCACCTTGCCGTTCTCATAGGTCAGCACCAGCACCGCCGCTGTGGCCAGCCCGATGGCGACCCATTGCAGCGGCATCAGCCGTTCGCGCAGCAGGACCGCGCCAAGGAATACGCTGAACAGCGGGTTGATGTAGTAGCCCAAGGCGGCCTCGAGCGCGTTGCCGCTGGTGATCGCCCAGACGTAGATGCCCCAGTTCACCGAAATCAGCGCCGCCGTGACGCAGCCCATCGCGAGGGTGCGCGGCGAGGTCAGGGCGGCGCGGATGTCGTTGGTCCGCCCCAGCGCGATCAGCACCGCGCCTGCGATGGGCACCGACCAGACGATGCGGTGGGCGACAACCTCGGCCGGCGAGATGTGGCTGAGCAGTTTCATGTACAGTGGCAGGAAGCCCCATAACACATAGGCCGAAATGGCAAAGCCAAGGCCTGCGGGGGTATCGCCGGAGTCGGGGGTGTGGGTCATGGCGGATCAGTGGGGGATCCGCCAGTCAACCGCAAGTCTCGCAAAGTGAGATTTGGCCCCACACGGTCGATATGATTATGCTTTGTGAACCCACGTCCGGTCACGGTTCCCTACTGGGTAAGGCCCCAGAAATCTGCGATGTGGCGAGTCGAAGATATCCCGACTTCGAGCATATACTTGCCTTCTTCGCCAAGGCCCGTGTCTCCTTTGGCACTGATCGGCGCGCCGTGGCCCATTCCTTCGATGATAAATCTCTCGATCACCACCCGCCCTTGCGCGTTGCACCAGACCTGTCGAGGAAAGCTGTCGACCGTTTCCACACGTGTCGGCGGCCCTTCGACCTTGTGGATATTTTGCCATTGGCGAACGATGGAGGCGGCGTTCGAACTGTCGACGGTCGTATCGCTGCCACCATGCCAGACCGAGATCGTCGGCCAATGGCCGGAGAACGTCGAGGCGCCGCGCACAAGCGCGCCAAGCTTTTGGTCCGACGGGCTGCCATAGCCCTTCATCCGAAAGATCGCCTGCATCAGCGTGCGCGCGCTGCGGTAGGGCAGACCGGCGATGATCGCGCCGCCCGCGAACACTTCCGGATAGGTCGCCAGCATCACAGATGTCATGGCACCGCCCGAGGACAGCCCTGTGATGAAGACGCGTGACGGGTCAATGGCCTGATCATCAACGACCTGCCTGATCATCTGGCGTATCGACAGCGGTTCGCCGCCGCCGCGATGGCTGTCGGCAGACTTGAACCAGTTGAAGCTGCCGATGGCGTTGTTGGTCCGTCTTTGCCCCGGAAACAAGAGCGCTACCCCGCATTCATCGGCCAGAGCTGACCAGCCTGATCCGTTATCATAACTCTCTGCCGACTGGGTGCTGCCATGCAACACGACCACAAGTGGGCCATTCTTTGGAAAGTTCTTCGGAATGTAGGTGTCCGCACTCAGCGATCCGGGGTCAGTTCCGAATTCGTTCAGGACAGTCAGACGATCGCGGGTATTTGAAGATAATGGCATACGAGCCCCTTTTGCGTGAGCCAGCTATTGACCACCGGTATCAATACGCACGGGCCCGACGATGGTTCCCGCCGGCGGCGTGATGACGTCGAGTAGGTTTCAAGAGAAGGCAACCGCATCAACCGACCCCCGATTTGGCCGATGCTCTGCGACCGTTGGGACAATCGTGCACGCCATCACGCCTTCGGGCGCATTCCCGCCGGATCATACATCGGTTTCAGCGATGCCTCGGCCCTGACCCGCGTTCCCATCACGTCGATGTCGTAGGTCGAGGCCAGCAGTTGCGCGGCGCTTTCCCCCGTGCACGGCACGTAGCCCATGCCGATGGCCCCGCCGAGGTGGTGGCCATAAGCGCCCGAGGTGGTGAAGCTGACGATCTGGCCGTCGCGCAGGATCGGTTCGTTGTGGTAAAGCAGGGGGGCGGGGTCGGTGAGGCGGAATTGGAGGAGGCGGCGGTCTAGGCCGGTGTCTTTTTTCGCCAGCACCGCGTCGCGGCCGAGAAACGCGGGTTTGTCGGTTTTGACCGCGAAGCCCAGACCGGCCTCCAATACGTGATCCTCGCAGGTGATGTCATGGCCGAAGTGGCGGAAGCCTTTTTCGATCCGGGCGCAGTCCATCATGTGCATGCCGCAAAGTTTTGCGCCCATGTCCTGCCCCGCCGCCCAAAGGGTTTCGAAGGCGTGGGCGGCCATGTCGGCGCTGACATAAACCTCCCACCCGAGTTCGCCGACGTAGGTGACGCGGTGGACGCGGGCCAGACCCAGCCCGAGTTCGATGTCCTGCGCGGTGCCGAAGGGGTTGGTTTCGTTCGAAAAATCGTTGGGGCTGACGGCCTGCAGCAGTTTGCGCGCGTTCGGGCCCATGACGGCCAGCACGCCCTCGCCCGCGGTCACATCGGTGATGACGACATTGAAATCGCCGGTGTGGCGGCGCATCCATGTTTGGTCGGCCAGCCGGGTCGCGGCGGGGGTGACGACGAGGTAAGCGGTTTCGGACAGGCGGGTGACGGTCACGTCGGCCTCGATTCCGCCGCGCTGGTTGAGGAATTGGGTGT
>JBBSBK010000105.1:0-11908 GCA_038251315.1 Rhodobacterales bacterium | reverse complement strand
TCAGTTCGATACCGGCGTGACGGTAGATGGGACCGTCTATCGCTCGCCCACACACAAGGTCGATTGCTACAAGAACAAGGTCGCCATTGAAATCGAGTGGAACAACAAGGATCCGTTCTACGACCGCGACCTGAACAATTTTCGCCTGCTGTTCGACCTTCGCGCCGTCAGTGTGGGGGTCATCATCACGCGGGCCGACGAATTGCAGGTTATTTTTAACGATCTTGAGCGAAAGTCGAGCTACGGTAACTCGACGACCCATATGTCGAAGCTGCTGCCGCGGATTGAGGGTGGCGGCGCGGCGGGTTGTCCACTATTGGTATTCGGGATCACAAAGCGACTATATGTGGACTAGCGACAAGATTGGTGGGGGCAAGATGTCTGACGCAGCGCAAGACCTTTTGGCCCATGTCGGCGATGCGCGTTTTGCCACGATTCTTGCCGATCCGCCATGGCAGTTCGAAAACCGCACCGGCAAGATGGCCCCGGAACACAAGCGCCTGAACCGCTATGCCACGATGAAGCTGGACGACATCTGCGCCTTGCCCGTTGCCGATGTCGCGGCGGACCGCGCCCATCTTTACATGTGGGTGCCCAACGCGCTTTTGCCCGAAGGGCTGAAGGTGATGGAAAGCTGGGGCTTCAAATACAAAAGCAACGTGATCTGGTACAAGGTGCGCAAGGATGGCGGGCCGGACCGGCGCGGGGTCGGGTTCTATTTTCGCAACGTGACCGAGATTTTGCTGTTCGGGGTGCGCGGCAAGAACATCCGCACCCTTGCCCCCGCCCGAAGGCAAGAAAACATCATTTCGACCCGCAAACGTGAACACAGCCGCAAACCCGACGAACAGTATGATTTCATTGAACGGTGCAGTTGGGGTCCGCGACTGGAACTGTTCGCGCGGGGGCCGCGCAAGGATTGGACCGTCTGGGGCAATCAGGCGACGGATTACAGCCCGACGTGGGCGACCTATGCCAATCATTCGCAGGCTGAAGCGGACCAAGTGTTGGCGGCTGAATAGCTAACCCACCGCCACCATCACCGCCCCCACGGCGATCAACCCAACCCCGCTCCAGCCGACGAGGCTCAACTTTTCGCCCAAGAAAAGCACCCCCAGCACGGCGACGAAAACCACGCTGAGTTTGTCGACCGGGGCGACTTGGGCCGCCTGACCTATCTGCAAGGCGCGGAAGTAGCACAGCCATGACGCCCCGGTTGCCAGCCCTGACAGCGTCAGAAACACCCATGTTCGCCCAGCGATATCGCCGATCCCCTTGGCCTGTCCAAAGGCCAGCACCAGCCCGCCCAAGGCCACCAGCACGACGCAGGTGCGGATCAGCGTGGCGAGGTTGCTGTTCACGTCCGCCACCCCGACCTTGGCCAAAATTGCTGTCGCCGCGGCAAAGACCGCTGCCAGCAGCGCCCACGTTTGCCAGTGTGTACCCAACCCCTCCATGTCGCCCTCCGCAAAACCTGTCTGCACGATGAACCGCCGACCCGCGCCGCACAAGCGCGTCGTCTTCGCGAGCAAGGCGAAAAATCTCCGTTCGAGGGATGGGAAAGACATGGATATATCTCGCGGTTTTCTTGTGATCGGGTCTTTGTATCTTTTGGTGGGGATCGGGTTTGGTATGTATATGGGCGGTTCGGGCGACCATGCGCTTGCTCCGGTTCATGCCCATATCAACTTGCTTGGTTTCACGTTGATGACGGTCTTCGGGCTGGCCTATCGGCTGATCCCGACACTGAATGACGGGATGTTGGGCAAGGCACATTTCTGGCTGCATCAGGTCGGCACGTTTGGTTTGTTGCTGGCACTTTTCCTGATGATGTCGGGCCGCATGGCAGAGGCGAGTGTCGGCCCCTTCATGGCGGTGTTGGAGGGTAATGTTGCCGTTGGCATTCTGTGCTGGGTGGCGAACATCTATCGCAGCACTCGTTAACCAGAGCTGCGGCGTCCGGCTCTGATTTGCGTCCAGCGCGCTGCCTGTCGGCCGCTCGGGTAGTCCGCGATTTAAACCGCCAGCCCCCAGATCACGCAGACCCAGGCCACCCCGACCCCGATTGCCATGACCGCGACAGCGGCGCTGCCTGCATCCTTGGCCTGCATTGCGCGGTCGCGTTTGGCTTCGGAGATGTCGTCGACCACCCGTTCGATTGCGGTGTTCATGCACTCGATGCCCAGCACCATGACGCCGCCCATCAGGATCGTCGCGCGTTCGCCCGCCGACAGGGGCAGTAAGAAGGCCAGCAGGGCCGATCCCACATTGGCCCAGGCCCATTGATGGAGCGACCCTTCGGTGCGCCAGACGTGCCGCCACCCGGCCCATGACCAGACCGCCCGCATCTTGATCCTGAAAAGCTGACTGCGCAGCATCCTGTCCCCCTGCATCCCTGAGCGAGGTTAGGCCCTTGTCTGCTGGCGGCCAAGGGTGTTCCGTCGGGGAATGATTGAACTGGCGGGGTCGCGACTTAATTTGATTACTATGAACCCGATCTATCTTTCACCCAAATATCCGGCCTACGCCCGTAGCGAACGGATTGCCGACGCCACGGTGCATGGGCTGGCGGTGGCGTTGTCGTTGACCGGCACTGTGCTGCTGATCATCTTTGCGGCGGTCAACACCGGGGGCGCGACGACGGCGGCGGTGGCGGTTTACGGGGCGCTGCTGACGTTCAGCTTCATCGCTTCGACGATCTATCACTTTACCCCGTGGGAACGCGCCCGCCCGGTCCTGCGTCGGATCGACCACGCGGCGATCTATCTGAAAATCGCCGGCACCTACACGCCGCTGGTCGTCCTGATCGGTAGCATGTTCGGTTATGTGGTGCTGGGCGTGGTCTGGACGCTGGCCCTGACCGGGGCGGTGGCCAAGCTGTTCTTCTGGCGCAATCCTGGCCGGTTCGGTCCGATGCTGTATCTCGTTCTCGGCTGGCTTGGCCTTGCGCTGGTCTGGTCGCTGTTCCCGATCGTGCCGTTGTCGGCGATCATCCTCATCGTGGTTGGTGGGTTGCTCTATACGGCAGGGGTTCTGTTTTTCAACTGGGACGATCTGAAATTCGCGATGCCGATCTGGCACGGGTTCGTCCTGACCGCCTCGGCCTGCTTTTTCGCAGCGATCACCCTGGGCGTCGTTGCTATCTGAGGCCCGCCGCCACCCTTTGCACCACCGCAATCCGGGCGGCATTGGCCGGATGGGTACCCAGAAACCGGTCGCCCGGATCGGGAATGCGGAAAAAGAACTGCGCCCCATGTACCGGATCAAACCCCGCCTTGTAGGCGATGATGGTGCCAAGGGCGTCGGCCTCAAGCTCGAATTCCTTGGAATAGCTGCGCGCGCCCACCGCGGCGCCCAACTGCTGGGCAACCCTGACCTGATCGGCGCTGCGCTGTCCCGCGATCCCGGCAAGTTCCCCGAACACGGCAGCCCCCAGATCGGCGTTCTGCCGTTGTCGGGCCAGATGGCCGGAGATGTGGTGCGCCACCTCATGCGACATCACAAAGGCCAGTTCGTCTGCGTTCTGCACCTCGCCCAGCATCGCCAGGGTAAAGGCCAGAACCGGGCGACCTGACTGGTCGAGGGTCTGGAACGCATTCGGTGGCAGGCCCGGCGTGTCATCGACGACGATGCGGAAATCGCAATTCAGTTGCGCCGCGCGGACCCGGCATTCGCGTTCTGCAACGGGCTCGACAGTGTTGACGACATCGACGAACATCTGCACGGCGGCGCGCGGATCTGGCCGGGTCGAGGCGGCCTTGGAGACACCGGCGACGTTGACCGGCTGCGGCGCGGGCGCGACCGTCTGGTCGGTGCAGGCACCGAGCAGCAACAGGGCAACGGCGATCGGGGCGAAAGGGCGCATCAGGGGTATGGCCATGCTCGGAGTATTCTTGTTGCACCGACTTTAGCAGCATTTCGCCGTGCCGCCACCCCGCCGCGCTGCGGATCACGCAATCGGCAAGGGCGCGACGTGACGCCTTTCGCTTAGCCGAAGCGCCGGCTAGGTTGCGGCCATGTTTACAATCGAACACGATTTTGACGCTACTGTGGTCACGCTGGTGGACGAGGGGCAAGCCCCGTTGCAAGAGGACGTGACCCTGAACGTGTTCGAGGATTGCGTGACGGCCGAACAATACGACCCGCGCACCGACAGCGTCGTCAAGATCACCTTGTCTTTCACCCAACTGCGCGACCTCGAGGCCGCACTGGACCTGCCCGAAGGCGTTTACCGACTGCGCGAGGATGACCATGCAGACTGACAAAACCGTGATCGTCGCAGGTCGGCCCTTGTGCTAGAAGACGCACGAAATTCACCGGGGTTGCAATGCGCAGTCTGATTTTCTGTCTTGTCCTGACCCTTTGCACCGCCGCGCAGGCCGAAGATACCGCCGGAAGCTGGCGCCCCACGTTGCACAAGATGTGGGGGTCATGGGATCTGATTTGCGACGAAATGGGCGATCTTTCCGCTCCTGAACAGCGCTGCTATCTGCGCTATGTCGATGTCTTTTCACCGCAGCCGCAATTCGCCGCCCATTTCGTGTTCATCACCTACGATCACGGCGTCCCGCGGTTCGAATACGGTGCCGAACATGGCACGCGGTTCGACCACGACGGCTGGGCGATCCACGACACCGCCGGCAATCTGTGGAGCCCGACCCTGCGCACCTGCCTGCGCGGCGGCCCCTGCGTTTACGAGGGTGACGCTGCTGCCGCGGTCATCACCGCGCTGCGTGCCGGCGGTCAGATGGAGTTTCACTTTACCGACCGGCACGGCATCAACCGCGACCTCACATGGTCGCTGCATGGCGTGGCCGAGGCGCTGGACGTGCTGATCGCCGAAAGCGCCGCCCGTGGCATCTGATTTATTCCCGCAACCAGAAAGAAACTGACATGCAATCACCCATCCCGACCTTCGAACGTTCGCTCACCGCTTTGTCCGCCTGTCTGGACAAGGCCGAAACCTGGTGCACAGAACACAACGTCGATCCCGTTGTCCTGGCCGGTTGCCGCCTGATCGCCGATATGCTTCCGCTGTCCAAACAGGTTCAACTGGCCTGCGATCATGCCAAGGGTGCTGTCGCGCGACTGACGGGGGCCGAGGTCCCAAGCCACCCCGACACCGAGGTCACGCTGGCCGAACTGCGCGACCGGATCGCCAAGACGATCAGCTATATCAAAGGCGTGGACGAGGCGGGGTTCACCGGGGCCGAGGATCGCACGATCAACCTCAAGATGCGCACGCGCGAATTGAACCTGCCCGGAACGGTTTACCTCAGCAGTTTCGCCATGCCGAATTTCTATTTCCACGCAACGACGGCCTACAGCATCATGCGCCACAACGGCGTGCCGCTGGGCAAGGGCGATTTCATGGGCGCTTAACGGGCGGAGGCGCTGGCCTGAAACTGCCGCAGGATACCGCGCAACCCGTCGTCATCGACCATCTCGGCCGCCTTTTCGGGGGCGACCCAGATGCGGTTGCGGCGATCGGCTTCGGGGTAGTTTTTCGACATCGCGGTAACGCTGACCGAATAGACTTCGGTATGGCACGGCACGGTCGCGCCGCTGTCATAACGCTTTTCCCCGTCGAACGCACCCAATGCGGTGGCATTGACCTTGCCACGGCGCACTCCGCCTTCTTCCCACGCCTCCTGCAAGGCAGCGTCGGCAGGGTTTTTTCCGGCGATCGGCCAGCCTTTCGGCAAGATCCAGCGTCCCCGCGAACTGCTGACAAGCAGCACTTCGCGGCCTTGCTTCTTGCCGCCGGTCTTGGCAGGACGGTGGCAAAGAGCGGCGAACTGTGTCACCGTAGGTTGATCGACGGGGGGCGATAAAAAGGCGGCCAAGGCCACGCGGAAAGTCGCAAACATGAAATGCACCTGATCGTTTCTTGTTAGTTATTTGGAATAACTTAACAAATTTTCAACGGTTTGGCAATTCACCTGTTTGTTTATCAAGTGCCGCGCGGCTTCGTGCGCACTGTAGGTTCGGCCTGCGTCGGGTCATCGGGCCAGGGATGGCGCGGATAGCGTCCGCGCATGTCGCGCCGCACATCGGCATAGGACGTCGCCCAGAAACCGGGAATGTCTGTGGTCGTCTGCACCGGCTTGTGCCCCGGTGACAGCAGCGTCACCCGAAGCGGCATGCCGCCCACCGTCGGATGCGTCGTGACCCCGAACATTTCCTGCAGCCGCAGGGTGATTTCGGGGGCGGGGCCGCTGTAGTCGATCGGCACGTTACGCCCCAGCGGCGTCGTGAAATGCGAGGGAAAAGCGCCGTCGACCATCTGCTGCTGGTCCCACGTCAGCATGGCGCGCAGCGGCGGCAGCAGGTCGAAGCGTTTCCAGTCGCCGGTGCTGCGCACGCCCGTCAGATGCGGCAGAAGCCATGCATCAAGGCGGTCTATCAGTCCTTGGTCCGTCATGTCCGGCAGGTCGGTATGGGCACCTCGCAACAGGCCGACCCTTGCGCGAAACCGCGCCGCTGCGCCGTCGATGGTCACCCCGATCTCGCGTACGCCGTCCAGCATCGCCTGTGCGATCTGGTTCGCCGGGGCGTCGGGCCAGTTGCGGTCGTCCAATACCAAAGCGCCAAACCGTTCGTGGCGGCGGGTCAGCACCCGGCCCTCGCGCCGCGACCATGCGCAGATGTCGACCCATTCGATTTGATCGGCGAACAACCCGCGCAGTTGACCGTCGGTAATCGCCGCCGCCTGCCGCACCCGCGCCTCGCGCAGGTCGCCGTCAAGGTCGGTGGCCACGATCAGGCGCTGCCCGGCCAACGGATCGTCGGCGGCGATCACGGCGCCTTTGCCACCCGACAGCAGATAGCGCGCCGCGTCGCCGGGCCTGCGCAGCCCGATCCTGTCGGGGTAGGCCAGCGCCACCTGTTCGGCGAGCGACAGGGGCGCGGCATCGGCAAGTCCTTTCGCCAGCCGTTTCGCCTCGGCCCTGATCCGTTCAAGGTTTGCAAATTGTGCGGTCCCGGGGCCGTCGTAGCGGCCCTTGAGTGCGGTTACTCGCAGACCAAGGTCGATGGGCGCACCGCGCAGCGGATCGCGTTCCGCCAACATGGCCGCAACCTGGGCCGCCTGCTTTCCGGCGGTCAACAGCATATGACCCAGTCGCGGATGCAGGGGCAGGGCAGCCAACGCGCGGCCGTGATTTGTGATCCGGTGGTTGGCGTCCAATGCGCCAAGGCTGTGCAGCAACGCGCGCGCCTCGGCCAGCGCGGTGGGCGGTGGCGGGGTCAGAAAGGCCAGATTGTCGCTGCCCCAGAGCGCCAGCTCCAGCGCCAGATTGGCCAGATCGGCGGCGGCGATTTCGGGTGGGGCAAAGGCTGTCAATGCGCCGTCCTGCCCCTTGGTCCACTGCCGGTAGGCCACCCCCGGCGCGACCCGGCCGGCGCGACCTGCCCGCTGCGTCGCCTCGGCCTTGCTGACCCTTTCGGTGACAAGGCGCGACATGCCTGAACCGGGGTCGAATCTGGCGCGGCGGGCCAACCCGGCGTCGATCACCACACGGATGTCTTCGATGGTGAGCGAGGTTTCGGCGATGGCGGTGGACAGGACCACCTTGCGGCCCTGACTGACCGGCGCAATGGCGGCGCGTTGGGCGGCGAAGGGCATCGCACCGTAAAGCGGGCGGATCACGCAATCGGCGGGCAGGCGGGGGGTCAGGCGGGATTCGACGCGGCGGATTTCGCCTTCGCCGGGCAGAAAGACAAGAATGCCACCGGTGGTTTGCGCAAGGGCGGTCGTGATGAGGTCGGTCGTCGTATCCTCGGGGCGTGTTATCTTGGTCGGCGCGATATCGAGATAACGCAGATCGACAGGATAGGCGCGGCCCTGCGAGGTGATGACCGGGGCATCGTCGAGCAGCGCCGCGACAGGGCCGGCGTCGAGCGTCGCGGACATCACGAGGATGATGAGATCGGGGCGCAGGGCGGTGCGAACCTCCCACGCAAGGGCAAGCCCAAGGTCGGCGTTGAGGCTGCGTTCATGAAATTCGTCGAAGATCAGCGCCCCGACGCCGGGCAGATCGGGGGCCGATTGCAGCATCCGGGTCAGGATGCCTTCGGTCACCACCTCGATATCCGCGCCGGGCACCGAATCGCCGCGCATCCGGTAGCCGACCGATTGGCCCGGCTTTTGCCCGATCTGTTCGGCCAGCCGTTCGGCGGCGGCGCGGGCGGCAAGGCGGCGGGGTTCGAGCATGACGATCTTGCCCGGGGTCAGCCCGGCACCGCGCATCGCCAGCGGGACGCGCGTGGTCTTGCCCGCACCGGGCGGCGCCTGCAGCACAGCGCGGCCATGGTCCCGCAGGGCAGCGATCAGGGCGGGCAGGGCGGTCTCGATGGGCAGGGTCATAGCGCGGTTATGCCGGGCCGGCGCGTGGGTTGAAACCCACCTTACGGCCGCAGGGCCGCGCGGGTGCGTCCGGGGCTGATGCGCGCCTCCGGCAGGCGTAATTCGGGCAAGAGAAGGGGGCCGGCGAACCTGCCCTAGTGCACGATATCTTCTTCCTTGACGAACATGTTGGCCCAGGCCCGGTCGATCAGTGCGGGGGACATCTGGTAGGGAATGCCTTCGAATTCGCAGATCGCGATCATCTGGTCGATCAGGAATATCGGCTGGTAGTTCGCATAGATGTTGTGGATCGTCGGATACTTTTTCTTCAGCAGGTGGATCAGCGTCGCCTCGTCGAGCGGCATCTTGCGTTTGCGGGCGACCATTGCGAAGATTTTGAGGTAATCTTCCTGGCTTGGCCCGTCGATCTTGATCTTGAAGAAGATCCGGCGCAGTGCTGCCTTGTCGAAAATCTCGTTGGGGTGAAAGTTGGTGGAAAAGATGACGAGGGTGTCGAATGGCACCTCGAACTTTTCCCCCGACTGGAGCGCCAGGATATCCTTGGCTTCTTCCAGCGGTACGATCCAGCGGTTGACGATGGTCTGCGGCGGTTCTTTCTGACGGCCAAGGTCGTCGACGATAAAGATGCCGCCGGTTGATTTCAGTTGCAGCGGCGCCTGATAGGTCCGCGCGACGGGATTATAGACCAGATCGAGCATCGCCAATGACAACTCGCCGCCGGTGATCACGGTCGGCCGTTCGCAGCGCACGTAGCGGGTGTCATAACGCCCCGAGGTGCGGCGCAGCGCGTTCGGGTCGTCGATATCCTCTTCGGCGGCCGAATGGACGATCGGGTCATAGACGGTGATCACCTGCCCGGCGTATTCGATCGCGCGGGGCACATAGATCTTGTCGCCAAGCGCATCGCGGATGCCGTTCGAGATCGAGGATTTGCCGTTGCCCGGCGGCCCGTACATCAGGATCGACCGGCCTGCCGATACCGCCGGCCCGAGATGGTCAAGCAGTTCGGGCGGCAGGATCAGGTGCCCCATCGCCGCTGTCAACTGGTCGCGGCTGATCTGGATGTTACGGATCGACTGGCGTTTCACCTGTTCGGCGTAAACCGCCAGCGGCACCGGCATCGCGCCGTAATATTCGGACTGCGCAAGTGCGTCGAGTGCGCGGGCCTTTCCGCCGTCGGTCAACTGATAGGCCATCTCGTTGCCTGCTGTGGCGCCCATCGTGCCCATCGCTTCGAGCAATTTCTGACCGCGCGCGAGGTCGACCAACTCCTGCGTCACCGGGACCGGCAGGCAGATGGCGCGCGCAAGCCCGGTCACTTCGGACAGGTTTTTGCGGAACATGGTTTTCAGCAGGATGTCGCGCATCATCACGATGGGAAGCTGCATCCCTGCGATGCCCTTGGGTGCGGGCGGTGGGGCCACGCTGGTCACTTGCATGTTCATGATCGTCTGCCCGTCTGTTGCCTCTGCGTGACAGTCGGGCCGCGCCAATGCGCAATCTTGGCCCCACGCCACCTTGGTTTTGCCAACCAAGTGATGCCTGCTTATTGTGGCGAAAAAATGGACAGAATTGTCCGGGGAATAGGCAAGGGCAGATCATGCGCATTTCCAGATTACTGGCCTTGCCGGGCCTGTTGGCGGCCCTGCTGGTCATCCTGGGTGGGGCCGACGTGGCCAAGGGCGGTTTGTATATCGGCAAGCACGAGGGCGACGCCCTGCATCTGATGCAGATCGTCTTCGAGATGGCTGCGGGCAAGCTGCCGCACCTTGATTTCATGACCCCGATCGGCGCGCTGGCCTTTGCCCCGATCGCCCTTTTGGTGCATTGGGGTATGGGGGTCGGCCATGCCGTTCTTTGGGCGCAAGTCCTTGTCGCCATCATCTTTGCGCCGATGGTCTGGTGGGTTGCCGGTCGCCGGTTGTCGCCGGTTCTGGCGGCGTTCTTTGCGCTGATGGTCATGGTCCTGCTGCTGGCACTGGTGCACGGTGAGGCGCAGCGGTCGGTGTCCATCTCGATGCACTACAACCGCTGGGCCTGGGCGGCGGCCTTTGTCGCCATTCTGGCGGCGGCGATCCCGCCACTGCGCCGGATCGGCGCCTTGGCGGATGGGGCGATCATCGGGGTGATGATGGTGGGGCTGGTGATGATCAAGGTCACGTATTTCGCCGCCTTCGCGCTGCCCGTCATCCTTGCCTTGTGGCTGACCGGACAGCGTCGCAGCTTGGGCATGGCGCTGATCGTCGGGTTGGTACTGGTGGCGGGTCTGACGGTCCGGCTTGGGCCGCAGTATTGGCTGGCTTACTTGGGCGATCTTATGGCTGTCGCCGGGTCCGATGTGCGGGCCCAACCGGGCGAGCCTTTCGGCGCGGGTCTGGGAGCCCCGGCCTATCTGGGCGGGTCGCTGGTGGCGATTGCGGGTGTCATATTCTTGCGGCAGGCCGGAGTGGCGGCGGGCGGGTTGATCCTGCTGACCCTGTTGCCGGGGTTCTTTTACGTGACATTCCAGAATTTCGGCAACGATCCGCAATGGCTTTTGCTGCTGGGGTTGCTGTTGCTGGCCCTGCGCCCTTCCGGGATCGTCCTGAACGGCTGGGGATGGGACATGCGGTCGGCGTTGGGGGTGACGGCGGCAATGGCGCTGGCGTTGGCCGCGCCGTCGTTCTTCAACCTTGCCTACAGCCCCTTTCGTCATCTGTTTGTCGACGTCGCCGATTACGCACCAATCCTGCCGCGCGGTGGTATCCACACCGACCTGCAAACCGTCGCTATCCGCGCCCTGCGCGTCGACGGACGTATCGCGATGGACGGCCCCGGTTCGGGGCTCGAAGCCTATGCGGCGGTGGCCGACCGTGACCCGCAGTCGATCTTCATGGGCGAGACGTTCGCCTATTGCACCACCGAACTGGGCCTGCCGTTGGTGTTTGACGCTATCGCACGCGATCTGGAAGGCGCAGGGCTGGCGGGCGGCAAAAAGGTATTCGTCGCCGATCTGTTTTCGTCGCTCTGGCTGTTCGGCGACCTGCGTCCGCTGGATCACGGCGCACCTTGGTATTACGGCGGATTGCCGGGATACGACACGGCGGATTATCTTTTGCTGCCGCTCTGCCCGGTGACGCAGGACGTGCAGCACGACATCCTAGAGGCGATCACCGAACGCGGCACCGAAAATATGACGGAAATCCGTAGAACGCCGCTTTATATCCTTTTTGCAAAGGGTTAGGCTCTGCGTCGCTCGACACCTAGAGCTTTCGGCGAACCATGGCAGCCCTAAAACAGCAACGGCCATGCCAGATAGATCACCAGCGCCACACCCATCGGATAACCCATCGGAAACCGCTTGCCTGCCGTCCAGCTTGCCCATTCGGGGACCAGGCGGTGCAGGGCGGTATGTTTGGCAATGCGGTGGCTGATGTAGCCCGCGAGCATGCACAACCCCAACAGCAGCATCATCCGCCCGATATCGTCACGGGCGACGAAGGGGGCGGCGGCGGCGGCGAATTTGGCGTCGCCTGCCCCCAGGATCCCACCGGCATTCAG
>JBBSBK010000104.1:0-12368 GCA_038251315.1 Rhodobacterales bacterium | reverse complement strand
CGGACCAGTATCGCGGTGCGCTGGGTGCCGTTGTCGGGCCAGTGCAGGACGAACCCGATCACGGGGTGCGCGTGGTCTTCATCACTCTGCCCAACACCAAGATCGAACTGTTGACCCCGCTGGGCGTTGACAGCCCGATCGCCGCCTTTCTGGCCCGCAATCCCGCCGGGGGCATTCATCACATCTGTTATGAGGTCGCCGACCTTGCCGCCGCGCGCGACCGCCTGACCGACAGCGGCGCGCGGGTTCTCGGCGACGGCAAGCCAAAGATCGGGGCGCATGGCAAACCTGTCCTGTTCCTGCACCCCAAGGATTTCAACGGCTGTCTGGTCGAACTCGAACAGGTCTGACAGCCAAGCAAAGGAGGCCGTCATGGCCATCACATCCGCCATCGTTATGTTCGCCGTGATCTGGTTCATGGTGCTGTTCATCATTCTGCCGCTGAATCTTGTCACCCAGGGCGAGGCGGGCGAGGTCGTGCCGGGCACCCATGCGTCATCGCCCGCCAATCTGAACGTCAAACGCAAGGTCTGGCTGACGACGATCTGGGCCGTCGTGGTCTGGGCGGTGTTCGCGGGGATCATAATCTCGGGCGTCATTACGTTGCGCGATCTGGACTGGTTTCACCGGATGAGCACACCCGAGGTCAGCGCCGAACCGGGCCAATGAAACGCCCGACCCTTATTGTCGCGGCGCTGCTTTGGTCGCAGATGGCACTGGCGCAGGATATCCCCGCCGCCCATGCAGGGGCCGACCGGATGGTCGTTTTCGACATCGACGGCACCCTGACCCCCAGCGTCTGGGCCTACCGCTTTGCCCGCCCCCGAGCTGCCGATGTGGTGCAGGCCTATGCCCGCGCCGGGGTGAGGGTGATCTACCTGTCTGCCCGGCGTCGCGTGTTCCAGCACGAAATGCCCGAATGGCTGGCCGAACACGGGTTTCCCGACGCGCCACTCTACCTGACCGCGACGGTTGAGGACCGGGCTGACAACGCCGCCTTCAAGACCCGGATCCTGACAGAATGGGTCGATCAGGGCTGGCACATCGTCGCCGCCTATGGCGATTCTTCGACCGATTTCGCGGCCTACGGGGCGGCGGGCATCCCGGCTGAACACGTGTTCGCCCTGCGCCGTTTCGGCTATGACACTTGCCTGCCGGGCGTCTATGCGGGCTGCCATGACGGCTGGGCCGATCTGGCGAAGGGCGTGCCGGCGTTAATCGGTCAACCTCGATCGTCCGGCTTTATTCGCGCCGGTCGGTCCCGGCCACCCGGTGATAGAGGTGGGTAAAGGTCGCTGCTCCCAGTACCGGGATCAGCAGGTTCAGCAGCGGGATCGACAGTGGCAGCGCCATCAGACACCCCGCCAGCCAGATCTCGCCGCCATGGCGACTGCGCAGGGCCCGTGCCCCGGCACGCCCCTCGCGCCGCATCGCCGCCAACATGAAATACTCGCGCCCCAGCAGGAACCCGTTCAGCCCATAAAAGACGAACGGCGCGCCGAACGGCAGAAAGGCGATCAGAACCAGCACGCCGATATTGGCGGCAATCAGCACGCCCAGAAAGTTCACCGTGTCCTTGACCCCGTCCCAGAACGGCACGCGGGGGACGGGCGGCAGGGTTGGGAAGTGCCGATCTTCCACCGCCTGCGCCACGTCGTCCAGAAACAACGAGGTAATCGCGCTGGCCACCGGGATCATCAGAAATACCGACAGAAACAGCATCAAGAACAACGACCCCCAACCCAGAAGGTCGCCGATCCACGTCACCGGACCGATCCCTGGAACTGCGACGCTGCCCGGCGCAAAGGCGTCGATCAGCGCCAGCAGGCCGGCATAGGCCCCGACCAGCAGCGCGATGGACAGGCCGACGCCAAGCCACATGACGCGGCGAAAGCGCGGGTCGGAAAGCTGGCCGACGGCCTTGGCGAAGTCGCTGAAGATCATGTGGTCCGCCACGTGGTCAGGGCAGCGACATCGGGGCGGGGCCGGTCGCTGACGTTGTTTTTCGCCGTGCCAAGATGGATCACGCCCGCCACGGTTTCATGGTCGGCCAGCCCCAGATTGTCGCGGATAAAGGCCCGGTCGTGCATATAAACGCCGCTAAGCCAGTTCGCCCCCCAGCCCGCCGCCTGCCCGGCGTTAACCAGCGACAGGCAGACCGCCCCGGCTGAGTAAATCTGTTCGATATCAGGCACTTTGTCCGATGGTTTCGGGGACGATACGACGATTACGGCCAGTCCCGAGGCGCGGTAGGTATCCGCCGCCTTGGCAGTCTTTTCCGGGATCATCCCCAAACGCGGCCCCGTTGTTTCGATACCCATGGCCAGCTTGGTCAGGGCGGCATCCGACAGAACGACGAACCGCCACGGTTCCAGCTTGCCATGATCGGGCACGCGGACGGCGGCGGTCAGCAAAGGTGTCAGTTGGTCCCGGTCGGGGTAGGGCGCGCCCAGCATGCGGGCAGGCACCGATTGGCGGGTCAGCAGGAAATGCAGCGGGTCGGACATTCTGTGGCCTTTCGTTTTGCCTTACTTAGGCAAACCCAAGCGCCGATGCCATATCCCCGATCACCCCTTTGATATAGGCATCAAACCGGGCGTCGGGCTGGCGCAGGACAAACACGTCGCCGAACGGGTCCGGCGCGATGATCGTGCTACCGGACATTTCGGCCAGCACGGCGTGGCCGCAGAAGGGCACGTAAACTTCGGAATAGCCGCCTTCGTGGACCAGCAGCAGCTTGCCGCCGCAGATGTCAGCGGCAAGGTCCATGACCTGCCGGGTCATCATGCGGAACGTCTCTTGATGCGCCAGCATCCGCCCTAGCGGGTCATTGGCGGCGGCATCAAAGCCGCAGGCGACGATCAGCACATCGGGGGCGAACGCCCGGATCGCGGGCAGGGCAAGCCGGTCCATCGCCGCCAGATAGGTGGTGTGGCCACAGCCGGGGGGCAGCGGGATATTGAGGTTGAAACCCTCTCCCGCCCCCGTGCCCCGGTCGGTAAAATGCCCTGTGTCCATCGGATAGTTCCGATCTTGGTGAATCGACACGGTCAGGGTGTCGGCGCGGTCGTAATAGATCGCCTCGGTCCCGTTGCCGTGATGCACGTCCCAGTCCAGCACCGCGACGCGCAAGCCGGGGTTGACGGCGCGGGCAGCCTCGATCGCGACGGGGATGTTGGCGAGCAGGCAGAACCCGTTGGGAAAATCGGGCAGGCAATGGTGGCCGGGCGGGCGTGAAAGGGCATAGGCGTTGTCCAAAGCATCTGACAGGACGGCGACCAACGCGGCTTTTGTCAGCCCCGCCGAAAGTGCCGCAATCTCGTATCCGCCGGGGCCAAAGGGAGTGCGGCGGCCGAGTTCGCCTCCCTTGTCATCAGACAGCGCCTTGAAGGTGTCGAGGTAGCTGGCCGGATGGATGCGCAGCAAGTCGTCGCGGGTCGCCGGGGCGGCCCCGGACAGCGTCAGGTCACCCGCCAGCCCGGTCACGTCGATCAGGTTCTTCAGTCGCCGTTTGGTTTCGGGATTTTCGGGAAGTCCGCCGCTTGCGGTCGGTTGCACCAACCCGCCGACCGGCAGCATCCCTGCATAATTGCCCCCGGCGTGCCAGAAACAGCGTTCGTCCCAGAAAAAACCTGTGCTCATGCCGTCCAGTCAGCGTGGAAAACGCCGGGGCCGTCAAGTCTCGCGAACCCGTGGCGGCCAAAGAAATCGCGCTGGGCCTGGATCAGGTTGGCGGTGCCTTGACCTTGGCGCATGGTGTCGTACCAGCCAAGGGCCGCAGCCAGCGCAGGCACCGCGTGGCCGCCGCTGATGGCCGCCGCAACAACGGTTCGCAGGGCGGGGATGTCGGCCTGAAGCTGGCTGGCAAAGGCGGGCGCGAGGATCAGTTGCCCGGCGGGCAGGTCGCCACGAAAGGCATCGGCGATATCCGACAACATGGCCGAGCGGATGATGCACCCGGCCCGCCAGATTTCCGCGATCCGGGCATAGTCGAGCGACCAGTCGTATTCCCCCGAGGCCGCTGCGAGGATGCGGAATCCTTGCGCATATTCCAGTATCCGCGCCGCACCAAAGGCCCGCGCCAGCGTCTCGTCGTCGAGTTTCAGCCTGTCACGTGCGCCGCCAAGCACCTGTTCGGCCAGTATCCGCGTGTCCTTTTCCGCCGACCAGGCGCGGCCCGCAACGGCTGCCTCGATCATCGTGGCGGACTGGCCCAACTTGACTGCCTCGATCACGGTCCAGCGCCCAGTGCCCTTTTGCCCGGCAGAATCGCGGATCATGTCGACCATCGGCTGGCCTGTGGCGGGGTCGGTGACTTGCAATGCCTTGCCGGTAATTTCCACGAGGTAGGATTGCAGCGGCCCCTTGTCCCAGTCCGCGAACAGTTCGCCGATGTCTGCTGGTGCGCGGCCCAGACCGAAGCGAAGCAGCCCGTAAACCTCGGCGATCAACTGCATGTCGGCATATTCGATGCCATTGTGGACCGTTTTGACGAAATGTCCGGCGCCGTCGGGACCAAGGCGATCGACGCAGGGGTCACCCTCGTATCTCGCCGCGATGGCGTGTAAGATCGGGCGTAGTTGGATCCAGCTATGCTCTGTCCCGCCGACCATGATCGAGGGGCCGTGCCGCGCCCCGTCTTCGCCCCCCGACACGCCCATGCCGACGAAATGCAGATCGTCGCGGGCCAGTGCGGCGCTGCGCCGTCGGGTGTCGTTGAAATCGGCATTGCCCGCGTCGATGATCGTGTCGCCCGGTGACAACAGCGGGGCGACGGCAGCGATCATCTGATCGGTCGCATCGCCAGCGGGCACCATCAGCAGGACGATCCGGGGGATGGCAAGGTCTGCGACCATTGCATCAAGGGACTGGTGCGGATGCAGGTTTTTCGCCAGCGTCCCCGCCTCGGTGATGAAGTCCCCGACGCGAGTCTTGTCGCGGTTGGTCACGGCGACGATGACGCCAGTGTCGGCCATGTTCAGCGCCAGTGCGCTGCCCATCGTGCCAAGGCCGAAAAGGCCGATTTGGGCTGCGGGCATCGGGTTTCTCCTTAAGGTAATGGTCCCTTCCTTTTAGGCCCGCGCGTGTGGGATACAACCTGACCGGATCACGATGCCGTGCTGTCACTTTGCAATAAAAACTCTGGGGGAGCCCGTCAGGGCGGGGGCAACGCCCCCTCGGCCCCGGCCACGGTTACACGCCCAGACACCAGCGCATCACGGCCTTTTGCGCGTGCAGGCGGTTTTCGGCCTCATCGAAAATCACCGAATGGGGGCCGTCCATCACTTCACTGGTCGCCTCGTCATCGCGATGGGCCGGCAGGCAGTGCATGAAAAGCGCGTCGGGCTTCGCCCGCGCCATCAGCCCCGCGTTGACCTGATAACCGCGCAACTGGTTGTGGCGCCGTTCGCGGGCCGATTGCGGATCGTGCATGGAAACCCACGTGTCCGTGACCACCAGATCGGCCCCTTGCATGGCGATGTCGGGGTTGCGTTCAATCACGATGTTGACGCCCTTTGCGCGGGCGGCTTCGACAAAGGCACGCTCGGGGTCGAGGGTTTCCGGCCCGGTGAAGGTCATATCGAATCCCAACTGCCCGGCCGCGTGGATGAAACTCGCGCAGACGTTGTTGCCGTCCCCCGACCAGACAACCTTGCGCCCCTTGATCGGGCCGCGCACCTCTTCGAACGTCATCACGTCGGCCATGATCTGACAGGGGTGGCTGCGGTTTGTCAGCCCGTTGATGACCGGCACCGTGGCGTTTTCGGCCATGTCGAGCAGCGTCTGTTCCTCGAACGTGCGGATCATGATGAGGTCGACATAGCGCGACAGCACCCGCGCCGTATCGGCGATGGTTTCGCCGTGCCCGAGCTGCATGTCGGTGCCCGACAGCACCATCGTCTGCCCGCCCATCTGGCGCACGCCGACGTCAAAACTGATCCGCGTCCGGGTCGACGGCTTTTCAAAGATCAGCGCGACCATCTGCCCGGCCAGCGGCTGGGTGTCGTCGGGCATGCCCTTGGGCCGCCCGGCGCGGGCGGTTTTCATCGCCTGCGCGCCGTCGAGGATGGTTCTGAGAGCGGTCGGGTCGGTTTTGTCGATGTCGAGGAAATGCGGCATATCGTGGGCTTTCTAAGCGGACGCCGGGGGTTTCACACCCCCGGACCCCCGTGAAGTATTTTTGGCCAAAAGAAGTTATAAGCGGGCTATCGATAGGTCATGACATGGACCATGTCGCCGTCTTGGCAGGGTGTCAGGCGATGAAAGGTGAACCCGGCCCGGCGATAGGCGGCGATGGCGCGGGTGTTGGCAGGGTCCGGGTCGACGGCCACAAGCGGCGCGGTCTTGCGCAATTCGGTTGCGCGTTGTTTCAGGTAGGCCGTGCCATGGCCCTGCCCAAGGAACGCGGGGTCGCCCAGGAAGGTGTCGACAGCTCGGGCCCCGGTCGGCAGGTCGGCAAATTGCGGCGCGTCGAAGGTCTGAACGTCGTAGTCCTGCACGTAGGCAAAAGGGATACCGTCGGCGGTGACGATCCGCATATCGACACGGGTCTGCCCGAATTCTTCCGCGACCAACCGCGCCTCGGTCGCGCCGTCGGCCCACCACCCAGCCATGTGCGGTTGGTCCAGCCACCGCCTGAACAGGGGCAGGTCCGCCGCAGTCATCGCACGAAAGCCGTAGTCAGGCATGGCCGGTGACCTGTGTGGCGGCCCGGTCGAGCCGCGCCACCCCCTCGGCGATGTCCGCATCGGGGATATTCAGCGCGGGCAGCAGCCGGATCACGTTGTCGGCGGCGGGTACGGTCAGGACGTGTTCGGCGTAGCCTGCGGCGACAATGTCGGTGTTGGGCATCTTGCATTTCAAGCCCAGCATCAGGCCCGATCCGCGCACCCCTTCGAACACATCAGGATGAGCGGCGACCAGTCCTTCGAGCTTCTGGCGCATCAGGCCCGCCTTGCGGTTGACCTCGGCCAGAAAGGCGTCGTCGGCGATCATTTCCATCACCTTACCACCCACGGCGCAGGCCAGCGGGTTGCCGCCGTAGGTTGACCCGTGAGTGCCGGCGACCATACAGGCGGCGGCGGCTTCGGTGGCAAGCAACGCGCCCAAGGGAAAGCCGCCGCCGATTCCCTTGGCGACCATCATGATGTCGGGCGTGACACCCGCCCATTCATGCGCGAACAGCTTGCCGGTGCGCCCCATGCCGCACTGGACCTCGTCCAGTATCAGCAGGATCCTGTGTTCGTCGCACAGATCGCGCAGGCCCTTCAGGCATTGATCGGGCAGGGGGCGGATGCCGCCTTCGCCCTGCACGGGTTCGATCAGGATCGCGGCGACGTCGGGGGATTTGGCGGCCTCGGTCAGAGCGTCGTGATCGCCCCACGGCAGATGCACGAAACCGGGCAGCAGCGGGGCGAAGCCCTTGGTCATCTTTTCCGACCCCGCAGCGGCGATCGCTGCGGCGGACCGCCCGTGGAACGATCCGGCAAAGGTGATAATGTCGACCCTTTCCGGCTGGCCCTTGTCGTAGAAATGCCGACGCGCCATCTTGACGGCCAGTTCGCAAGCCTCGGTCCCGGAATTGGTGAAGAATACCGTGTCGGCAAAGGTTTCGGCAACCAGCGCGTCGGCCAGTTTCTGCTGCGCGGGGATCTGGTAGAGGTTCGACGTATGCCAGAGCGCGTTTGCCTGTGTGGTCAAGGTTTCGACCAGCGCCGGGTTGGCGTGGCCCAGCGAATTGACCGCAATCCCGGCGCCAAGATCAAGGTAGCGTTCGCCAGCATCGGTGATGAGCCAGCTTCCTTCGCCTTTGACGAATGTCATCGGCGCGCGGTTGTAGGTGGGCAGAACAGAAGGGATCATGGAAATCTCCAACAGATAGGCTCTGAGTGGTGCAGCAGCCACCGGGGCATGTCAACGATGTCAGGTGTATGTCGGTCGGGGGCGTGCGGGGACGCAGACACTTGGGTCAGCGTCGGCGTCGGGTGGCAAAGGGCGGTATGCGATGCGTCACAGCGGCAGTCATAGGTCTGCCCGAACCCCTTGAAAAGTGGCAAACCGATGCTCGAATGGTGATTTTCGCGGCCCGGTCCCTTTTCATCCCGGCCCCCACTGACTAGTATAGGTGATTGTCCGAAAAAATGACGGCCGGACCGCACTAGCGGTGCCGCCCGATGACGCGAAAGGCTGCCAGATGTCGTGGACCGACGAACGGGTTGAAACCCTGAAAAAGATGTGGGGCGAGGGCCAGTCGGCCAGCCAGATCGCCAAGGAACTGGGCGGTGTGACCCGCAATGCGGTGATCGGCAAGGTACATCGCCTTGGGCTGTCCAACCGTGCGGGCACCGGTCCGACCCCGGCCCCCGTAACTGCGACCAAGGCGGCGGACAAGAAACCGGGCGTCGCCCCGGCCAAGCCCCAAGTCGAAGTGCGCACCGCTGCGCCCAAGGCAGCCCCCGTCGAAGTCGAGGAGGAGGCCGAAGAGGTCGAGGAACTGGATGAAAACGGTATCCCGATTTCCGCCGCCCGCCGTGCGATCATCCCCGCCGGGCAGCCCTTGCCGCCGCAGCCGTCTGCCAACGAGATCAGCCCCGAGGCCTTGGCCAAGGTCAATGAGGTCGAAAAATCGGCGAAGCGGATCAGCCTGATGGAACTGACCGAAAAAACCTGCAAATGGCCCGTGGGCGACCCCGCGACAGAGAATTTCTGGTTTTGCGGGTTAGCCGTGCAGCAGGGTAAACCCTATTGCGAGGCGCATGTGGGCGTTGCGTTCCAGCCAATGAGCAGCAGGCGTGACCGGCGACGCTAACTGACAGGTGCCGCCAGCGCCGCGTCCAGCATGTGGCGTAATTGTCGGGCATAGTCGGCGTTGCTGGCATCGGACAGCCCAGGCAGGCCGATCACCTCGCGCGTCATGTCGGCGCCGATCATGACGGCAACGAACATGGCCAGGCGCGCGGCCATCTTCGGCCCGCCCAGCTTTGCAAGCATCGGTTCGTAGAATTGCGCCTGTTGTGCGGCGCGGACCAGATGGCCCACCTCGGGGTCGGCGATGTTGGCGGCGATCATCCGGATCAGCAGGACATGTGCCGTTGCTTGTGCAGGATCGGTGTATTTTGCCACGACCACGGCGGGCGGGTCGGCGGCGGATATCAGTTCGGGCCAGTGAAACGCCCCGTCGAGGGTTGCGGCAAACAGGGCCTGCTTGCCGCCAAAATAGCGAGACACAAGGGCCACATCGACGCCCGCCGATGCCGCAATATCGCGCAGGCCAACGTTGGCATAGCCGCGCTGCCAGAACGCGGCGCGGGCGGCGTCAAGCAGGCGGGCGCGGGTGTCGTCGGCTTTGCTCATGTTGCCCGGTCTAACAGCTTCCGGGTCTTTATCAACAATTGTTGACAGGATGGCACCGAAGATTTAGATCAGCGTCAACAGACGTTGACATCAGGAGAATCAGATGCCCAATACAGCCCTCGTTACCGGCGCTTCGTCCGGGATCGGCCGCGAATTGGCGCGGTATCATGCGGGGTTGGGCGGCGATCTGATTATCACCGCGCGACGCGGCGACGAACTTGACGCGCTCAAGACCGAACTTGAGGCGGCGCATGGGGTCAGCGTTCAAACAATCGCGCTAGACCTTGGCGCGGCGGGCGGGGCAGATGAACTATATGCACAGGTGCAGGCGCTGGCCGTGCCCATCGAGATCCTGATCAACAACGCCGGGTTCGGTGGCCACGGCGCCTTCATCGACCGCGAGCTTGATCGCGATCTGGCGATGATCGACCTGAACGTGCGCGCGTTGGTCACGCTGTGCCACTACATCGGGCGGGACATGGCGGCGCGGGGGGCGGGCCAAATCCTGAACGTGTCATCCACTGCCAGCTATATGCCGGGGCCGTTGCAGGCGACGTATTTTGCGACCAAGGCCTATGTGTCGTCGTTCAGTCAGGCGCTGGACGAGGAATTGCGGGGCAGGGGCGTGACGGTGACGGTGCTGGAACCGGGCGCCGTCGCCACCGAATTCATGCAGACCGCCGATCTGGATGGCACGCCACTGGCCAAGGGTGCCGCAACTGCGGCGTCGGTCGCAGAATATGGCTATAAGGCGATGCAGGCGGGCACGTTGCGCGCGATCAACGATTGGCGGCTACGGGTCGCGCTGAACTGGCTGATTCCGTTGATGCCGCGCCGCATGGTTCTCGGGATGGTGCGGCGGATGCAGACGAAATAGGGGGCCCCGCCCCCGCCCGTTCCGGGCCCCCCCAGGATATTTTCGGCCAAAAGAAGGGGCTGAGCTGCCGTATTCACTTTGCCATAAAAACTCCCCCCGGAGGGTCGACATGTCGCACAGACGCGCGGTTGCGGGATTATTCGTGACCAAGGGTTTCAACCCGTGGCCCCTTTCCGCCCGCCTCGCACCGCGTTAAAGGGGCGGATGCCCCAGAACCCAGCCCATCTGCGCCCCGACCTTGCCCCGGCCCCCCGGTTTTCCGAACCCAAACGGCCGGGCCAGCCGACCATCGGGATGGTGTCCCTTGGCTGCCCTAAGGCGCTGGTGGACAGCGAACGCATCCTGACGCGGCTGCGGGCCGAGGGCTATGCGATCAGCCCGGACTATGCCGGGGCCGACGCGGTGATCGTCAACACCTGCGGGTTTCTGGACAGCGCCAAGGCCGAAAGTCTGGACGCCATCGGCGAGGCGCTCAAGGAAAATGGCCGGGTGATCGTGACGGGTTGTCTGGGGGCCGAGCCGGATTATATCCGCGAACACCACCCCCGCATTCTGGCCGTCACCGGGCCGCACCAGTATGAACAGGTGCTGGACGCGGTTCATGTGGCGGTGCCGCCCAGCCCCGATCCGTTCATCGACCTGCTGCCGGGTCAGTCCGTTTCGCTGACGCCGCGTCACTACAGCTACCTCAAGATTTCAGAGGGCTGTAACCATAAATGCAAGTTCTGCATCATCCCCGATATGCGCGGGCGGCTGCAATCGCGCCCGGCGCAGGCGGTGCTGCGCGAGGCCGAAAAGCTGGTGCAGGCGGGGGTGCGCGAACTGCTGGTGATTTCGCAGGACACCAGCGCCTATGGGACCGACTGGAAAGACCGGCCCGCCAAGGCCCCGATCACCGATCTGGCCCGCGATCTGGGGTCGCTGGGCGCTTGGGTGCGGTTGCACTATGTCTATCCCTATCCGCATGTGCGCGACCTGATCCCGCTGATGGCCGACCCGGCATCGGGCGTGCTGCCCTACCTTGATATCCCATTCCAGCACGCGCATCCGGAGGTGCTCAAACGGATGGCCCGGCCTGCGGCGGCGGCGCGCACATTGGACGAAATCGCGGCGTGGCGGGCGGTCTGCCCCGACATCACGCTGCGCAGCACCTTCATCGTCGGCTATCCGGGCGAGACCGAGGCCGAGTTTCAGGTGTTGCTCGATTGGCTGGACGAGGCGCAACTGGACCGGGTCGGCTGTTTTCAATACGAAAACGTCGCCGGGGCGCGGTCGAACGCACTGCCGGATCATGTGGCGCAGGACGTCAAACAGGACCGCTGGGATCGGTTCATGGCCAAGGCCGCGACGATTTCCGAGGCGAAACTGGCGGCCAAGGTGGGCCGCGTGGTCGAGGTGATCGTGGACGACATCGACACCGACGGCGTGGCGACCTGCCGGACATGGGCGGACGCGCCGGAAATCGACGGGAACCTGTTCATCGACGAAGGGACCGGGGGGCTGGCCGTGGGGGATGTGGTGCGCGTGACGGTGGATGAGGCGGGGGACTATGATTTGTGGGGGGTCTTGGGGTGATGGGCATTCTTTGGCACGACAGACATTCTTCTTGCAATGGATGCTCCTTACGTCATGATTGATTGCAGGCAGATACCATAAGCAGAGAAACAGAGCGGGTTGATAGATGGATTTTCGTGAGCGGATACTGGATCTGTCAAAAAGATCAAAACGCGCAGAAAAGTTAGCGTTGACAGAGGAAGCCACAAAGACATCAGTAGTCTTACCTCTCATCCAAGCCTTCGGGTTTGACGTTTTTGATCTTGATGAAGTCATCCCGGAATTCATTTCTGACGTAGGTATCAAAAAGGGTGAGAAGATCGATTTTGCGATCAAGATTGGCGGGAAGGTTTCAGTTCTTATTGAAGTCAAGCCGATTTCAATGTCGTTGGGAAAGACTCAGTTCAGCCAGCTATATCGCTATTTCGGTGTCACCGAAGCCCGGTTGGCGGTATTGACCAATGGTCGCGAAATATGGTTTTTCTCGGATATTGACGATGCAAACAAGATGGACAAAAGACCGTTCTTTGTCTTTGATTTGGCGTCCTATGATGAAACACAGCTTGAAGATCTTGCGCGATTT
>JBBSBK010000103.1:0-12713 GCA_038251315.1 Rhodobacterales bacterium | reverse complement strand
TGGTTCAGACGGCCGATCATGGGCAGGCTCCGCGACATGGATCGCCCCGTTATGTCGCGCGTCGGGCGCAAGCGCAACGGCGCTTCGCCGCGCCATCCTGTCACCCCAATTAACCCCGGATTCACTTTGTTGTCGTTTGAATGGGCGATGCCAACGCCAACACCCGGAGGGACAGCAATGGACGACCCGACCGATTTTCTGATGACTGTTGCACCAACCGCGATGCGCCCCCTGCTGGGGCTGACGGTTTTGGCGGTCGAGGATAGCCGCTATGCGTCAGAGGCGCTACGCCTGCTGTGTCTTCGGTCAGGGGCGCGGATCCGGCGGGCCGACAGTCTGGCCCATGCACGGCGACATCTTGGCGTCTATCGCCCTTCGGTGGTGATCGTCGATCTGGGCTTGCCTGACGGGGTCGGCGACGCGCTGATCGCTGATCTGGCCCGCGCAACGATTCCGGTGGACGTTCTGTTGGGCAGCAGCGGTGATTCGGGAGGTGAAGCACGGGCGATGGCGGCCGGGGCCGATGGTTTCCTTGCCAAGCCGATCGCCAATCTGGCGCATTTTCAGGACGCGATCCTGCGCCATCTTCCGGCCAATCGCCGCCCCAACGGCCTGCGCGTCCTGCCGCAGGGCCGGGTGACGCCCGACCTTGTCGCCTATCACGACGACCTGGCCCATGTCGCGGCAGTGCTGCGCGGGCCACGCGGGGCAACTGCAATCGATTATGTCACGCAGTTTCTGGGCGGTCTGGCGCGGTCGGCTGATGACGACGATCTTGACAGCGCCGTCCGGGCGCTCGCGGCCCAACGGCAGGCGGGCGGATCGCTTGATCCCGGCCTCGCCCGGTTAAACGCCCTCGTGCAGGACCGGTTGGCGACACAGGCAACGTTGTAGCAGTGTGATCGCGGGTGCCATGCAAATGCCGGAATTCAGCAGGTCAGCGCCTGAAATCACCACGGTCCCGGCCCAAACCGGCCTGATTCGACGGGCAGGGTCCGTTCAGGCGGCGATCTTGTCGCGCAAGAGAAGGACATAACCATGGCAAAATTCATCGAAACCTGTTGGGGCGACAAGGCCGGCAATACCACGATCGACTGGATGGTGCTGACGGCAGGCCTGGTGCTACTGGGCACGGCTGCCATGGCCTCGGTCGGGACATCGTCGCAGGGTCTGGCCAACGACACCACCACCACGATCAGCCAGATCGACACCAACGTCTGAGTAGATCAAGGCTGGTCGGGCGTCGAATGCAGAACGCCGAACCGCCCCTTCGTCACCGACGCAAATCGTGCAGCCAGTCTGCAACCGGCCGAACCGCCGCTACAGAACCAGCCCCGGATCGGCCCCCATCTGCAGACCCGGAAAAACCGCACTTTCGATCAACCCAGTTTCGATTCCGAACAGCCCGCGCATCATCCACCCCGCGTGGGCACGCACATCGCGGGTCGGCAGCAGGTCGCGCCCGGCATAGAGGTCGGCTTCGGCAAGTCCCGGCCAGTCGGTGATCACCTGACGACCGTGCACCGCGCCGCCTGCATAGATCAGCGCCCCGGCAGTGCCGTGATCGGTGCCGCGGGTGCCGTTTTCCCGGGCAGTGCGCCCGAACTCGGTCATGCAGATCACCCCGGTCTTGCCCCAGACCGGCCCCAAACCGGCCTTGAGCGTCAGGATTGTATCAGTCAAATCCGTCAGCGACCGGGCTAACCCGTTCACCTGATTCTGATGAGTATCCCAGCCGCCAATTGAAAAGCTCGCGATCCGGGTGTCACCGCGCAGCCGTGCAGCAGCAAAGGCGGCGAGTTTGACATGCTCTCCGCCCTGCGGAATTTCCGCCATCATCGGATCCTCCGCCATCGCGGCGGCCGTTGCGTCGGCGGCGTCGCTGTCGGCAATCGCATCGACAATTGCCAAAGCTTCGGCAGACGCCCCGCGGAACAACGCATCGTCATGCTGCACCAGCTCGATCAGATCGCGGGTCTGGGCCGACAGGCGCAACCGCGCTTCGGGCGACCAGGCGGCGACCGGGGCCGCCCCGGTCAGGATCAGCAGTTGTTCGCGGCCCAGTGCATAGGCGGTTTCCGCCGCGATCCCCGGCACCGTCTGCATCAACCGGTTCAGCCAACCGTCGCGCAGACCTCCATCAAGGCCCGCCACCCCGGCCTCGAGGATGTCCTGCCCGTCGAAATGGCTCCGCTTGTCGCGGTAGGGGGTCGATACGGCATGGGCAAACCCGACCTCGCCCGCCGTCCAGAGTGGCAACAGCGGGGCAAGGGCCGGGTGCAGACCGAAAAACCCGGTCAGATCCGGCCCGGGTTCGGATCCCAGAGTGGGGCGCAGCCCGGCCCAGTTCGCATCGCCCAAAGGGCGCACCGCATCCAGCCCGTCCATCGCCCCGCGCAGGATGATGACGACCAGCCGGTTGTCCCAAGGCGCCGAGGCAAAGGCAACAGGGGTCAACAGCGGACTGGCGGCGGCGGAACAGCCCAGCGCCGCCCCGGTCAACAGAAATCTGCGGCGATCCATGCGTTATCTCCTCTGGAATGCGGGGGAGGACAAGACCATTGCCACCCCCTCGGCCCGTGTCTGGGCTGCCCCAGCGGCGAAAATCACCGCCTCCGGGGCGGTATCGCCCAGCGCATCACGCACGAAATCGCGCGGGTCGGGCAGGTCCGGGCGCAGAATTTCGGGCACTGAGAGGGCCCAGTCGATCCGCCCCGCCATGCCCTGCGGGGTGATCCATGCAGCGGCGTCTTCGGGCCAACCATTGGGCCCAAGCGGATTTTCCCAATCCTGCCCCATGATCCGCAACGGACGTTCCAGCGTGACGATCCGGTCGCGCCGGGCCAGCCCGGTCAAGACCTGCGGCGGCACCGCAAGTGCACGCAGGGCCGAGGTGAGATAGGCAACCGGCGGCTTGACCTTGGCCCTTTCGGGGGCCCATGCCGCCGGATGAGCCAGCATCGTCGCGTAAACTGCCGCCAGATCGCCGCCGGTTTCCGCAAAGGTCGCGGCAAGGGCATCGACCAGCGCCGGATCGGGGGTATCGGCGACGAAATGTACCGCCAGCTTGTGCGCGATATGCTGCGCTGTGGCCGGATGGACGGCGATGTCATCAAGCGCCGCGACGACGTTCTCCAGTGTCGCCGCTTCGCCGTAGGTGACGCCCAGCACCGTTTCGGCCCCCGGTTCGGCCTTGCGCGGATCGAACCCGAATGCCCCAGCGGAATCCACCGACAGCCCGGTCAGCAGTTCCGCCAGTTCGCGCACGTCGTCCTGCCCATAGGCTGCACCGACCCCGATGGTATGCAATTCCAGCAGTTCGCGCGCCAGATTCTCGTTCAAGCCGCGCCGCCCGCCGTTCGCCGCCCGGCTGGTCGGCCCGACTGAAGCTGATTGGTTGAGATAAAGCAGCATCATCGGGTGCGTCACTGCCGCCCGCAGCAAATCTGCGAACCGACCGGCGACACGGGGGCGGATCGCCTCTTCGACATAGGGCGTTACCAGATGCCGGATCGCGCCCTGCGTCGCCTTGACGGTGAAATGATCTGCCCAGAATGCGGTCAGGCGTTCGCGCAATACGTCCGTGGTGACAGCGCCCCGGATCAAGGTGGTGACAAAGGCTGCGGCCCCGATCTCGCGGTTGGCGTTGCGGGTCGCCTTTACGTCGGCCTCGAGTGCGGCCACGCGCGCCGCCTGCCCCTCGGCCCGCGCCTGATTGCGGGCGCGGATCAGCGTGCGCATCGCGCCGGCATCGGGGGCAAGTGCGGGATAGGTCGGGATCGGCCACTCGGCGGCGGTCAGATCCGGCCCGGTCAAGGCCGCCAACATCGCCTCGGCGCTGACCGGGCCGGCAATCAGGGGTGACAGGCCAGTGCCGAAACGCACGGTCGCGATGGTCGGATCGAACGGCATTTGGCGGGCACCCCGGCTGTTGCTGGCCCCGATATAATGGGTCCCCCGGCCGATTTCGCCGGATTTCGGAAAAATCAGCGGAAAAAAGCGTATCAGGCCTCAGGCGGCAGCACCCGCAGGCGCAATTCGCGCAGTTGTTCGTTCATCGGCTCGCTCGGCGCACCCATCATCAGGTCTTCGGCGCGCTGGTTCATCGGGAACATGATGACCTCGCGGATGTTCGCCTCGTCCGCCAGCAGCATGACGATGCGGTCGATTCCGGCAGCACAGCCGCCGTGCGGCGGGGCGCCGTACTGGAATGCGTTGACCATACCGCCAAAGCGTTTACGGACCTCGTCCGCGCCATACCCCGCCAGTTCGAACGCCTTGAACATGATCTCGGGCTTGTGATTACGGATCGCGCCGCTGACCAGTTCATAGCCATTGCAGGCCAGATCATACTGATAGCCCCGCACGTCGAGCGGATCGCCCATGAGCGCCGCCATCCCGCCCTGCGGCATCGAAAACGGGTTGTGTTCGAAATCGATCTTCCCCGTTTCCTCGTCGCGCGCGAAGATCGGGAAATCGACGATCCAAGCGAACGCGAAACGGTCGGTGTCGGTCAGGCCCAGCTCGTCGCCGATCACGGTCCGCGCCCGCCCGGCCACCTTTTCAAAGGCTGCCGGTTTGCCACCTAGGAAGAAGGCGGCGTCGCCAAGGCCAAGGCCAAGCTGCCGGCGGATTGCCTCTGTTCGTTCGGGGCCGATGTTCTTGGCGAGAGGGCCTGCCGCCTCCATAAATGTCGCAGCGAAATGTTGTGAGATAATCGCTTTTGCACTCACACGGTCCAAACCATCGCCAGTTTTAAGAAGCTTGGCAAACTCTTCAATTCTTTGTTGAAGCAGATCACCGTCCGCAAAGTGCTTTTTCAGTTCGTTTAATTTGTCTTGGGAAATGCTTTTATCTTGAAGCGCCAACACCATTTCATCGTGGACGTAATCATCCCAAATATCTCTTTGGACAGTGCGCCAGAAAATATACCCCATGCCCGGCAGCCCTTCCTTCTGGGCAAATGCGTTCATCCGGTCGCAGAACTTGCGCGAACCGCCGCCCGGCGCGGGGATGGCGCGGATTTCGGTGCCCTCCTGCTCCAGCAGTTTGGCGAAGATGGCAAAGCCGGACCCGGCGAAGTGGTCGGACACCACCTGCATCCTGATCGGGCAGCGCAGGTCCGGCTTATCGGTGCCATACCACAACGCGCTGTCCGCATAGGAAATCTGTTCCCACGTCTGGTCAACCTTGCGCCCGCCGCCAAACTCTTCGAACACGCCGCCGATCACCGGCTGGATCGTGTCGAACACGTCCTGCTGGGTGACAAAACTCATCTCAAGATCAAGCTGGTAAAAGTCGGTGGGCGACCGGTCTGCGCGCGGGTCTTCATCCCGGAAACACGGTGCGATCTGGAAATACTTGTCGTAGCCGCTGACCATGATCAACTGCTTGAATTGCTGTGGGGCCTGCGGCAAGGCATAGAACTTACCCGGATGCAGGCGCGACGGCACCAGAAAATCCCGCGCCCCTTCGGGCGACGATGCCGTAATGATCGGTGTCTGATATTCCCGAAACCCGCTATCCCACATCCGCTCGCGCATCGACCGCACGACGTCGCTGCGCAGCTTCATATTCGCCTGCATCGCCTCGCGGCGCAGGTCGAGGTAGCGATAGCGCAGCCGCGTTTCCTCGGGGTATTCCTGATCGCCGAACACCTGCAAGGGCAACTCCGCCGCCGCCCCCAGTACCTCGATGGCGCGCACGAAAACCTCGATCTCGCCGGTCGGCAGCTTGGGGTTGACCAAACCTGCATCCCGCGCCTTGACCTCGCCATCAATCCGGATGCACCATTCGGACCGGACCTTTTCCACGTCCTTGAACGCCGCCGAATCCGGATCGCACAACAGTTGCGTCACCCCGTAATGGTCGCGCAGGTCGATGAACAGGATACCACCGTGGTCACGGACCCGATGCACCCAGCCCGACAGACGGACGGTGTCGCCGACGTTGGCCGCACTCAGATCGGCGCAGGTATGGGTGCGATAGGCGTGCATGGCGAAATCCTTGGGCTATGTCGGGGCCGTTTCACCCTTTGGACACAGGGAAGTCAAGCCGAGCGCCCCACCACCTTCACTTTGCCTTAACAACTCCCGCCGGAGGCATCGGTTTTCCGCGGAAAATCGATATCCGCCACAATCAACCCGCGCAGCGCATTTCCCATCCAGACGCCCCGCGCCTGCGCCAGATCGTCCAACGTCAAAACCGCCTCGGTCCAGCCTTCCGCCAACAACGTCTGGCGCAGAATACCGGGCAACACCCCACTGGCCAGCGGCGGCGTCACCCGCGCACCCGAGGCCATTTGTGCGAAGAGATTGGTGATCGTCCCCTCACAAACCTCGCCGCGTTCGTTCAGGAACAGCCATTCATCCAGTTCGGTGGGCAAGGCGGCGCGGGCGCGGTCATAGACCCCGCGCTGCGTCGATTTCACCCCGAGCCATGGGTCGTCAGCCCGCAGCCGTTCGGCGGCAATCCCAACCCGCCAGCGATCCGGCGTCGGCGGCAGGGGCGCGGTGGTCAAATCGAACTCGCCATCCGCCCCAAGTGTCAGCCGACAGCGCATCGGCCCGTCCGCTGCCACAACCATCGCCGCCCGCGCCGCATCGGGATCGAACGCAAATCCCAGCGCGTCGGCCCCCCGCCCCATCCGTGCGCGGTGCAGATCGGCGTGCGCCACCCCCTGCCCCGGCCACCAGCCAAAGGTTTCGATCAGGCGGGTGCCGTGCGGAACGGTGCTGCGTAGCGGGCTTTCCATAACGCCTCCTCGTATTCGGCCGCAGCCGTCGAATCCCAGACCACCCCGCCGCCGACGTTCAGTCGGGCGCGGTCCCCGTCGAGCATCAGCGTACGGATCGCTACGTTGAACGACGCCCGGCCGTCGGGGGCAGCCCAGCCGATGCTGCCGCAATAGATGTCGCGCGGGTCGGGTTCCAGATCGCGGATCACTTCCATCGCCCGCACCTTGGGCGCGCCGGTGATCGATCCGCAGGGAAACAGGACGCGCAGGATGTCAGACAGACCCGTGTTGGGCAACAGTTCGGCGCGGATCTCCGATACCATCTGATGCACAGACCGGAATGTTTCCACGGCAAAAAGGGTCGGCACCCGGACCGACCCCAGTCGCACGATGCGCGACAGGTCATTGCGCAAAAGGTCAACGATCATCAGGTTTTCGGCCCTGTTCTTGGGGTCTTCGGCCAGAAATTCGACATTCGCCTGATCCGCCTCGGGGGTCTTGCCGCGGGGCATCGTTCCCTTCATCGGGCGCGTGACAATGCCCCCGGCGACGTCAGTTTCGAAGAACAGCTCGGGACTGCGCGACAGCAGGTCGGGCAACCCGTCCTGCAAGACCAGCGCCCCGTGGCCAACCGGATGGCGGGCAGCGAGCGCTGCATACAGCGCCTCGGCCCTGCCGCGCACCTGTGCGGTGAGCGGGAACGTCAGGTTGGCCTGATAGATGTCGCCCGCCCCGATCAGGTCATGGACGCGCGTAAAGGCGGTTGCGTAACGGTCGAAATCCCAGTCCGGCACAAGGTTGACCACCGCCGCAGGCCCCACCTTCGGAGCGGCGGCGATGGGCGCGTCGTAAACCCCGAAACAGATCAGCGGCAATTGACGGCGCGGCGGCATCAGCGCCGCCAGTCGTGGTTCCAGCGCATAGCCAAGTTCATAGCTGGCATATCCGGCGACCCAGGCCCCCGCGGCCCGCGCCGTATCGAGGGCGGCCAAGGCTGCAGGCACTTCGACGGCATCATCGGCCACGATCAGCCGCGCCGGGGCGGCAAACCATGCCGCATCGCCATCCGGGCCATGATCGAAACCAATCTGCAACGCGCCAGCCTTTCGTGCCGATGCGGTTACATAGGTTGACCGCAGGCCAGACAACAGGGCAGAAAACGACGCAACAGACCCCAAAGGCGGAAGCTATGTTCAGCCCGACCGATCCGGCAGCTGGGGGTATCACTATCTGCCGGCGCTGGCCTTTGCCCCGGCCCTGCTTTGGGCCTTCGGAGCGCGCGTCGGAGCCGGATTTCTACTGGCTGTGGTCGGATCGGGCAGTATTGCCGCACTCGGCCCGCTGGCCCGGATCCTGTTGACCGACCTTTTCCCCCAGATCGCCGGCACGGCGTCGATGGCGGTGTTGGCGATCGCGTTGCTGACAGCACCACGCCAGGCGAACCCAATATGATTCCAACAAAATTTGGCAACATGCCGGGAACCGTTGCCCGCGCGGCCAGATTAGGCTAATCAGGAACCGTTAAGACAAGGTCGTTTCATGCAGATGTGGAAATCACTCGCTGACAAGGCCCTGCCCCGTTTGATCCGTCAAGGCGCGATCGAAATAATCTTTGCTGACGGGACCAAAGCGCATTACGGAGCCCGGGGGGCCGAAGCAGTCCGTATCACAATCACCGATCCCGATTTTCCCCGCCGCGTGATCATGACGCCCGATCTTGCAGTCGGCGAAGCGTATATGGACGGCACGCTGACCATTGAAAACGATGATCTGCGTGGATTCCTGACGGTTGTGTTGCAGAACCGGGGTGCTGGCCACATGCCGCCGCTCATGCGGCTTGGACAGAACATTGCCCGCCCGGTCCAGCGCTGGCTTGCGCATAATCCGGTGCTGGCATCGCGGCGCAACGTCGCGCACCACTACGATCTTTCGGCCGAACTTTACGACCTGTTCCTTGATGCCGACCGGCAATATTCCTGCGCCTATTTTCGTGAACCGGGGATGACGCTGGACGCCGCGCAGGCGGCCAAGAAACAGCATATTGCCGCCAAGCTTCGGCTGCGCCCTGACATGCGGGTGCTGGACATCGGCTGCGGCTGGGGCGGCATGGCGCTGACGCTGGCCAAGGAATTCGGCGTCCGGGTTGTTGGCGTCACCCTGTCCGAAGAACAACACCGGATGGCGTGCGACAGGGTCGCGGCGGCAGGGTTGTCGGACCGGATCGACATCCGCATGCAGGATTACCGCGACGTCGAGGGACCGTTTGACCGGATCGTGTCGGTCGGCATGTTCGAACACGTCGGTGCGCCACATTTCCGCACCTACTTCGACAAGGTGCGACGGATGCTGACTGCCGATGGCATTGCCCTGATCCACACCATCGGATCTGCGGCACCGCCGCGCGCGACCAGTGCCTGGGTGCGCCGCCATATCTTTCCCGGCGGCTACATCCCGTCGATGTCCGAAACTGTTGCCGCTGTTGAGAAATCCGGCCTGACGATCACAGACGTCGAGGTGTTGCGTCTGCACTATGCGCAGACCTTACGCCACTGGTCGGACCGGTTCAACGCCCAACTGGACAAGGCCCGCGCCCTTTACGACGACCGTTTCGTGCGGATGTGGCGCTATTATCTGATGGCAGCAGAGTTGTCTTTCAGCGTCGAAAAGCTGGCCGTGTTCCAGTTTCAGATCGCCCGCGACAAGACCGCGGTGCCGATCACGCGCGACTATCTTTACCCCGATCATACCATCGCGCAGGACCAGCGGCACGCCGCCGAATAGACCCCTTGCGCCGCCCCGGTGCATCCCTATAACCCCCAACAATTTAGACATCCTTGGGGGCTGCCATGCCAAAACGCACCGACATCAAGTCGATCATGATAATTGGTGCCGGTCCCATCGTCATCGGACAGGCCTGCGAATTCGACTATTCCGGGGCGCAAGCCTGCAAGGCGCTGCGCGAAGAAGGCTACCGCGTCATCCTCGTCAACTCGAACCCGGCGACGATCATGACCGATCCGGGGCTGGCCGATGCCACCTACATCGAACCCATCACCCCCGAAATCGTCGCCAAGATCATCGAAAAGGAACGCCCCGACGCGCTGCTGCCGACGATGGGCGGACAGACCGGGCTGAACACCGCGCTGGCGCTGGCCGACATGGGCGTGTTGGAAAAGTACAACGTCGAAATGATCGGGGCCAAACGCGAAGCCATCGAAATGGCCGAAGACCGCAAATTGTTCCGCGAAGCCATGGATCGGATCGGGCTGGAAAACCCCAAGGCGACCATCGTCACCGCGCCCAAATTGGAAAATGGCAAACGCGACCTCAAGGCCGGTGTGACCATCGCGCTTGAGGCGCTCGAGGATATCGGCCTGCCCGCCATCATCCGCCCCGCCTATACCCTTGGCGGCACCGGCGGCGGCGTCGCCTACAACCGAGACCAATACGAACATTTCTGCCGCTCGGGCATGGATGCCAGCCCGGTCGGGCAAATCCTTGTCGACCAATCCCTGCTGGGCTGGAAAGAGTTCGAGATGGAGGTGGTGCGCGACACCGCCGACAACTGCATCATCATCTGTTCAATCGAAAACGTCGATCCGATGGGGGTGCATACCGGGGATTCGATCACCGTCGCCCCGGCGCTGACCCTGACGGACAAGGAATATCAGATCATGCGCAACGGCAGTATCGCCGTACTGCGCGAGATCGGCGTCGAAACCGGCGGCTCGAACGTGCAATGGGCGATCAACCCGGAAGACGGGCGCATGATCGTGATCGAAATGAACCCTCGGGTGTCGCGTAGTTCGGCTTTGGCGTCCAAGGCGACCGGGTTTCCAATTGCGAAAATCGCGGCAAAACTGGCGGTTGGCTATACGCTCGACGAGTTGGACAATGACATCACGAAAGTGACGCCCGCATCGTTCGAACCCACCATCGACTACGTCGTCACCAAAATTCCCCGCTTTGCTTTCGAGAAATTCGCCGGGTCCGAACCGATCCTGTCCACCGCGATGAAATCCGTGGGCGAGGTGATGGCGGTAGGTCGCACGATCCACGAATCCCTGCAAAAGGCGCTGGCCTCGATGGAAACCGGCCTGACCGGGTTCGACGAAATTGCCATCCCCGGTGCCCCCGACAAGGCCGCGATCATCGCCGCCCTGTCCCGCGCCACCCCCGACCGGATGCGCACCATCGCGCAGGCCATGCGGCACGGGCTGAACGACGCCGACATCTACGCCGTCACCAAGTTCGACCCGTGGTTCCTCGCCCGGATCCGCGAAATCGTCGATGCGGAATCCGACATCCGTCGCAACGGCCTGCCACTCACCGAAGAAGGCCTGCGCGCCGTCAAGATGATGGGTTTCACCGACGCCCGCCTTGCTCACCTGACCGGACGCGACGAAACGCAGGTGCGCCGCGCCCGCCTTAACCTTGGCGTCGTCGCCGTGTTCAAACGCATCGACACCTGCGGCGCCGAATTCGAGGCGCAGACGCCCTACATGTACTCCACCTACGAACACCCCGCGATGGGCGACGTGGAATGCGAGGCGCGGCCCAGCGACCGAAAAAAGGTGGTGATCCTTGGCGGTGGCCCCAACCGGATCGGGCAAGGCATCGAATTCGACTATTGCTGCTGCCACGCCTGTTATGCCCTGACCGAACAGGGCTATGAAACCATCATGATCAACTGCAACCCGGAAACTGTGAGCACCGATTACGACACCTCCGACCGGCTGTATTTCGAACCGCTGACCTTTGAACACGTGATGGAAATCATGCGCGTCGAACAGGATAACGGCACGCTACACGGCGTGATCGTGCAATTCGGCGGGCAGACCCCCTTGAAGCTGGCGAATGCGCTACACGAGGCGGGGATCCCCATCCTCGGCACGACCCCCGACGCCATCGACCTCGCCGAAGATCGCGAGCGTTTTCAGCAGCTTGTGACGAAACTGGGTCTGAAACAGCCGATCAACGGCATCGCCCGGTCCGATGCCGAAGCCTTCGACATTGCCGCCCAAATCGGCTTCCCCCTCGTCATCCGCCCCTCCTACGTCCTCGGTGGCCGGGCGATGGAAATCGTGCGCGACGACGCGCAACTGCGCCGCTACATAACCGAGGCTGTCGTGGTCAGCGGCAAATCCCCCGTCCTGCTCGACAGCTACCTGTCGGGCGCAGTCGAGGTTGACGTCGACGCGCTTTGCGACGGCAAAGACGTCCACGTCGCAGGCATCATGCAGCACATCGAAGAGGCCGGGGTGCATTCGGGCGATTCTGCCTGCTGCCTGCCACCCCACACCCTGCCCGCCGACGTGATCGCCGAAATCACCAAACAAACCCACGCCTTGGCGCTGGCCCTGCACGTCGTCGGCCTGATGAACATCCAGTTCGCGGTCAAAGATGGCGAGGTCTATTTGATCGAGGTCAATCCCCGCGCCAGCCGCACCGTCCCCTTCGTCGCCAAGGCGACGGACAGCGCCATCGCCTCCATCGCCGCGCGACTGATGGCCGGTGAACCCCTGTCGAACTTCCCGCACCGCCCACCCTACGACCTGACAGCGGACCCGATGGAAGTGCTGCCATTGGGCGATGCGTTCACGCTGGCCGACCCCAAAACCCCGTGGTTTTCCGTCAAGGAGGCGGTCATGCCCTTTGCCCGCTTCCCCGGCGTCGATACGATCCTCGGCCCCGAAATGCGGTCCACCGGCGAAGTCATGGGCTGGGATCGCAACTTTCCCCGCGCCTTCCTCAAGGCGCAGATGGGCGCGGGCACGATCCTGCCGACGGAAGGCAACGTGTTCATCTCGATCAAGGACATGGACAAGACGGAAGACATGATCGAGGCCGCAGAAATCCTTGTCGGGCTTGGGTTTACCCTGATCGGCACGCGCGGTACCGCCGCCTGGCTGGCGCAAAACGGCGTCGCTTGCGACGTGGTGAATAAGGTCTACGAGGGCGGGTTGACCATCGTCGA
>JBBSBK010000102.1:0-12850 GCA_038251315.1 Rhodobacterales bacterium | reverse complement strand
CCAGAACACGGTCGGCCAGCGTCTGGATCACTTCGCCGTCGTTCACAGCCGCTTCGGCGGTGATGGCGCGGTCGGTGCCGCAATCATGCATGCGCACGATGCAGTCCTGTGCCACGTCCACCAGACGCCGCGTGAGGTAGCCCGAGTTGGCGGTTTTCAGCGCCGTGTCGGACAGGCCTTTGCGGGCGCCGTGGGTCGAGTTGAAGTATTCAAGAACGGTCAGACCTTCCTTGAAGTTCGAGATGATCGGCGTCTCGATGATCTCGCCCGACGGTTTGGCCATCAGGCCGCGCATGCCGCCCAACTGCTTCATCTGGGTGACGGACCCACGGGCACCCGAGTGGGCCATCATATAAACCGAGTTCGGTTCAGCCTCGGCCCCGTCAACAACTTTGCTGGCGGAAATCGTCGACATCATCGCCTCGGTGACCTTGTCGTTACATTTCGACCAGGCATCGACGACCTTGTTGTACTTTTCACCTTGGGTGATCAGGCCGTCCATATACTGCTGTTCGAAGTCCTTGACCTGATCGCGGGTTTCATCGACCAGCGTCCATTTGGTGTCGGGCACAACCATGTCGTCCTTGCCGAACGAAATGCCCGCCTTGAACGCCTCGCGGAAGCCCATGCCCATGATCTGGTCGCAGAAAATGACCGATTCCTTTTGACCGCAATAGCGATAGACGGTGTCGATGATCTGCTGCACCTCTTTCTTGCGCAGCAGACGGTTGACCAGACTGAACGGCGCCTTGGCATTGAGCGGCAAAAGCGCGCCCAGCCGCAGGCGGCCCGGCGTGGTTTCGAAACGCTGGATCACCTCGTTGCCGGTCTCGTCGATCTGGGCCATCCGCGCGGTGATCCTGGCGTGCAGATGCACCTCGCCAGCAGCCAAAGCATGTTCCATTTCCTCGATGGTCGAGAAAATCATGCCTTCGCCCTTCATGCCTTGCCGCATGATCGTCGTATAGTAGAGGCCCAAAATCATGTCCTGCGACGGCACGATAATCGGCGCACCGTTGGCGGGGGACAGGACGTTGTTGGTCGACATCATCAGCACGCGGGCCTCAAGCTGGGCCTCGAGGCTGAGGGGGACGTGAACCGCCATCTGGTCGCCGTCAAAGTCGGCGTTGAAGGCCGAACAGACCAGCGGGTGAAGCTGGATCGCCTTGCCCTCGATCAGGATCGGTTCAAAGGCCTGGATGCCCAGACGGTGCAGCGTCGGCGCACGGTTCAGCAGAACGGGGTGTTCGCGGATCACCTCGTCAAGGATGTCCCAGACTTCGGGGCGTTCCTTTTCGACCAGTTTCTTGGCCTGCTTGACGGTGCTGGAAAGTCCCTTGGCCTCAAGCCGCGAGTAGATGAACGGCTTGAACAGCTCGAGCGCCATCTTCTTGGGCAACCCGCACTGGTGCAGTTTCAGTTCCGGCCCGGTCACGATAACCGAACGACCCGAAAAGTCGACGCGTTTGCCAAGCAAGTTCTGCCGGAAACGGCCCTGCTTGCCCTTAAGCATGTCCGACAGCGATTTCAGCGGTCGCTTGTTTGCCCCCGTGATCACCCGGCCACGACGACCGTTGTCGAACAGCGCGTCGACGGATTCCTGCAGCATGCGCTTTTCGTTGCGCACGATGATGTCGGGCGCACGCAGTTCGATGAGGCGTTTCAGGCGGTTGTTGCGGTTGATGACCCGGCGATACAGATCGTTGAGGTCGGACGTCGCAAACCGGCCGCCATCCAGCGGGACCAGCGGGCGCAGTTCTGGCGGGATGACCGGGATCACGGTCAGCACCATCCATTCCGGGCGGTTGCCGGAATCGATGAAGCTTTCGACAATTTTCAGCCGCTTGATGATCTTTTTCGGCTTCAGTTCGCCTGTCGCCACTTTCAAATCGGCGCGCAGTTGTTCTGCTACGGCCTCGAGGTCGATGGCTGCGAGCATTTCGCGGATCGCCTCGGCGCCAATGTTGGCGGTAAAGGCGTCCATGCCGTAAACGTCCTGAGCATCAAGGAATTCTTCCTCGTTCATCAACTGCCCATAGGACAGGTCAGTCAGGCCGGGTTCGATCACGACGTAGTTTTCGAAATACAGGATGCGTTCAAGATCGCGCAGCGTCATGTCCAGCATCAGACCGATGCGGGAGGGCAGCGATTTCAGGAACCAGATGTGCGCGACGGGTGCGGCCAGTTCGATGTGGCCCATGCGTTCGCGGCGCACCTTTTGCAAGGTGACCTCGACGCCGCACTTTTCGCAGACGACGCCGCGGTATTTCATCCGCTTGTATTTGCCGCACAGGCACTCGTAATCCTTGATCGGGCCAAAGATACGCGCGCAGAACAGCCCGTCACGTTCGGGTTTGAACGTGCGATAGTTGATGGTTTCGGGCTTCTTGATCTCGCCAAAGGACCACGAGAGGATCCGTTCGGGCGAGGCCAGCGAGACCTTGATTTCGTCAAACGTTTTCGCCGGGGTTACCGGGTTGAACGGGTTGTTGGTCAGTTCCTGGTTCATCTTCAATTCCTTGAATTGGGGTGCGTCGGGTCGATCGGGGGAAGTTCCTTGCAAGGAACTTCGGAAAACTCTTGCAAGAGTTTTCGGCCCCCCTAGTCGTCCACCTCCGCATCCAGGAGTTCCATGTTGAGGCCGAGGCCCCTGACTTCTTTCACCAGCACGTTGAAGGATTCCGGGATCCCGGCTTCAAAGTTGTCTTCGCCCTTGACGATGCTTTCGTAGACTTTCGTCCGTCCGGCAACGTCGTCCGACTTGACCGTCAGCATTTCCTGCAACGTGTAGGCCGCGCCGTAAGCTTCCAACGCCCAGACCTCCATCTCGCCGAAACGCTGGCCACCGAACTGGGCTTTGCCGCCCAGAGGTTGCTGCGTGACAAGGCTGTAAGGCCCGGTCGACCGTGCGTGGATCTTGTCGTCGACAAGGTGGTGCAGTTTCAGCAGGTACTTGACGCCGACAGTGACTTTCCGCGCGAATTGTTCGCCCGTGCGCCCGTCGAACAGAACCGACTGCCCCGAGGTATCGAACCCGGCGCGGATCAGGCTGTCGTTGACGTCAGCCTCTTTCGCGCCGTCGAACACCGGGGTCGCGATCGGCACGCCGTGGGTGACGTTACCGGCCGCTTCGACCAGATCGGCCTCGGACATGTTGACCAGACCTTCGTCATAGACGTCGTCGCCATAGGCCAGTTTCATTGCCTCGCGCACCGGGGTCAGATCGCCGCTGCGCCGGTAATCGCCCAGCGCCTCGTCGATTTTTATCCCCAGACCGCGCGCGGCCCAGCCCATGTGGGTTTCAAGGATCTGCCCGACGTTCATGCGCGATGGCACACCCAGCGGGTTCAACACGAAATCGACCGGGGTGCCGTCGGCAAGGAACGGCATGTCTTCCATCGGGACAACCTTGGAAATGACGCCCTTGTTGCCGTGCCGTCCGGCCATCTTGTCGCCCGGCTGCAGCTTGCGCTTGACCGCCACGAACACCTTGACCATCTTCATTACGCCCGGCGGCAGATCGTCACCACGGCGCACCTTTTCGACCTTGTCTTCGAACCGCGCATCGAGGGTGCGTTTCTGGATCTCGTATTGCTCGTTCAGGGCCTCAACGACCTGCGCATCCTTTTCGTCTTTCAGTGCCAGCAGCCACCACTGGCCACGGGACAGGTCGGCCAGCACATCCTCGGTCACTTCGGCGCCGGATTTGAACCCTTTGGGGCCTTTGACGGCGACCTTGCCAAGGATCATCGATTTCAGACGCGCATAGATGTTGCGGTCAAGGATCGCGAGTTCGTCGTCGCGGTCACGGCCCAGACGTTCGACCTCTTCCCGCTCGATCTGCAGGGCACGTTCGTCTTTTTCGACGCCGTGGCGGTTGAACACCCGCACCTCGACCACCGTGCCGAAATCGCCCGGCGGCAGACGCAGGGACGTGTCGCGCACGTCGCTGGCCTTTTCACCAAAAATGGCGCGCAACAGCTTTTCTTCGGGCGTCATCGGGCTTTCGCCCTTGGGGGTGATCTTGCCCACAAGGATGTCTGCCGGTCCGACCTCAGCCCCGATATAGACGATGCCCGCCTCGTCAAGGTTGCGCAGGGCTTCTTCGCCGACGTTAGGGATATCGCGGGTGATTTCCTCTGGCCCAAGTTTGGTGTCACGTGCGGCCACTTCGAATTCGTCGATGTGGATCGACGTGAACACGTCGTCGCGGGTGATCCGTTCGGAAATCAGGATCGAGTCTTCGTAGTTGTAGCCATTCCACGGCATGAAGGCGACGATGACGTTCTTGCCAAGGGCCAGTTCGCCCATGTCGGTCGACGGGCCATCGGCGATGACCTGCCCTTTTTCCACCGTATCGCCGACCTTCACCAGCGGCCGCTGGTTGATGCAGGTGTTCTGGTTGGACCGCTGGAATTTGCGCATCCGGTAAATATCGACCCCGGCATCGCCAAGTTCGAGATCGGAGGTTGCACGCACAACGATACGGGCCGCATCGACCTGGTCGATGATGCCGGAGCGTTTCGCCATGATCGCAGCACCGCTGTCACGCGCCACGACTTCTTCGATGCCGGTGCCAACCAGCGGCGCCTCGGCCTGCAACAGCGGGACCGCCTGACGCTGCATGTTCGATCCCATCAGGGCGCGGTTGGCGTCGTCGTTTTCGAGGAACGGGATGAGCGAAGCGGCGACCGAAACGAGCTGTTTCGGCGACACGTCGATCAGGCTGACGCTGTCGTTCGGGGCAAGGGTGTATTCGCCGTTCTGGCGGGTCGAGACCAGATCGTTGACGAACCGCATGTCCTTGTCGAGCGACGCGTTGGCTTGCGCCACGGTGTGACGCATTTCCTCGGTCGCGGACATGTATTGGACTTCGTCCGTGACCTTGCCATCGACCACCTTGCGATAGGGGGTTTCGATAAAGCCGTATTTGTTGACGCGGGCGAACGTGGCGAGGCTGTTGATCAGACCGATGTTCGGCCCTTCGGGCGTTTCGATCGGGCACATCCGGCCATAGTGGGTCGGGTGAACGTCGCGGACCTCGAATCCGGCACGTTCACGCGTCAGACCGCCCGGCCCAAGGGCCGACAGGCGGCGCTTGTGCGTCACCTCAGAGAGTGGGTTGGTCTGGTCCATGAACTGCGACAACTGGCTGGAACCAAAGAATTCGCGCACAGCCGCTGCCGCCGGTTTGGCGTTGATCAGGTCCTGGGGCATGACGGTGTCAATCTCGACCGACGACATGCGTTCCTTGATCGCGCGTTCCATCCGCAGCAGGCCAACGCGATACTGGTTTTCCATCAATTCGCCAACCGACCGGACCCGGCGGTTGCCTAAGTGGTCGATGTCGTCGATGTCGCCTTTGCCGTCGCGCAGTTCGACCAGTGCTTTCACACAGGCGACGATGTCTTCGCGGCGCAGGGTGCGCTGGGTGTCGGCGGCGTCAAGGTTCAGACGCATGTTCATCTTGACCCGGCCCACGGCGGACAGGTCGTAACGCTCACTATCGAAAAACAGCGTGTCGAACAGGGCACCGGCGGCGTCGACGGTCGGCGGCTCGCCCGGGCGCATGACGCGGTAAATGTCCATGAGCGCGGTTTCGCGGTTCATGTTCTTGTCGGCGTTCATCGTGTTGCGGATGTAGGGACCGACGTTGATGTTGTCGATATCCAGCACCGGCACCGATTTGACGCCCGCATCCACCAGTTCCTTGACGGTGCCACCGATGACGGTGCCGTCCTTGTCCATCTCGAGGGTCAGTTCATCGCCCGCCTCGACATAGATCGCGCCGGTTTCTGCGTTGATCATGTCCTCGGCGACGAATTTGCCGACGATGTGGTTGAACGGAACCAGCAGGTCTTTGACGTTGCCCTCGTCGATCAGTTTCTTGACCGCGCGGGGGGTGATCTTTTCACCCTTCTTGGCGATGACTTCGCCGGTTTTGGCGTCGACCAGATCATCGGTCGGACGGGTGCCACGCACCCGCTCGGGGAAGAATTTGGTGGTCCACGACTTGCCCTTTTTATCGAGCTTGTAATCGACGGTGTCGTAATAGGCGTCCATGATCGCCTCTTGATCCAGACCAAGGGCGTACAGCAGCGTCGTCACCGGCAGTTTGCGGCGACGGTCGATGCGCGCGAATACCAGATCCTTGGCATCGAATTCGAAATCCAGCCACGAGCCGCGATAGGGGATGATCCGGCAGGCGAACAGCAATTTGCCTGAACTGTGCGTCTTGCCCTTGTCGTGGTCAAAGAACACACCGGGCGAGCGGTGCATCTGGGATACGATGACCCGCTCGGTGCCGTTGACAATGAACGTGCCGTTCGGCGTCATCAGGGGCATGTCGCCCATGAACACGTCCTGTTCCTTGATGTCCTTGACCGATTTCGCGCCGGTATCGGCGTCTACATCGAACACGATCAGGCGCAGCGTGACCTTGAGCGGGGCGGCATAGGTCATGTCGCGCTGCTGACATTCCTCAACATCGTATTTCGGCTTTTCCAGCTCGTATTTCACGAATTCCAGAATGGCGGTTTCGTTGAAATCCTTGATCGGGAACACCGACTGAAACACGCCCTTGATGCCTTCGCCGTCCAGCGGCGTCGGGCTGTCGCCGGACCGCAGGAACAGGTCGTACGACGACTTCTGAACCTCGATCAGGTTCGGCATTTCAAGGATTTCGCGGATCTTGCCGTAGTATTTGCGGATACGTTTGTTGCCGAGGAACGATTGCGCCATGTGCGTCATCACCTTTTTCATGTCTCTGCGGGGTTGTATCGCCGGGCCGCGACGCAACGCCCATCTGAGAGCGGGTTTTGCAGTTTCAGGTCCATCCGTGACCGCCGTCCCACCGGCAGCCTCCCGACCATTGAAACCTACCCAAGAAGGGGGCAATGGTTGCCCCCTGCCAAGACAGGTTCGACTGGACCCGCAGGGTGCGGATCCAGTCTTGATTTGGTAAGGTGGGATTTAACCCCACCATATGACTTAGGCCAGTTCGACCTTGGCGCCGGCTGCTTCCAGCTTGGCTTTGATCGCTTCGGCGTCGGCTTTGTTGGCGCCTTCTTTGACCTTGCCACCTGCTTCGACCAGGTTCTTGGCTTCGACAAGACCCAGCCCGGTGATCGCGCGGACTTCTTTGATCACGTTGATCTTTTGCGGTCCGGCCTCTTTCAACACGACGTCGAATTCGGTCTTTTCCTCGACGGCTTCGGCAGTTGCTGCCGGACCGGCCATCATCATCGCGCCGCCGGCGGCGGGTTCGATGCCATACTCGTCCTTGAGGATGGTTTTCAGTTCTTGTGCTTCCAGAAGGGTCAGACCCACAATCTGTTCAGCGAGTTTTTTCAGATCAGCCATTTGATGCTTTCCGTTCGTTTATGTTGTGTTCCAACGTCGATAAGGCAACCCCTACGACGGTCTCATCATCGCTTTTACGCAGCGGCCTTCTCTTCGATCGTCGAGAGAATACCGGCGATGTTGCTTGCAGGCGCGCCAATGGCCCCCGCCAGATTCGCGGCAGGCGCACCGATGCAGGCAGCGATCGAGCTGAGCAGCTCTTCACGCGACGGCATTTGTGCGACGGCTTTGACCCCGGCGACGTCCAGCGCTGTCGTGCCCATCGCCCCACCAAGAATAACGAGCTTTTCGTTCTTCTTGGCGTAGGCATCGACCACCTTGGCCGCAGCCACGGGGTCTTCGGAATACGACAGCACGGTCATGCCCGTGAGATAGTCGGCGATGCTGGCGCATGGCTTTCCCTCAAGGGCGATCCTGGCGAGCTTGTTCTTGGCAACACGCACAGACCCGCCGACGGCACGCATTTGCGCCCGCAGGTCCTGCATTTCGGCAACGGTGAGGCCTTCGTAGTGGGCAACCACAACGACGCCAGAGCTTTCGAAGATCTGGCCGAGTTCGTCGACCACTTTCTCTTTCTGGGCTCTATCCACAGTTTCACTCCAAGTTTGGCGGGTTTCCCCGCCGGCTCATATTCACCCGCCGATGGTCTGGCGGGCATTCGGGTCCGTTTTATGGTTCCCGAGGCCAAGGTCGCCCGAAGGACTGCGCATGTGCAGCCGCCGGAAATCCTGTTCTCGTTTCCCATCTCCGGAAGGACTTAGCGGGATTTCTCCCAGCCCTCCGTCTTGGACAGAACGGGGCCACATTGGGCGGCCCCGCTATCTGGACAGGGACAGGCCCTGCCAAATTTCGGGTAAGATGGGTTGAACCCATCTTACGGTTTAGTTGCCGGTGGCGCTCGCCACGCTGATCGACACGCCGGGGCCCATCGTCGAACTGAGGGCGACCTTTTTCATATAGGTCCCCTTGGCGCCCGACGGACGGGCCTTGCTGACTGCGTCGACGAAAGCCAGCAGGTTCTCTTCCAGCTTTTTGGCGTCAAAGCTGGCCTTGCCGATCCCGGCATGGATCACCCCGGCCTTTTCAGCCTTGAACTGCACCTGACCGCCCTTGGCGGCCATCACGGCCTCTTTCACGTCCATCGTCACCGTCCCGATCTTGGGGTTCGGCATCAGGTTGCGCGGACCAAGGATTTTGCCCAGACGGCCAACGATCGGCATCATGTCGGGGGTCGCAATGCAACGGTCAAAGTCGATCTTGCCGCTTTGAACGATTTCCATCAGATCCTCGGCACCGACGATATCGGCCCCGGCGGCCTTGGCTTCGTCAGCTTTCGGGCCTTTGGCGAACACCGCAACGCGGACGTTCTTGCCAGTGCCGTTGGGCAGCGTGACCGTGCCGCGGACCATCTGGTCGGCGTGGCGCGGGTCGACACCCAGACACATCGCGATCTCGATTGTCTCGTCGAATTTGGACTTGGCGTTGCCTTTGACCAGCGCGACGGCCTCGGCCACGGTGACGTTGTGCTTGCCTTCAAAGGCTTCGCGGGCAGCCGTTGCGCGTTTTCCCAGTTTTGCCATCACTTCACCTCGATGCCCATAGAGCGGGCCGAACCCGCGATGATCTTCATGGCGGCCTCGACGCTGGTGGCGTTCAGGTCGCGCATCTTGGCTTCGGCGATTTCGCGGACCTGCTTGGTCGTCACCGAACCGGCGGTTGCCTTGCCGGGGGTCTTGGACCCTGCGGTCAGCTTGGCCGCCTTTTTCAGAAAGTGCGACGCCGGCGGCGTCTTGATATCCATCGAGAACGATTTGTCCTGATAGTAGGTGATGATGACCGGGGTCGGCGCGCCGGGTTCCAAATCGGCGGTCTTGGCGTTGAACGCCTTGACGAATTCCATGATGTTGATGCCGCGCTGGCCCAAGGCCGGGCCGACAGGCGGGGACGGATTGGCTTGCCCGGCTTTCACCTGCAGCTTGAGCGACCCCATTACTTTCTTGGCCATGTGGCCTCTCCTTTTTCAGCGATGGGCGCTGCCCATCTTACAATGGCCCCGTGGGGCCGGTTGCCGTGGTTCGGGCTTTCCCCTCCCACGTCTGCACGCCGGTTACTGTTTGGCGACCTGCGTGAATTCCAATTCGACGGGCGTGGCCCGCCCGAAGATCGATACCGACACCTTGAGGCGCTGGTTGTCTTCGTCGACTTCCTCGACCATGCCGTCGAAATCTTCGAACGGCCCGTCGGACACCTTGACCTTTTCGCCGATCTCGAAGTGGATCAGGGTGCGCGGGCTGTCTTCGCCCTCTTGCACCCGGCCAAGGATCGCCTGCACTTCGGCATCGCGCATCGGCATCGGGCGGCCCTGCGGCCCCAGAAACCCGGTGACGCGGTTGATCGAGTTGATCAGGTGATAGCCTTCGTCGGACATCTCCATATGGACCAGCACGTAGCCTGGCATGAACCGGCGTTCGGCGGTGACCTTTTTGTTGCGACGGATCTCGATGACCTCTTCGGTGGGCACCAGAACTTCGTCGATCTGCGCTTCAAGGCCCTGTTCGGCGACCTTTGTGCGGATCGTTTCGGCGATCTTCTTCTCGAAGTTCGAGAGGACACTGACCGAGTACCACCGTTTCGCCATTCTGCCTGTCACCTTGCCGCGATTGACCGCACGCGGCCAATTATTCCAATTTATCCAGTCGCTTGGACCGTTGTTCCCGAAAAAAGAAAAGCGGCGCGCAACTTGATTCGCCGCACGCCTCGTCAGGAATTTGGTGGCTGATACCCCCCTGCCCGAGCGAATTCAAGGGGGTCAGGGCGAATTCGCCGCCTTTCCGCAACGCGACGGGTCAGGACCCGAAATAGGTGAACACGGTTTGCATGCCGAACCGGATCGCCATGTCGATCAACGAAAAGAACACCGCCGTCAGCATCGCCATCAGGAACACCATGATCGTCGTCAGCAGGACTTCGCGACGGGTCGGCCAGACCACCTTGGCAATTTCGGCGCGGGTCTGCTGGATGAACTGGACGGGGTTGGTGCGTGCCATGGGCGGTCCTTTCGCGGATCAGCGGCGACATACGGCGTCGGGGGGGGTAATTCAAGCCTTGTCGGTGGCGGTGTGCCCGGGCGGTCGCAGCAGCGTGACCCCGGCCATCGTGCCGATCCGCGCCACCTGATCGGCGTAGCGTGTCGCCGACAGGGCGTGATCCGCGGTGTCAAAGATTTCCAACCGGGGATATCGCCGACCTGCCGGAAAGTCACGGCGCGCCAGTTCGGCCAGATCGCCCGCCTCGCCCGCTTTCGACCGGGCCAGAACATCGGCCAGCGCGCGGCCCGACAGCGCACTATTGATCCGTCGGTCGATCAGGGCGATCCGCCGCCCGACCGGACCGGGCATCATCCGGCGCAGGACCAGCGGGACGACATCTGCGTGATCTTCGAACCGCCAGACATACACACGCCCGACCCCGCGTACCGCGCGCAACCGAAACACCAGATCGGCCCAGTCAATGGTGGCCAGCGGATGTTCCGACCGAAACCGGCGCGGCGTGGCGATCCGGCCCATCAGCAACGACTGGCTGTAGGCCGAAGTCAGGAACGACGCCGGATCGCGGATCCCGAGAAACAACCGCAGGCGGACGTTGGCGATCCGCGAGACGAGGGCGCCAATCCGGTGTTCGGCAGCGGCATAATGGCCCGGTGCGCCATCGGAACCGGAGGCATCGAACGCGCCGATAAAGTTTTCTTCACTCAGCAGGACGTGCTCGGCATCCTTCGCCAGAAACGCCATTTGCGCAGCGGAGGTGCGCCGGGGAGGAGGGCCATCGTCTCCCTGCAACCCGAACATCTGGTCGATCGACCGGCCAGTACGACGAAAGTAATCGGGGCCGTAATACCGAACCCCTTGAACGATCAGCATTTCCTTGGCCGCCGTCAGGCTGCGTTGCAGGTGGGTCGTCGCCGTCTTGTGGGCACCGATATGCAGGGAAAGATTGATTTTCGCCATGGTCTTCAGATGGTCTTGTTGCGGGCGGCTGCCTCGGCGGCCGTGCAGAGGTCGTCGGGGGCCTGGCAGGGGCAGCAGGGCTTGAACCCGCGACCTACGGTTTTGGAGACCGTCGCTCTACCAACTGAGCTATACCCCTATCGTGGCCTGGGGATTACGGCAGGCGGCGGCGGGAATCAAGGGGTCAGGTGCCGGGAGGCACGTCGTCTGACGCTAGATTTTGGCATAACCCGCAAGTGACATGCCATCATCGGCAAAGCAGGCACCGAAACTGCCTGCAGTTGCTACAATAAGATCAGGACATCAACGGACAGATTACGCGGCACCCACCGGACGCGGCGATAATCCAAGGGGGCAAACCTAGTCCTTCATGAACCGTTTGCGCGCATCCGTGGCGATGCCATAGCGCATCTCGAGTGTCGCCAGTTCGGCCATTGCCGCCTTTCGCGAACCTTCGTCGGTCAGCGTTTTTAGGTGGTCACGCTGTAAGGCAATCAGCTTTTTGATCCTGATTTCCTCGGGAAGCACGCCTGCCTCTGCCATGATCCGGTAGGCGACAGCATCTGCCGCACTGACAAACGCCTGTTCCGGATGTTCAGGCAAGGGTTTGCCTTCCCCTTCCAACCCCTTCAGTTTGCCTTCAAGGAAGGCTTTCAGGATTTGACGTTCGGCCATGTTTTTCATGGTTTTGACCTTCGGTTGGATATCCGGACGATATCACTTTTCCAAAGTAACTACAGCCGCGAGATTGCAGTTGCGACAAGGGTGCATAGGCAAACAAGAACGGGCCGCCCAGGATAGGGCGGCCCGTTTAGCCTTTGTTTCTTCAGGGCTGAAGCCGTCTTAGGCCAGGATCTTCGACACAACGCCCGCGCCAACCGTCCGTCCGCCTTCGCGGATCGCGAACCGCAGGCCGTCTTCCATCGCGATCGGCGCGATCAGTTCGACGTTGAACTTGAGGTTGTCGCCCGGCATCACCATTTCGGTGCCCTCGGGCAGCATCACCGTTCCGGTCACGTCCGTCGTGCGGAAGTAGAACTGCGGGCGGTAGTTGGCAAAGAACGGGGTGTGGCGGCCGCCCTCGTCCTTGGTCAGGATATAGGCTTCGGCCTCGAACTTGGTGTGCGGCATGACCGATTTGGGCTTGCACAGGATCTGCCCGCGCTCGACGCCTTCACGGTCCACGCCGCGCAGCAGGGCGCCGATGTTGTCACCCGCCTCGCCGCGGTCCAGCAGCTTGCGGAACATCTCGACGCCGGTGCAGATGGTTTTGCTGGTCGGGCGGATGCCGACAATCTCGATCTCGTCACCGACGTTCAGCACGCCGCGTTCGATCCGGCCGGTGACGACCGTGCCACGACCCGAGATCGAGAACACGTCTTCGATCGGCATCAGGAACGGCTTGTCCACGGCGCGTTCCGGCGTCGGGATATATTCGTCGACCGCCTTCATCAGCGCCCGGATCGAGCTTTCGCCGATCT
>JBBSBK010000101.1:0-12859 GCA_038251315.1 Rhodobacterales bacterium | reverse complement strand
CGGTCAGTTCTGCAACCTCGATCACCAGCGGAATGGCGTAGCCTTCGGCACTGTCATGCAGCGCCTCGGCCCGGATACCGAGCGTGATTTTTGCGGCTTTGGCCGCATGTGGCCGTGCGATCGGCAGGATCACATCCGCACCGTCAATCTGCAGGCCGTCCGGGTTCCAGGTTGCGGCAAGCATGTTCATCGGCGGCGCGCCGACAAACGTCGCGACATAGGTCGTTGCGGGTCGCTGATAGATGCCTTCGGGCGTGTCGAACTGTTCGATCCGGCCATTGCGCATGATCGCAATGAGGGTGGCCAGCGTCATCGCCTCGATCTGATCATGTGTGACGTAGACGACCGTGGTTTTCAGCATCTGGTGCAGCCGTTTCAGTTCCGTCCGCATTTCCATCCGCAGCTTGGCGTCCAGATTGGACAAAGGTTCATCGAACAGGAAAATCTTTGGGTTTCGCACCAAGGCGCGCCCGATGGCGACGCGCTGGCGTTGGCCGCCCGACAGTTGGCTGGGCTTGCGATCCAAAAGCGGCTCGATCTGGAGCAGTCGCGCCGCATCGAGAACCGCCTGATCGCGTTCGGCTTTGGGCACTTTGCGCATTTCCAGCCCGAACCCGATGTTCCGGCGGACCGTCAGGTTGGGATAAAGCGCGTAGGACTGGAACACCATCGCGATGTCCCGGTCCTTTGGGTGCACCCCGATGATCGAGCGTCCGTCGATGCTGATGTCGCCGCCGCTGGGTTCGGCAAGCCCAGCGATGATGTTCAGCAGGGTCGATTTTCCGCAGCCAGAGGCACCCAGCAGCACAAGGAACGCGCCACTATCCAGCGCGATGTCGATGCCTTTGAGCGCCTGAATATCGCCATAAGCCTTGTGGATGTTGTCGATGGTCAGCGTGCTCATGCGGTCAGCCCCGGCGCAATCGGCCTATATTGCCTTGGATGCGTCGAAATTGCGCGCGTCGCGGCGTCAACGCCTTGGCGCAGGCAATCGGGCAGGGGCAGCCCAAGGGCGTCAGCGGCAAGAAACCCCGCGTTAAAGATGTCACCCGCGCCGATGGTATCGAGCACCTGCACGGGTTGGGCCGCGACGTGGTGGAATTGCCCCGTGGCGTCGATCCCCAGCGCACCCGCTGCGCCGCGCTTGATGACGACCAAGGCATCGCGCGGCATGGATTGGCGCAAGGCCATCGCAGCGGCCTCGACATCGGCGGTTTGGGTCAGACTTGTCGCCTCGACCTCGTTCAAAAGGGCGATCTGACTGCGGGCCAGGCTTGCGAGGGTCTGCGCACGCGTAACCTCGGTCCAGCCCTGCGGGGGCCAGCCGGTATCAAGGGCCACAGCAATGCCAAAGCTGTCGGCCCAGTCAAAGATCTCCTCATAACCCGCCGCCAGCGCGTCGGTGATGAAGGTGCCGCACAGCAGCAGCACGCCGCCGCGCAACGAAGGTCCGTCCATTGCGCCCAGAACGCCGGGCGCCGTCATGTCGCGCAGATGGCCGTCGGTGGTGAAAAAAGTGCGCTCGCCGTCCGGGTGGGTCACGCCGACTGACACGGTCGTGCGGCGTGCGCTGACCGGCCAATGCGGTGCGTGGTGCGGAAAGGCGGCAGCAAGCCAATCGCCAAACATGTCTGCCCCGATGTTCGCAGCGCACTGGAAAGCCAACCCATTCGCCTGCCAGACCAAGGCCGTATTCCCGGCCGCACCGCCAACGCGCAGATCGTCATGCGCGACGATGACTTCGGTTCCCGGCTGCGGCCAAGGCGCAACCGGTCCAAGAATCAGATCGACATTGACGTTTCCAACGACGGCAAGTGCGCGCATTCATTCGGTCCTGGTGATTTTGGACGACCGCAAGGGCGTGCCCGCATCTGCAACACGCGCGGCGGCAAAGCCGATCATCAGCCGCTGTGCCGTCGGCAGCATGGCGAATACGGCGGCAAGGCCCGACACTTTGGTAAAGGGGATGGAAATCGCGCCGTGCACAGGGACCAGTCCCGAGGCGTCGAACAGAACCAGAGGCGCGCCGGTCTGCGCCACCGATTGTGCCATCGCGGTGACCAAGGGCGCGGTCGGATCATCGCCGCGAAACAGGATCACGCCAAGGTCTGGCCCCAGCATTTCCATCGGCCCATGCCGCAACTGTCCGCCTTCCAGCGAGAAACAGGGCCGCCGCGACAGTTCGGTCAGGCCAAGCGCCAGCGCCTCGGCCACGCCGTGCAGTCGCCGTCCCGAGGTCACGACGCCTTGCACGCCTGCCAAAGCGGCCAAGGCCGGTGCGACATCCGGCTGTTCCGGTGCGCCAAGGGCTTCCCGTGCCGGGGCCGCATCGACACCAAGTGCCGCCAACACAGCCAGATGCAGCGCCAGCGTGACGGTCAGGCTGCGGGTGGCGGCAAAGGCATGTTCGGTGCCGCCATGCCCCACCAAAGATGGAACCAGCCCAGCCAAGGAAGAGCCACCCTCGAGCGTCATGCCAAACACATCCGCCGGCCGGTCAGTTGTATCGAACCAGCGGATGACTTCGGCGCTTTCGCCTGATTGCGAGGTGACCAGCACCGTCCGTCCCGTCAGCGGCAGCGGTGCGCCAAGCTGTTCGGACAGGGGCAGGGCCAGTGCGTCGATCCCCAGATCGCGATACAGCGGCTCGACCGTCCGCGCCACGGCATGTGATCCGCCCATGCCCAGCATCAGCAGACGACCGGTTCGCCGGATCGCATCCGCCAGTGCCTGTGCCTGCGTCTTGGCCTGATCGAACGAGGCCAGTGCATCGCTGTGCTGGCGTGCCATTTCGCGGTCGATCGCAATCAGGCCGGCCGGTTTGGTATGTACTTTGGTCATGGTCATCCTTTGACGCCGCCACTTGTCAGCCCGGAGATCAGGGCACGTTGCATCAGTAACCCGATCAGCACCGGCGGCATGGCGGCGATAACGCCTGCCGTTGCGATCATGCCATAGTCGGAAACCCGCCCCCCTGCGATGTCGGCGATGGCCACCGTCAGGGTTTTGGCGCGCAGGTCAGAGGTGAAAAGAAGCGCATAAAAGAACTCGTCCCATGCCAGCAGAAAGGCAAACAGCACGGCCGTCGCGATGGTGGGCAACGCAAGCGGCAGGGTGATGATGCGCAAGGTCTGCCACAGGTTGGCCCCGTCGATCATCGCCGCCGCCTCGATCTCGCGGGGGATACCGTCAAAACCGGACTTCATCAGCCAGGTGGTAAAAGGGGCGAGGATGGTCAGATAGACCAAGGCCAGACTGAAGACGCTGTTCAACATTCCCAGCTTGGCCAGCGCCATATAGAGCGGCACGGCAAGTGCTACGGGCGGCAGCATGTAGGTCGCGATCACCGCATTCAGGGACCAGCCGACCGAAGGCGTGCGTGATACGGCCCATCCTGCCGGCACCGCCAAAACGATTGCAGCCAATGTCGCCATCCCGGCCACCATCACACTGTTGGCCAGCGACGTGGTGACCGCCGCCCCGGCGCTGTTTTCGACCCGTGACAGCAGCGTTGCATATCGCGACCAGTCGACCTCGGCGGGCCACCATTGCAACGGGCGGGCCGACAGACCTGCGGCGGGTGAAATGCTCATCACGAACAGCCACAGGACCGGCGCGATGATGACCGCCGCAAGGCACAGCGCGGCCAGATGGATCAGGATCTTTGCAAGCGGGCTTTGGCGTTCCATCAGACCGTGCTCCCTGCGGATTTGCGCAGCAGCATGCCATAGGTCAGCGCCAGTACGCTGACGATCAAGGTGACGATCAGCGCCAGCGATGCCCCCGATCCGGCGCGTTGAAACGAAAACCCTTCCTGATAGACAAGGATCGACAGGGTCCGCGTGGTGTTGGCAGGGCCGCCGCGTGTCATGATCCAGATGATATCGAACACCTTGAAAGCCTCGATCGTGCGCAGCACCAGCGCCACCATCAGCGGCCCGACCAGATGCGGCAGCGTCACATGGCGGAAACGCTGGAACGCCCCGGCGCCATCCACCAGCGAGGCCGCGATCGTGTCACGCGGCACCGCCTGAAGCGCTGCAAGCGCAATCAGCGTGACCAGCGGAAAGTTTTTCCACGCATCCGCCAGAATGATCGCCCACATCGCGCTGCCCGGTTCACCCAGCCACGACCGATAACTGTCGATCAGGCCGATCTGCATCAGCGCCGCATTTGCCGCACCGTATTCGGGGTTGTAGATCAACCGCCACAAGGTTGCGTTTACCACCGTGGGCAGGGCCCAGGGCAGGATCATCATCGCGCGCAACAGGGTCCGGCCATAGAACCGCTGGTTCAAAAGCAGGGCCGCCAGCACCCCGACCACCATTTCGATGGTCACCGAGGAGAGCGCAAACCACAGCGTCGTCCACAGCGTTTTCTGGAACGCAGCGCCTGACAGCATCTTGGCATAGTTGGCAAAACCCACATAGTCACCGCCCGAACCGATCAGCTTGGCATCGGTAAAGGACAGCCGCACGGTTTCGGCCAGCGGCCAGCCGATGACGCCAACCATCACGGCCAACAGCGGCAGCATGAGCAGCCACGCCCGTGTGGTAAGCCAGGTGCGCGACATGGGATATGTCCTTGGAATCACACAGTGTCATCCGGGCGGGGGAAACCGCCCGGATGAACGGGGTTTCAGATACCGCTGTTTTCCGCGGCTGTCGCCAAGGCATCCTGCGGCGTGGCTTGCCCAAGCAGCGCTTCTTGAATGGCCTGCTGCAATGCGACCGACAGTTCCTGATAGTTTGGCGTTGTCGGGCGCGGATACATCGCCGCCAGACCCACCTTGGCCGCGGCGATCAGTTCTTCCTGTCCTGCCGTGATGGCTGGATCGTCGTAGGACGATGCCCAGATCGGCAGGCTTAGCCTTGCATATTTGTTCTGCACCGGCTGCGAGGTCAGGTATTCGACCAGCTTCCACGCCTCATCGGGGTGCTGGCTTGTTGCGGTGACGCCCAGCCCCATCGAGCCGTTCATCGCCGAAACCTCGGACTTGCCCGCCACGCCCGGTGCCGGGACGACGCCGACATTGCCTGCGACCTTGCTTTCGGCCGGATCGTTCGCAAGGTTGTACATATAGGTCCAGTTCAGGGCAAAAGCGGCCTCGCCGTTCTGGAACACGCGGCGAACGTCTTCTTCCAGAAACTCTTTGGAGTTGGGATTGGTCAGCCCGGCATTATAGCTGTCGACCATATAGTTCAGTGCATCAAGGCCACCGCCCGTCTGGAACGAGGGCGCGCCGTCGGTCAGAAAGCTGCCCTCATAGGCCGAGACCAGCGTGGTATAATCGCAAATCACCGCTTCTGCCTGCGCCCAGCTCCAGACGATGGGGGTGTCGAGCAGGCCCATGTCCTTGATGATCTGCGCCTGCTGGGTCAGTTCCTCCCAGGTTTTCGGCGGTGCGGCGATCCCGGCTTGGGCCAGAATATCCTTGTTGTAGAACAGATACTTGGTGTCCAGAATCCAAGGCATGCCATAATGCGCGCCGTTGTAATCGACCGTGGTCCATGCGCCCGGCAGCACGCCTGCCGTCATATCCGCGGTCACCCGGTCGGTCACGTCCAGAAGGATTCCGTTTTCAGCATATTCAGCCGGCCAGATCACGTCGAACAGGACGACGTCATAGCCGCTGCCCGACCCTTGGGCGAGGATGGTCTTGTCGCGCAGACCCTCGTAGGGCACGAATTCGAGGTTCACCGTCACGTCCGGGTTTGCCGCCGTGAATTCGTCGGTCATGGCGCGAACGTCAGCCTCGCTGTAAGCCGACTGCGACATGAACAGGGCGTTAAGTGTCGTCTCGGCAAAGGCACTGGATGCAGCGGCGGCCAGGACGAAAACCCCCCCGACCACGGCCCGTCTGATCACAATCTTCATTTCAAATCTCCATGTTGCGTGTGCGTTTGCGTTACTTCGCAATTTGAACAGACCGTGGATCGACACCTGCACACGGACGGAATCGGCGCCGCGTCTCACTTAAAGCCCGCTATGGAAAAATCGTATACTTGTTAATACAAGTCGTCAATGGAGTGTGCTGCAGAGGGTTTAAAGCTACCTTGCCACAATCGGCCGCCCGCAAGTGTGAGGACGGCAATAACCAGCATGGGCAAAATGAACGAAGAGATCGCGATCGGGAAAACCAGCGTATGTCTAACGGCACAAAGCCCGGATCTCAGATTTGGACCCGGTCCGCGGATCACCGAACCGGCCAGCGGCGTCCGACGGGCCGCACATCAAGGCCTGACAGAAAACCGCTCTCGATCACAAGTTCAAAGGGCAAAAAAACTCCTTGCATCACGGGTGGCTACCACAGAAGACATACCAGCCAAATCGCCGCAAACCAGAATTGCGCATCCATTCGACCCATCCTTCCCAATAGGGCTGCCATTCGCGGTCCCGGTGGACGTGGCCGAGGTTGACCAGCAGTTGCGCGTCGGCTGTAAGCGGCGCTGCGGTGAAAACGCCCTGCATCAACGCATCCCCATTGCCGACCTTTTCCTTGGCCGCGACCTATCGCGCAGCCGGTGCTGCCCAAGCTGCCAGATATTGCCCGGGCGGGTGATGGGTTCGGCGGGCAGTTCGGGAATGGCGTCTGCCGTGTCGTCTGAAATCGCAGGGCGGTTGTCGGCATCAGCTAGCAGGGCGTCGCAATCGTCCCCAAGCTCGGTGATTTTGTTGTCGGCGATGCAGTATGCCCGGCGCTGCGCCTCGGTCAAATGGCCCAGAACGATGATCGACGTCTTTGCCAGCCCAAGCTGCGCTCCGCACCCGCCGCGCTTGCGACACCCGAAATCGACGACCATCAAAACAGCAGACTCTCATTATGAACGAGGAACATCCGGGGGGCAGGTCAGAACTGCTGCACATTTTGCCACAAGTGCATGATGTCATCCCGTCTGCAGGATCAACCTTTCCGCGGCGCGTCGGTGTCGCATCGACCAGATGTCCAGTTCAAACGGCGCGGTAACACGGCTGCGGTCAGCAGGGATACCAGCCGGCCCGGCATTGACGGAACTCGCCGATCAGAGGCTTTGCAGAGACGCCGTTGCGGATGTGCAGGAGCCGTAGACGGCTGTAAAACGCCCAAATTTTAGCCGCCCAATCGATCCGCTTGGCGGATACCCGCTTCTGTGCGATATAGTGCTTGCTTGATAGCGGGTTAGAATTTTTACGCTAAGTCAGAGCGGGGTTCGCCCCAGATTTTTTTGGACGTTTTCACAGGCATTGTTTGCAGCATGCCTGCTAGGAATTCGCAGATGTACCAGATCGTTACGCGACTGAGCCGAAACCAGAAGCAAATCATTCTCTTGCTGGTGGATATCGGGCTGATTCCGCTGTCGGTTTGGGTGACGATGGCGTTGATATCCGATACAATGCCGCGCTGGGGCTGGTTTGGCGAACACGCGGCGGTCATCGGCCTGCTTGCGCTGCTGGCCGGCGTCTATTCCTTGCTGCTCGGGCTGCCGCGGATCAAGCTGAACGCCTACGAGGCGCGGGCGATCGTGTATACTGCTGCCTATGCCGCGCTCAGCGGTGCCAGCGCGCTCATACTGGCGATGTTTGGCGCGGCGGGGTTCTTTGGGCCATCGGCACTGATCATCTTCACGATGGCGCTGTTGGTATTTTCGGTGGCGACCAGGCTGGTACTGCGTCAGTTGTTGATCATGATCTATCGCCGCGGTCAGGTCCGCATCCGGGTGCTGATCTACGGGGCCGGACAGACCGGCGTGCAGTTGGCGACCGCCCTGAAAACCGACGACCGCATCGAACCGGTCGCCTTTATCGACGACAATCGGACCCTGCACAGTCTGATGATAAGCGGCCTGCCGGTCTATGCGCCGATCCGCATCGCCGAACTGATTGAAGAATTGGGCATTCAACGGGTGGTGCTGACCATGCCGTCGATCGGCCGCACCAGACAGGCGCAGATCGTGCGCCAGTTGGAACGGCTGAACTGCGATGTGCGCACCTTGCCGTCGTTCGCCACCTTGTTGAACGACCACGACATGGCACGCCGGATCCAACCGGCGATTCCAGTCGATCTGCTGGGTCGCGCCGGGCTCGAGGGCGATCTGGCCGGACTGTACGACAGCTATGCCGGACTGTCGGTGATGATAACCGGGGCTGGCGGGTCGATCGGATCGGAACTGTGCCGGCAGTTGATAAAATGCCGTCCCGCCAGACTCGTCCTGTTCGAGATGAACGAACTGGCCCTGTATCAGGCGCAGCGTGAAATGGCGGAACTGGCCGCGGGAACCGGGATCGCGCTGGTGGCAGTGCTGGGTTCGGTCTGCGACGAGGCCCTGGTGTGCCGGACCCTGGCTGAACAGGGCATCGCGGTTGTCCTGCATGCTGCCGCGTACAAGCACGTGCCGCTGGTCGAGAACAACGAACTGGCGGGACTGCGAAACAACGTCCTCGGGACCAAAGTGCTGGCCGATGCTGCCCGCGACGCGGGCGTTGCCCGGTTCGTGCTGGTGTCCACGGACAAGGCGGTACGACCGATCAACGTCATGGGTGCATCGAAGCGGCTGGCCGAACTGGTAGTGCAGGACCTGGCGACCCGGTCGGCGGATACCAAATTCTCGATGGTGCGCTTTGGCAACGTGCTGGGATCTTCGGGGTCGGTCATACCGCTGTTCGACGAACAGATCAGCCGCGGCGGCCCCGTTACCCTGACCCACGCCGATGTGAGCCGCTATTTCATGACCGTGACCGAGGCCGCCCGTCTGGTGCTGATGGCGGGCACCTTTACCCGTGGCGGCGATGTATTCGTGCTGGACATGGGACAGCCGGTGCCGATTGCCAGGATAGCCAGGCAGATGATCGCGAACGCCGGATACACGGTGCGCGACGCCGACACCCCGCAAGGCGATATTGACATCGTCATCACCGGTCTGCGCCCCGGCGAAAAATTGCATGAGGAATTGTTGATCGGGTCCGACATGCTGACCACGCCGCACCCGAAGATTCTGCAGGCCCGCGGGGTCTGTCTGTCCGAGTTCGAAATGGCCAACGCCCTGCGCGCCCTGCAACGGGCGATCGACGCGGCGGATCCGACGGCGGCACGGGACGTCATCGCTCGCTGGGTCGACGGCTATCGGCAGGATGGCTCGACGACGGCGGAAACCGCGCGTTAGGCAGCACAGGGATTGTGACGGCGGCAGCGGGGTCCGCTTGACCTTTAGGCCACGCCGGCCCGCAGGCAATCGTGAATGCGTAACAGGCCAATCGGGGACTGATCTGCGTCGACAACGACCAATACGGTGATCTTGTTTTCATTCATGATCGCCAAAGCCTTGGCAGCGATCATGTCGGGGGGGACCGTGCGCGGGGTCCGGGTGGCCACATCGCGGGCCAGACAGTCGTTCAGGTGTGCGCTGTTGCGCCGAATGTCGCCATCCGAAATCACCCCTTGCAGCCGTCCGTCGGGACCGATGACGCAGGCCAGCCCAAAGCCTTTTTCGCTCATCTTCAGCAGGGTGCCCTGCATCGGGGTATCGGGGGCAACGATGGCCAGCGCCTCGGGCCCATGCATCAGCTGGCGTACCAGCGCCAACTGCGCCCCCAGCTTACCGCCAGGATGATAGGTGCGAAAGTTTTCGGTCACAAAGCCGCGTTGCTCCATCAGCGCCACCGCCAGCGCATCCCCCAGCGCAAGGGTCAGGGTGGTCGAAGTGGTCGGGGCGATGCCGATGGTGCAGGCCTCGGGTTCGGCAGGCAGCAAAAGGGCGATATCGGCGGCCCGCATCAGGGTGCTGTCGGCGCGCCCCGAAATCCCGATCAGCGGGATCGAAAAACGCCTTGTGTGGTGGATCAGATCGCCGAGTTCTGTGGTTTCGCCGGAATTTGAAATCAGAATGCAAAGGTCGCCCTTGGTTACCATGCCCAGATCGCCGTGGCTCGCCTCGGCCGGATGGACAAAATAGGACGGCGTGCCGGTCGACGCCAGTGTCGAGGCGATCTTGCGGGCGATATGGCCAGATTTTCCGATCCCCGAGAGGATCACCCGACCCTTGGTCGCCAAAATCTGTTCGACCGCGTGCACGAACCCTGACGGCAGGTTGCGCCCCATCCGCATCACGGCCTGGCCTTCGATATCGAGAACCCGGGCGGCGGTCGCCAGAATGGTGCGGGCGGAGTCGGGCGCAGATTGAGTCGGGGGCATCATATGGCTCGATTCACGTTCGCGGTTAAACCGGGTCACTACCCGAACCATTGGCGGGCGATCGCCCTGCTGCAGGCCAGCCCCGTCAAGCCGGTACAGCCCTGTTTATACGTTGCCTGAGCTAGGGAATCAATGTGCGGCACATTGCATCGGATCAACCTGCCGGCAATCAACGTTGCTCAACGGTTGGAAAAGACGGTGCGCTGCAATCGGGATAATCAGGGCTGGTGATGCCGCCTGCAAACCTGCGATGGTGTGTGGCAGCACAGAGCCTGATTTGCCCTGAAAGGAACGATGATGTCCGGCGGAAAGATTCTTGTTTTCGGATGTGACGGTCAGGTGGGGCGCGCCCTTGTGCGGGCGGGCGGGGCCAATATGGTCGGCCTGGACCGCGCTGCCTGCGATCTGACCAATCCGGGTGCAATTGCTGCCGCCATCGGCACCCATGCCCCCGCTGCCGTGATCAACGCCGCCGCTTATACTGCCGTGGACCGGGCAGAGTCCGAGTCCGGACTGGCACAAAGCGTCAATGCCGATGCCCCCGGCGCCATGGCGCGGGCATGTGCCGACCGCGCCATCCCGCTGATCCATCTGTCCACCGACTACGTCTTTGACGGGTCGGGCGACATGCCCTACCGCCCGAACGACCCGACCGGGCCGCTCGGCGTCTATGGGTCGACAAAATTGGCGGGCGAAATTGCGGTGCGGGCGGCGCGCGGGGTCCATGCGATCCTGCGCACGTCGTGGGTTTTTTCAGCAGACGGGAATAATTTCGTGAAAACCATGCTGCGATTGGGTCAGACACGGGACACCACCGGCGAGGCACTGCGCGTGGTCGACGACCAGATCGGCGGGCCGACCCCGGCAGCCGATATCGCCGCCGCTTGCCTGCGCATCGTGGCCGGGTTGGCCGAAAATCCGGGCCACAGCGGCACGTATCATTTCGCCGGCACCCCCGATGTCAGCTGGAAAGGCTTTGCCGAAGCGGTTTTCGCGATGTCCGGCCTGGATGTCATGGTCATCGGCATCCAGACTGCCGACTATCCGACCCCCACCCGTCGTCCGGCCAATTCACGTCTGGATTGCAGCAGACTGACAACGGCATTCGGGATCGAGCGCCCAGATTGGCAGACCGGGCTGGCAGCGGTGCTGGACCGGCTGGGCGGATAGGGATATGCAACCCAAAAGACCAGGTAACCGGCAAGGAAACAACCGCATCATGCAGCGCAAGGGTATCATTCTGGCCGGGGGATCGGGCACCCGGCTTTACCCGGTGACGCTCGGCGTGTCCAAGCAGCTTTTGCCGATCTACGACAAGCCGATGATCTATTACCCGCTGACGGCGCTGATGCTGGCCGAAATTCGCGACATCGCGGTCATCACCACCCCCGAAGATCAGGCTCAGTTTAAGCGGTTGCTGGGCGACGGGGCGCAATGGGGGCTTCGCCTGACCTATATCGAACAGCCTGCCCCCGAAGGACTGGCGCAGGCCTATCTGCTGGCGGCCGATTTTCTGGCCGGGGCACCATCGGCCATGGTGCTGGGCGACAACATCTTTTTTGGTCACGGATTGCCCGAACTGCTGGTCGAGGCGGGGGCCCAGACCACGGGCGGCACCGTGTTCGGCTACCGGGTCGCCGACCCTGAACGCTATGGCGTGCTGGAATTCGACGATGATGGCCGGGTGCGCGGAATCGTGGAAAAGCCTGACATACCGGCATCGAACTATGCAGTGACGGGTTTGTATTTTCTTGACGGGACCGCGCCGGAACGGGCCGCGCAGATCTGGCCTTCGGCGCGCGGCGAGCTGGAAATCACGTCGCTGCTGGAAACATATCTGGCCGATGACAGTCTGGTCCTGAAACGGATGGGCCGGGGTTATGCCTGGCTCGACACCGGCACCCACGGCAGTCTGCTCGACGCCTCCAATTTCGTGCGCACGCTGGAAACGCGGCAGGGCATGCAGACCGGCAGCCCCGAAGAGATCGCCTTTGAAAAGGGCTGGATCGACCGCGAACGGCTGGCTGAATTGGCCGATTGCTATGCCAAGAACGATTATGGCCGTTATCTGCGCAGTCTGTTGTAGGCGATGCCGCAAGATGCCGACATGGGCAAGGCATGGCAGTTCTGGGTCGACCGTGGCGGCACCTTTACCGACATCGTCGCCCGCAAGCCCGATGGCACTTTGCTGACTTGTAAACTGCTGTCCGAAAATCCCGAACGCTACGCCGATGCCGCCGTCAAGGGAATCCGCGACATGCTGGGCCTTTCCGGGCCGATGGCCCTTCCGGACGGTGCTGTTGAAGCCGTCAAGATGGGCACCACCGTCGCGACCAACGCCCTGCTGGAACGCAAGGGCGACCGGACTGTCCTGCTGATCACCAAGGGGTTCGGGGATCTGCTGCGGATCGGCTATCAGAACCGACCGCGCCTGTTCGACCTGAATATCCGCCTGCCCGAATTGTTGTATGAACGGGTGATCGAGGTTGACGAGAGGTGCGCCGCCGACGGCACGGTGATCCGGCCGCTGGACACCGACGCGGTGCGCACGGATCTGCAAAGGGCCTACGACGCCGGGTTCCGGTCAGTCGCGGTGGCCCTGATGCACGGCTACCGTTTTCACGGTCACGAGACCTCGATCGGAGCCATCGCGCGTGACATCGGGTTTGCGCAGATATCGCTCAGCCACCT